>CAZHJE010000001.1:0-10593 GCA_964532965.1 uncultured Candidatus Saccharibacteria bacterium
AACAAAAAAACCACTTTTGAAAAAGAAAGCGATTAAAAAAATTGTTAAGAAAATCATAAAACCATAATACACTGACTCTTTTTTAAAAAATAAGATATAGAGGAGAATAAATATTACCCAAATCTGGCTTAGTTCGATATGTTCTCTAATTCTATAAAGAAAAAAGTTGGATAAAATAACCTGGAAAGATAACAAACAAGCAATAATATTGTTATCAAATAGTTTCTTAAAAAAAATGAAGGCAAAAAAAAGCACGAGTAAGGTAGTTACTAAAACTAATATATTATACCCCAGAATAAAGCCAAACAATTTATATATCAGTTGATAAAAAATAGAAAAGGGTTGATTACTATAAAACGCCGTTGATTTAAATAAACCAAACGGTTGTGCCATGTACTCTTTGTAAAGAAACATGTCAGCACCTACATTATCCCCTTGTATGCCAATAAGATGATTATAAAGCCACATAAGAAACTATTTTTTTCTAAAAACCCTTTTAAGTATTACAAGCACGACACTGCCAATACCTAACAAATAAAACACACCGGTAATGATAAAACCAATGATGTATGTCTTCTGAGGAACAAATTCAACAATTAGCTCAAAGTCTACACTGCCGTCTGAGTTATAGGTACAGGCAGATTTTGAAAGAGAACAGATATAATCAGATTCAACAACCCAACCATTTGCAAACGCATTGACAACGTAGTGATTTTTTTCCGCTATAAAAAATTTGTTATTCCAAGTTTCATTATATGGTCCTGCTAACAGGTTGTTATCTTGAATAACATCAAAATACTCAGGGCTAACATAGTCTTCCGTAGATGATGGGGTTGTTATACCCGAAGGATTTAAAAACACCTTCCAATTATCGCTAAAGTTTTGTATAAAAACTAAAAAAAATTTTTCACCAGAGGAAAATATTTGAACTCTATATTTTGTTGGATTTATTTGTTTGAATTTAATTTTTGGAATACTTAATTCTGTTTCCTCTGATATTAGATCAACTAGGTTTAAATTTTGCTTATAAAATATTTTTATATCTCGTAAATTATCTATCTTTACAAGTTCAGAGATCGCGTCTGCTGGATCTGCAACTGTATAGGAGATTTTATTTGCCGAATAAAAAAGGGGTAAAGTGCTGTTTTGAGGAATTTCGTATAAATCAAACCCGTCAAAATGAGTTACGCTACCTACACTCACAAGATCATCAAGAGCTTTTTTAATTGCAGATATATTTAAATTATGAACATTTGCCGTATTATCGGAAATGCGTTTTAAATAATTCTGATTATGGTCATATCTTAAAACTAGGTATCCTATGTTGCGAACCCCCAGTAACTTTAAGTAACTGTCTAATTGATCATTAACTAGATAACTGGTGGCGTTCTGATTTATTAAATCTAGCACATTGGAAACATATGCGGCAGAGCTAATATACGACGGTTTTGTTGAAAAAAATGCGAATGGATCTGCCATATCATATAAAGGGTTAGACCAAGAAAACGTTTGATGCCATGCAATTACCGGCAAATACATAACATGGGTATTCCTTGGTAGTGATTTTCCATACTCTGCAAATTCGAAGTATGCGTTTGGGATGTGGAATGGTGCATAAACCCTGAACCCGTAAATAAAAGGATACAGTCTAACAATAAATAATAGAATACTAAGTATTAGTATGACTTTTTTTAAAGTTGGTCTGAGACTATCGTAGAAAGACGCGAGCAAGAGTGTTGCAAAAATAGGATACAACAAAGAAAGTACTCTGTGAAACTTAAAGAAATTTCTAAAAACTTTAAAGCCAGGCAAATGTTCCCAAAAAAAATTAAATACCCCAAAAATATCAGAAGGCCCAAAAGATAACAGTAACATTACTAACAACAACAAATATAAGGGATATAGCAAAGATTTTTTTGAATTTTTTGGCGCGCGTTTAAAAAAAAGGACACTTACAAAGCATGAAAAAATAAAACTTAACATAAATATTATCTCAATAATTAGCAAATATGATGGGTAGTATTTATTAATAAAAAGATTCTCTCTACCAAGTAAAATGTTATAACCCAATGCATTAAGACTACTTGTAAAGGACAGAATACTATCGGTAGTTCCCGAACTGGATAAAAATGTGTTTAATTGAGAAGTGCTAGTAAGGGTCAAATTAACAGATAACAGTATCCAATAGGCATTAAGGCCAATATTTAAAATAACAAAAAAAATCAATAATTTTATGAGACTCAAAACACTTCGTATTTTTCCGTCTAAAAGTAAATATGCAAAATAACTGAAAGTAAATAATCCAGAATAAAATACAAATAATAAGACTGCCGAGACGTCGATAAACGCACACTGTAAAAATATGGCAGCAATAACAATATACAGTAGGTTCCGTTCATAAATTGCCTTTAGATAATAATAAAAAGTAATAGTTGAAAACATTAATCCCCAAAATATCGTGCTTGATTCCGACAAATATGCCTTGTAGTCGGGGAGTAAAATAGACATTGAACACAATAAAATTACAATAAAGTGTAAACTATATTTATTCTTTGGGATAGGTACGATATAAGTAACAATTTTGTATGAAAAAAACCAGATAAACAGAAATAAGACAAATATTAGGCCAGCACTTGCTAAAGATAAATTTATAAAATTAAGAAAAGAGGCAAATGCCATAGTAAACAATGTTGGTCTAAATGACATATCTTTTCCCCCGTTGTCGATATTATCCCAAGAAAAGAAATACCTATTAAAGTTAAAATATGCATTATATCCATGGTAGCTGTCTGAATGCGCAATTATTCCAAATGCAGATAAATAGTATATAAGATAAATAAGAACGCCCAATAATACTAATAGTAAACTATATTTTTTTAAATACTGCTTCATAATTTAAAGTTAACTCCCTTCTTGTATCAAATGTGTCCAATAACCTCATTAGCAAAAGAACAGGAAACACAACAGGCAATTGCACTAAAAATAGCAGTATGTAGATTTTCGTAGATTTAGTCATTCCTGGAATTAAATCTTTTAACACCTTACCAAAGGTTACAAATCTTCCACATTGAGGAACTATATACATTACTTCAAACCCGACATCCTTGCCTAATCGTTCGAGCGAATACCTAGTGTATCTAAAGAAATCGTTCGGCACATCATGTTCTTCCCAAAATCCAGGACACGTAAGCCACAATTCACCGCCCTTCTTAAGTATGCGGTACAATTCCGTTAACGCTACGTCTGGCCGATACAAATGCTCTAAAACCTGTGTACATAACACGTAGTCAAAAGAATTATCCTCTACAGGAATGTTATATATTTCTGATTTAATATCTATATGCGAGTAATTCAAACCATAGTTTTCTGCACAAAAATCTTGCGAAGTATACTTACAATGTTTAAAATATTTTTTGTAAGGGCACGTACCTGCACCAACATCAAGTACAGACTGCTCTTGCCTCATTTTTTTTGCTAAATCTTTTGCAAACTTATGTAAACTATACCCTATAGGGTTTATAAGTGACCCGAGCCAAGAATCTAGATACATATTTACAATTTTATTTAAACTCATACGTTAATCCAATACAAAAGAACAAATTATTCTTTTTTTAAATAAGTACATTAGACCATCTATATAACCTAACCAGTATAATCTTATTAAATCGAACCTACGAGCACGCAAGACAAGTAACGAATACACCAAGGGCCAAATCCAAGAAAACCCAAACAGATAAACAATTTTATGAAACACATGGCCATACATAAATACTATTAACGACCTATTTCTCATTAAACAATAGGCCTTTTGCCTAAACATACCACCTAAATTTCTAGGGGTAAACTGCTTTTCTAGTACAACGTCATGGTAAGTAATTGCGTCAAGAACTACTCCACAACTATAACCTTTCTTTTTTGCTCTATAATATAACTCAGGCTCAGAATACGTTTGTAAAAACTCCTCGTTAAATCCTCCACAGCTATCAAAGACCTCCTTTTTAACCATAAACAAGTTTGGTATGCCATCACTATCATAAACCTCACCAGAATAATCAAAATCAACATGTGTGGTTTTTGATGTGTATAAATTTATCTTTTGCCCAATAAAGTACCGCTTTTTATTATGGAGTAAGCAAATAGTTGGTCCCAATATGCCATAATTTGCATTAGTCTTTGCAAAATTAATTAGCTTTTTCACCATGCTTTTTTCTAACTGGTTGTCATCATCAACAAACAACAAATATTTACCTTTCGCAATATTTATCCCTGCATTTCTAGCACCAGTCATCATAATCCTACTTTCAGTGTGAATAATCTGTATATCTGTAAATTTGTTGTTTTTAAATCTTTTTAGCGATAAATTCTTTGTTTCATCATCTGAGGCATCATCTACAATAATCAGTTCACATGTGATATTAAAAAGATCGAGTTTATCTATAGAATCCAAGCAATTTAAAAGCATATTATATCTATTTCGTGTAGTTATAATGATAGATAAATCAAGCATCTGTGACCTTATGAACACAAAACAACTCAAAAGCATATTGCGGAAAGTTATAAGTAAATAGTTGCGAAACTGTTGCAAGTGCAAACCACAAAAGTTTTGGCTTATATCTAATAGATACTGTCAAATCGTCGTCCATACCATCCTCATAATCTTTTCCTTTTCGTAATGAACGTAACCCTGCCAATCCTCTTATCTTGAAACCAAATTGTCTTAACTCTTTTACAGTCCATCCAGACAAATGTTTTTGGTACGGATTATTATCAAGTTCTGCCTGATGTATGAACCCATTTGGGGAATTTATTATTACTTTATTTCTTGCCCAGTGTTTTGCCTTTTCTATTACTTCTTTTCCTACTTCTGGGGTAAGATGTTCTAAAACGTCAATCATAATTACAGCATCAAAAGATTTATCCTCGAATACCAGATTTTCGATGGTATTTTGAATATATTCTGTGTGTATTTCTTTTTGTTTGGACTGTGTTATATATTCCTCAAACGCGTCAACTCCAACACTATACTTAATATTTTTACAATTTTTTATAGGTGAGTTTGGACCACAACCAAGATCTAAAACAGATATGCAATCACTCAATTCATTTTGAAGACAATAATCAAGTGTATGAAAAATTTTGCCGAGCACTTTTCGTTCATGTAATGTGTTTATTAAAGATTTCATATAACAATTTTCTAAAATCTAGTCTATATTATATATGAATTTGATATCTTTTAAGAGTTGTGAGTAAATCTTTTCTTTAAACAAAACCACAAATCGTATTAACAGAGCTGATGGGATAATTAAAACAAATATTGAAACTAACCAAAAAACAGGGCTTATAAGGTTCTTCTTTCGATACTTTATTAGATAATATATTTCTCTAAGTGTGTATTTGTAACTATAACGTGAGTAATTTTTTATTTGTATTAATCCAACATAATTTTTAGCGACAAACTCTTGAATCATAAACTGCTTAAAATCTTCAAATGCATTTTCGCTAAAAACATTTTCAAATAGCTGTACCCAACTAAGTAATGGAGATTTATCGTAAATCCAAGATACAAATCTAGTTTGACTAGTACCTATTCTTACAGCGACGGTGTAATCTTTTAAAAACACAATCTTGTGGTTTTTAAATATTGAAGCAAAAGGATATACATGACATGGGAATATGTCTTCATGAAACGGGACGTCCATAAACTCCCTTCTGTATGCCAAACCAGACAATTGATCAAGAGAACTGAACATTGTAACAATATCCTTTCTGTCACTTTTCATAGATAGCGTTGTATTTGAACTTGAGGATATTCCCTTTTTCACCCTAACAGGTTTCGTAATCTCATCATGAAACCAAAAATACGGCCTTGTTACAGCCCCTATGTCAGGATCTGCTAAAAAAACATCGTGTGTTTGTTGTAAAGCATTGAGCGATAAAACATCATCCTGCCCCATAAGAAAGATAACATCTCCTGTAGCACGTTGTCTTAATAATTCAAGGTTTTTTGAATACCCAAGATTTTTCACATTTCTAAAAAATCTTATTCTAGAATCGTTAAAATTGTTAATTACTCTCTCTATATCGTCACCAGAAGCATCCTCGCTAATTATTATTTCATAATTTTTAAAACTTTGATTTAGAATACTCTTAAGAGTAGGTGTAATAATGTCAGCACCCTTATATGTTGGTATTAAAATACTAAAAAATAATTCTCGCACTTTTTAGAGTATATAAAAAATTTGCACGAAAAGCTATATTAAAATGTACCGCTCAAAAAATACACCTTATTCACTGTCTCCAAGTAGACCTATCAGACTCGCTTTTATAAAATATCGACTTAATTGTTCCCGATAAATAAACAAAAAAAGTAATTTCACATGCGATGGGATGAAAAAACCACGCAATATCTTTCCTTTTAGAATATCCTTTAATCGCTTGCATAAAAAGTGGAATAATTGTTAGGCAATAAAAACTAAACTTAATTAACCCAAGCTTTTTTGTACCACCTATATTTTTATCCTCCCAGGCATATTCTCTTGTACCCAGAGACTTATGATAAATATAATCATTTATTCTTCTTTTTTGTTTTCTAATAAACTTAGATATACTACTTTCACAAAATGTATGTATTATCCCATTTTTAATTTTAATGAATTTAACGCTCCCTTTAGTTTTTAATTCTTTTGCGATAATATCAATGTCAAATAAATAATCTCCTGACACATTTTGTTTTAGAAAATCAGATCTAAATACAGTGCCATTTGCACCAATTGTTGGTACTCCCGAAGAAGAAAATGTCACTAATAGATAGTTACCACATTCTTTTTCTTCATGTGGAACTTCAGTCCATTTGCCAGTTAATAAATTTACTCTATCGTAATTTCCTAAAAAATGAACTAAAGGATCATTCATACCAATTAAAGCACAATATCGCGCAATAAAACCGTCTTGTTTTCTATATGTATATTTCCAAGGCTCACTTCCAATAACATCGGAGTGGTTAACAAGAGGAACAAGCATTTCTTGTAACCAAGTATTCGTAGGTAAAATATTGTCAGAATCAATAAGCGCAATAAAATCACCAGTCACAAATTTTAAGGCAGCTGCTTTTCCAGATTCAGCCGTTTTCAGCGGATTATCAATAATCTTTGCTTTATATTTCTTAGCAACCGTTCTTGTATTGTCTGTAGACCCACCATCGCCAATTATTACTTCTACTTTATCTTTTGGATAGTCTTGAACTGAAATCGAATGTAAACACGCATCAAGTACTTTCTCTGCGTTTAATGTTGCTATAATTATGGAAACTGTAGGTAAGCTATCCCTCATATGTTGATGTTTATTTTAACACATGCCTATATTATCAGACCTTAACATTCATCTTTGCTTCTTGCTCAACTCTTGCACTCTCTTTTAGTGACTCTTCTGCCAATTTATCTTGCTTTTTAGTAACAACATGTGTGAACATACTTTTTACAGCATTTATCCAAAACGATGGGGATAAAAAGTTAACACTTGTTTGTTTTTTATCAAAATCAAGTAAATGCCCGAATATTTTCCATGCGCTATAAACTAAAAATTTAATGTCATCATAATTTCTAACAGATAAAAGCTTTCTGACTATGTATTGTGGCGTGAAAAAGCTTGAATATAGTTCTTGTGTTAACTCCATAAGTCTTTCATGCTCAAACGGTATTTTCATAACAGGACCCCGCATATCAAACTCTTCATAGTCATTGGGATTAACCAGTAACCAATCGTTTTGTATACATTCTTTATATAAAGGAGTACCTGGATAAGGTATTACTATTGTTGCTTGCATTGTGTCTACATAGCCTTTTTTGAACATTCTTTTTGCAACTGCAATTGTATTTTGCGCCATTTCTTCTGTTTCCCATGGGTAACCAAGCATTATTGTTAAATGTGGTTCAAGCCCAGCTTTTTTAGCCATACGTACACCTTCTTCTATTTGGTGCACTTTAAGCCCTTTATCAAGTTTATCAAGTGTGTATTGGTTACCTGACTCCATACCATACAGTATAAATCTAAAATTAGCCTTACCCATTAAATCGTAGTATTCTTGAGTCAAAGCATTAAGCCGCATATTACACCCCATTACTACTTTTTTGTTATACCCAGATTCAATTAGTAAATTACAAAACTTTTTAAGCGGAGGTCCCACAAATAGCGTTCCTGCGTCATCAAATATTTCTCTAACGCCATAATTATCAACAACATGTTTAACCTCAGCAAATAATCTTTCAGGAGAAAATCTTCTATAAGTGCCCATTGGGTTTATTGTGTGGTCCCAAACACAAAACGTACATCTGTTCCACCAACAGTCTTTACCAGAATACATATATGTAGCAGGAGTATATTTATAATTCCCATTAGCATATGCATAAAGTTTCCATTTAGTTAAATCTCTATCTACAAACGGCAATTCATCTAGGTTATGTGTTTGTTTTAACGGACCAGATAACCAAAAGGCCTCTTTATCACCAGTTATGTCATTATCTTCATATTTAATAAAATCAGACAACTTAACTCTTTTATCACCGGATCTTCCCCAAATACCTCCAACTAACACTTCCCCTTTTGTTATTGCATTAGCAAGATCGGTTAACATAAAGTCATAATCACCACCTGTAATAAGATAGTCAACATTTGAATTCATCATTGTTTCTTTTGGATTCCAAGTAACATGATCGCCTACCCAAACAAGTATTAACTCAGGGAATTTCTTTTTTAAATCAGCTATTATCTCCCAATGCTGTTTAACTACCGGTGCCTTAGTTTCTACCATGAGCATATCGGGCTGTTCTTTTTCGAGTTCTGACACCCATTGGTCATAACTCCATTCTTCTGCAATACCATCTAACCATACAACATCATACCCGTTTGCTTTAGCCTGTGATGCCGCATACGCAGGAACCATTGGATAAATATATGTTTTTGCGTTAAAAAATTGGAATTGTCTATTTTGAGACAATAAAGGTACGCCCTTATCTGTTTCTATTGGAGGATAACCTACTGCTATTTTAAATTTATTGTTTTTACCAGCCATATATAAATTATATTACAACATATAGACTATCGTATATACATGTTTGAGTCAAACTAAATATTATATTTCATGCGCATAAACTGCATGAACTCTCCTGGGGTCATAATAATGATATTAAAATCTCTAAGTAATTCACTAGACCGAAAGTGCTTTTTATTATAGGTGAGTAAATATTGCACATCAGAAACAACAGCGCCTGCTACTATATGGCTATCATTAACATCTGCAACATAGTTACTATATAACTCTTTACATTTCTGATATGTCTCGTTAAGTGTTTTTGTCTTAAAATTATTTGCTATTGTATCAAGTAGCTTTTTTGGAGAAATCGCTAGTCTTCCTGAAACCTCCTCAATTTCCGCTAGCGAATACTGCGTTATATGTTTTTTTACATTAAGTTTATAAATTACATAATGAGCCGCGCCTTGTGTAGATAAAATAGACGAAATTAAAACATCAGTATCTAAAAAGACACTGGGTAAAAAAAGCTTATTTCTTAGCATAAGCCTGTGATCGAACTTGCTTTAATGCAGATGTTATCTTTGAAGTATTTTTTTTATCTTTTTGTTCTGCCTCATAAATATCATCGTCTAATCCTGTGAATATAAAGGAAAGTGCTCTAGGAGGTATTCTATAGACTGTGCCTACCCTTTTTGCAAGTATTTCGCCACGTTTTATTAACTCATACACTGTATTTTTGCTTATTTGAAGCATTTCTGCCACCTCTGTTGGTGTATATGCTTTCATGTATACCTTGTTACTATTCATGATTAAACAATACCAAACATGACTATAGGTGTCAATATTGTACATGATAATCGTTGTATAGATAAGGGCAATGTCTGATAATATATATATACATGAAAACACTCAAAAGCATATTAATAACCGGCTGCTCTTCTGGGATAGGGTATGAAACTGCAAAAGTTTGTGCTTTAAAAGGTCACACAGTATATGCAACTGCAAGAAATTTAGACTCTAAAGGTATTCAAGAGTTAAAAAAACTTACCAAAGAAAATAACTTAAAGATGCATTTTTATGCTCTTGATGTTACTAAGCAAGAAAGCATTGATAAAGTATTAAATGAGCTAAATGCTAAAGGTATTGATGTATTAATTAACAATGCGGGCTACGGAACACTAGGCCCAATTGAAGAATTTTCTATACAAGAAATAAAAGAGCAATATGAAACAAACATCTTAGGAGTACTTAGAATGTATAAAAGTGCTGTGCCAATAATGAGAGAGTGTAAAAACGGAACAATAATTAATATTAGTTCAATAAATGGATTAGTGCCTTTTCCTTTGTTTAGCATATACTCATCGTCTAAATTTGCTTTAGAAACATTGACGGAAGGCATGAGATTTGAGTTATCTAGCTTTAATATTAAAGTATATTTAGTAGAACCTGGATCATTTAAAACCGATTTCTCCAAAAATAGAAAAGCACCACAAGGATTAAATATAACAAGCTCGCCATATAAAAATTTAATTAATAATTTTCAAACTAGATATAAAAAAACACAT
>CAZHJE010000001.1:10693-51283 GCA_964532965.1 uncultured Candidatus Saccharibacteria bacterium
TCTAATGCTTGTTTAAAGTCATCTAGTGATAGTTCTTCTGGTTTTGACTCTGTTTGAATAAGTGGTAAAAATGGCTTACCTACTTGCCAAAAATAATCGACTTTATCTTTAATCCATGAAACATCTTTGCCGCACATTTTGTGATAAAGCATCGGACAAAATATATCAACATAATTACTAAGCTTCAAAAAATCTTGGCCAAGTATTCTTTTAATTGCAGAACCATATTCTGAATCGTCCCAAGGAATAGCAAGTAACCCTAACACAATTTTATTGTCATGTTTAACCACATCTTTTACGTCGGACACAAATGAAGTAATAGTATTTGTTTTAAATTCGAGCCACTCATGATAATAGCTCCCATCAATATGAAGTGCAGTGTTTTCTAACTGTGTACCTTCTCCGCCAACTCCTTCTATAGGTTCACCAATATAATTTTCAAATAATCTTAAACATCTCGAACAATAGCAAGTGTCTAGTATATATGGCTCTGGTTCATCCCACTTTGTTGGATATCTAATAAAATTTAAAAACATACCATCAATATCTTCTTTAGCTAACTCTTGTATTTTTGCTAATTTTTCTTTTCTAACACCCTCATGTGTCGGACATACGACATAATACCAATCTCTGTGTGTATCTTTGCCCGAAGAATCGACAGGTACAGCATCTGGATACTTTTTAAGTAAATCATTTCCTGCAAATATAGTTATTTCAACATATATCTTAACGTCTTTCCCTAATATCTCTTTTATTAAAGCTATATTGGCATGTGTTACAAATTTTTCGTTTAAAAACACCGAAGTTAAATTGAGTGTTTTTGTAGTCTTTAATATCTCTTCATTTACTGTAAGCAAAAAAGTAGATCTCTCCATAGTTATTCTTTCTTTTCTGGATATAATTGATTACCATTTAAATCTTCTATTATAATTGCAGTTGTTGGGCACGATTTCGCACCCTCAATAATTGTTACAGCATCATCCCAATCGCCTTCTTTAACATACGCTATTCCATCGTCATCTAAATCAAAGGTATTTGGTGCTTTAATAATACACGTACTTGCACTTATACATAAATTATTTATAACTTTTATTCTAACTTTTGATTGTGGATTTGATGTAAACTCATCTTGTCCGTTCTTTGCCATATTAACCTCCTAAATAATTACCTGTTTTTTTATCGATACTTCTTAATTCTAACTCGGGTTTTTTTAAAAAGCCAATAATAAAATTTACCCCATATACAACATGTGTTAAAAATATACCAGACAATACCAATGGAAACACTTTTATATCTTTTGATTTCACAACAGCCCAAATAGATTCACTTACTAAAAGTACAGCATAAAAAGATAAAATGCTCAAATACAATAAAAACAGTACTAATGATACAAATACAGAAAACGCACCTAAAGATAAACCTAGTACAAATATCGATGGGACAAAATAATAAGGCAATCTTGATGTTTCTGGAAATATTCTTGCAAATTGCCCCCGATGCCTACCATATCTTGAAATTTGCTTTAAATGCGGTTTAAACAAGTTTCGTCTGTGATGATAAACAATAGGTTCAGGAGAATATAAAAAAGGCTTGTTATGCTTTTTTACCAAATCTAAACATAACTTAGTATCCTCACCTGGCCAAAATTCTGTAATAAACCCACCAACAGCATTAAATGCATCCTTTTTAACAAATAAATTAACTGTAGGATAATCTACAATGTAGCGCTTTTTTTGCGGAATATGCCTATAAGTCTCTCTGTTGCTCGCAAGCATTGATTCGAGTACATACCCAGAGCATTTTTCAAGTAATCCTGCATCTTTAGGTGTAATTGCGGGAGCACCTAGTGCATATATATCTTCGCTGCTAAAAATAGCCGCAGCTTCTTTTAACCAATGGGTAGTAGGATAGGCATCATCATCTAAAAATACAACAATATCTCCTTTAGCTTTTGCTACACCAATATTTCTTTTTTCTCCTGGTCCTTTTGAACCTACAGCAAAAAGTCTAAATCTAGTGTCATTTTCAAAATCATACACTTGCTCATCATCGGTTAAAATTATTACCTCAAAAAAAGGATAGTTTAATTGTTTTAAATATGAAATATTTTCTTTTAAATATGTATTTATGGAACGTACTGGAATTATAATACTAAAAAAGTATTCCATATTATTTTCCCGTATTTACTCTCATTTGTAGCTCTTTATCGTATACCCATTTTCGTTTATTTTCATCTGCATAATAGTTAAGTATTTTAAGTCTATAAAATATTGCAATTGTATCTAGCAGCATATATCTAATGTGCCTATCTAAAAAAAGAAATCCCTTAAAACTAGTATTATCATATTCCCAATGTATTTGAACAGGTGCCTCGTAAATCTTAGTAAACCCAAGATATCTAGCTACAGCAAGTACTTCTATATCAAATGCAAATCTTTTAACAATAAGTCTCGGTAATACAGCTTCTAACACTTTTCGTTTAAATACTTTTAACCCTGTTTGTGTATCTTTAACCTTAAGCCCAAATAAAATCTTTACAAGCATATAATAACCGAAAAGATAAAGTCTTCTTGAAAACGGGTAATTTAATATTGAGGCGGGGTGTTTTTTACTACCAATAATTATATCGGCATCGTACCATTCCATGTGTTCAAGTATCATAGAAATACCGTTGGGATTAATATCCATGCCAGCATCAATGAATGCTATGTGATCCCCTTTTGCTCGTGCCATACCATATCTTATTGCATATCCCTTTCCACGATTTGTTTCATAACCAATAACAATAACATTATCTTTTTTTACTTTTTTAGCCTCTTGAAGAGATTTATCTAAATAACCATCGATTACAACAATAATTTCAAAATCCCACCTAGTGTGAGACATAGTATTATAAATATTTTCAATATCTTGTTTTATGGTTTTTTCTTGTCTATATGTTGGAACTATTATTGACACTAACATCTTTAAAATAATATAGTAAAGTTGATAAAAATAAAAGCATACTAACTAGAATATTAACATTAATTACAGAATTTACACTATCATGAAACGCAGATAAAAGTATAAATTGTGCTATCACACCAAGCAAAAGTAAAACAAATACTTTAGTCTTGTTTATTGCCAAAAAATACATAGTCATAAAATATATTAAAATATAAAGTCCAACAAACACTGCAAATTTTGGAAGATACTCGGCTGCGCTTATAAACTTATCTCCAAATAACACGCTAATAATTAGCGGTGAAAACATATAAAAACAAATGATACCAAGTGCTACGAGTATAATTTGAAATGTAACAAACTGCTTAAATCTGGCTAGATACTCTTTATTTGCAGCATATAGTTGCGATATTTGAGGATACATCACCAGTGTTACGGTGCTTGCCCCAAATAAAAATACCTTCCCGACAGTAACAATACTAGAATATATTCCAGCAGTATCTGCATCAAAATAATGTTTTACTAAAAGGACATCTACATTATTTAATAAGTTTAAACCAACTGTAACCAAAGTGGTTGTAATGCTAAATTTAACAATCATTTTTACTTGGGTTTTCACATCTATAGTCTGTTTGTTGTATGAGGTAAAGTTTTTCTTTAATAAAAATAAAGATACTACAAAACCTAATATTACTGCCATTGCCATGCCTAAAAACACTCCAGAAATTCCAATACTCACAAATGTTAGCAACATAATTGGTAGAATTAGTCTTAAAAAGCTACCAACAACGGTAGAAAATGCAAAGGCCTTAAATCTTAAAAGTCCTTGCAAGTATGAGTACGGTGTAATTGAAAGAAGTGACACGCCTAACGAAATACCAAAAGCATATATCGCATACATATCAGTAATATTTAAATAATTACCAATAACTTTACTAAAACTCACAACCATACAAAATAGTAATATCCCAAAGAGTAATGCATAAGCACTAAGTTTATTAAACAAATGTGTCAAAATATCAAACCTGTTTTGTACCTCTAATTTGGCTACATATTTGATCAACGACGTAGTTACGGCTGTTGTTGGTATTCCTAAAATTATCATCAAAGATAAAAGGGCATTAAATGTTCCGTAATCAGAAACGCTGAGTGTTCTCCCAAGATATACTTGAAGAAGATATGAAAAGAAACTACCAATAAAACTACCCAATGATACAATTACAGTACCAACTAATATTTGATTATCTTTTAATGCTAATGTTTTTTTAATCATCTACCCTCTTATACACATTGTATAACTTTATGTTTCTCTCATATATACTACCAACATAATCTATTTTAAATCTATCTTCTTTGTCTGAATCATCTTCCCATACAGGATAAACAAAATATGCAGTGTATTTTGCTTGAGCTGTAATATCTTTTATAGTAGCCCACCCCCCGATTTGTCTAATAAACGGATGAAACTGAGTGTAATACTTTTCAGGAAAGCCAACTACCAGTTTTGTGCTAAGTATTGATGTATTTATTAGTGCATCTAAAGACTCGTCTTTAGTAAATGTTGCATATTCTCCTGAAGCTAACACATCTTTAAAATACGCTTGTATTTGCTTTTGGCCGATACTCCATTTTGGTTCAATTATATATATGCCGTTCTTCAAGCCCCCAACGAGTGGAGAGTAATATGATAAATAGTCGAAATTTAGATAAAAGTATGTAATAAGCGCTGGAAAAATAAATAAAACCAGTAAAATACTCTTTTTAAATTTAATTAATGCATATTCAAAAAACATTGCAGAAATTAAAATTAACGAAATTAATGACGGTAAAATATACCTATCTAATTTTTTTGATGGAATACTCATTTCTATAAAGTAGGTAGCTGCGTACAAAAATGTATAAAAAGCAAATCTTTTTCTTTTTTCATCTATATTTCTTTTGGCATAAACCAAATAGCCTAAAGCACCAACTACTATATATAAAGACGATCTAGCCAATAAAACTACTGGATAAAAAGTCAACCCAGGATTTTCGACCAAATTACCAAAATATAACTGAATGTGCCCTTCTTCTATACCTGTGTCAAATACCCCCCGATAAAGCGTTTGAAACACTAATACAGGATTAACCCATAAGGCAGGCCATAGTAGTAACATAAAAAAAACTACAAACAATAACCAAAATAGATAGTTTTTAACACTTTCTTTAAGATTCTTTGTATATAAGAAAAACATAAGACCTATAAACGGCAAAAGCATTAATGCAGAAGTTTTGGTAAGTATTGCTAAAGTTGTATAAAGTGCAAAAACTATTAGTGTTTTTTTAGTTTTTGAAATACTAACGTAGTAGTATCCCCAAACAAATGATCCTAACATCAATGTAGAAAGAAGGCCCTCAAGATGTATTACTCTAGTTAAAGCTAAATAAAACGGTTCCAGCAATAATATAAATGAAAACACTAAAGCAAATTTTATAGATATTATTTTTTTTAGTGCAAAAAAAATTCCGCTTGTTGCAAGAGCTAAAAACATAACAATCACTAATTTTTGAAAAAAATGAAGTGTAAATACAGTGGTTATATCATTATCAGGAGGTGTAATACCAAGTAAGACTTTGTAATAAAAACTATTCAATTTCACACCAATCGTACCTAACCACATTAACGTAACACCTGGGTGGTATCGTTGAAGAGTCTGTACAAAATCTAGATTGAAAATGCCATTGCTAAAGTTGAATATACGGGATTTCCACTTCCACACATCTGTATTAAATATGTCGTGACCCAAATAGGGAAGACGTAACAAAACAAATACCACAAAAACACCAACCTCATATTTAAAATTTGATAAATATTTTTTCATAGCACAAACTTTAGTTTACTCCCCATCTTTCCAAAGTGTTTTGCACAATTGCCAAGATTGGTAATAAAAAATAAGCCACAAAAAACACATACCATAATCTTTGGTTATTTATCTTTTTTAAATAGTCAGCTACTTTGTACAAAAAAAACCCACTGATTATAGAAACGTATGGATAAGTTATAAAATAATAATGTGATCTACTCTTTTCAAACCCAGCAATATAATAAAAAAAGAAAAGCGACGGAACTAACAATAACAACAAAGCATATATTTCATGCACATTTACAACTCTATCAAAGAACTTTCTTTTTAAAAAATAAAACGATAAAAAGAGTGTAGCTAAAATGAGTACTATTAAATATGTGTAGAGAGCCGTGTATCCAAAATCATCAGCAAGTTTTGTAAAAAACAGTGTAAAAAATTTAGACATATGCGCTGCAAGAGGTACTTCTCCTACATTTGTGAATTGCCAAAACGCGCCCTGTGGTCCATCTGTTCTAGAAAAAGTTACATAATCAAAAAAAGCAAAAGGGGTACCTATTAAAAAACCTAATAGAGCAAATACGGTAGCAAGTAATGGTTTTAGTGTAGTCCCATATGCAAACAATTTTTCTTTAGCTTTATATACATAGCAAAAATGAGCAAAAGCTACACCTATAGCTATGAGTCCGCCATTGTATTTTGTAGATGCCGCAAAACCAGTAAATAGTCCAGCCAATAAATATGCTTTTATAGAGTTATTTTTAAAAATAAGTACAGAAAAATATAAAGCACAACTCAAAAAAAATACCATAGGCACATCCGGCAATGAATATTGCGAATGCCAAATATGATATGGTAAAAGTGTAAATGTCATCGCAGAAAGTAGTGCCACTTTCTCGTTAAAAAGTCTTTGAGCCGAATAGTATATGGGTATTAATGTCATTGCACCAAAAAGCGAAGAGAATAACCTAGTTAAATAATAAAAGATCAAAGTATCATCCCAAATGAGAGGAAACATGTTTATTAGACTTGCTTTTAAGTTCAATGCCTCAAGAAGCGTTCTAACTTTTGCAAATACCATATATAAAAAATAATTTAGATAAATGTACAAATGTGGCCAATCAAAATGTTTTGGATTGTTGTAAAACCTTACTTCTAACGCGCTTCTTACTATTGTTGGTTCATCTGGGTGCAATATTAACGGAAATGAGTGTAGATCCCCAATTATTCTAAGTATAAGACTCACTACAACTAGAAAAAACAGTGTTTTATTTGCTTTACTCAGCTTGTGTGCCTGAAGTTTTAACATATATCCTCCAATAATCTAATCCATTTATTTTTATAACATTATCAAGTATATAGTTTGCACCAGAAGATACCACATTTTCGGGAAACTCTTCATTTATTCCTAAAACAATTAAATCGTAATTTCTTGTACCGCTAATACGAATATCAAAAATTCGAGAACTCATATAAATCATTCTCATTGGTTTAGTATCTATAAAACCAAGCGAAGGGTAATTACCATAATTTTCTAATATAAAATCTTTTAATGCAGGTATTCCTACTCCAAATGATTTTTGTGCAATTATATTGTTTGCATTTTTAGTAGTACCAAATAGTGGGCTAGTATATGTAAAATAATATGGAAATATTTTAACTAATGGAGTAACTAAAAATACAGCAGTAAGTAATGATAAAACTAATATAAATATATATTTCCCCCAAGCACCAAGTTTTTGAATAAGCTTAGAGTATACAAAATAATAACCATACACAGCAATAAGTGAAAAAAATGGATATATTGGTAACATATACCTATCAATTTTCTTTGAGGGTATCGTCATTAATACAATGTAACCAATATAAAATACCGCTAAATAAGCTATAAAAGATAAATTTGTATACGAAACAATGTTTTTAAAACTACTCAATATATATTTTGTCTTAAATAAAGATTCTTTTGATACTCTAAATACGTTCAATAGCATACCTAGTATAAGTAGTGGGGACATCTTCATTAAGATAACCAAAATATAAAAAGACACTCCGGGGTCTCTTGTATATTCGCCAAGAAGTATTTGACCATGTCCTTTTCTACCACCAACTCTTTCTGCCTCGTCAAAAATATTTATTAAAGTTCCAAAAAATTCTACCCAAAGTGCTGGAAAAAATACCACCAATGTAATAATATAAACCAATAACATAACTGAACTGTTCCAGACTGCTTTTTTAAAGTTGTAATTGCGCAATAATATTACTGCGTTAGTTAATAAAACATATAATAAAGCAACAATACCTACACTTTTTGTCAAAAAGGCTAATGCTAAAAAGAAAGCGGAAAGTATAATGTTAATAAGCCTAGTTTCACGTGTATATAAATACGAATAACATAGCCCAATGAATAAAAAAAGCGAAAGAAGCACGTCCAAGTGCACTAATCTGGAATTACCAACAAAAAATGGTTCTAAAGAAAACAAACTTACAGAAAATAATGCTATTAAAAAATAATATTTAACATTTAGTAACTTTAGTATTTTGGACAACACAAATAATAATATTGCGGTTAATATTCCTTGCACAACAACTAGAGCTAATTTAGAAACAAATTGAAACATCATAAAATTAATATGGTTGTATACACGCTCTGTAGGGTAAATTTGTCTAAAAATTTCTACTATTGAACCTACTATCCACATTAACGTAACACCAGGATGATAGTGTTGGTAGGTTATTATGGGATTTTTAGTTTTTAATCCAACAATGAATTGTTCTGCTCTAAAATGCCAATTCACTCCATCTGGATTTATAGCATCATAAGCTATTCCAGAAATCCTAACCACAAAAAACGCGATTATAAAAACAAAGATAAGAATTAGATTAGTTGTTATCTTTTTCGATAGCATACAGTACTCCGCCAATTAGGGAAATCCCCAATCTAAATAAATGATATATGATTGACGCACTTATAGATACCTCTGCTGGGATTCCAACAATTGCAAAAAGCTGAACATATAGCGTATCTTGCACACCAACACCATTTAAAGAAGGGATAAAAAAGCTTGCAAGTGTAATAACTGGAAAAATAAAAAGAGAATAAAAAAAAGGCAAAGAGATCCCTAACGCAGAAAAAATATAGTATTGAGTAAATATGCCAAGTAACTGAACTACAAACGATGTGACAAAAGCCCATATGAGCACATTACTTTTACCTTTGTATAACATTAAAGAGTTATATACACTTTTTACTTTAGGTAGTTTCTTTGAGAATAGCCTTAAACCTATATAAGCAACAAAAGCAACAATCCAAAATCCAAAAAACAATATAAACTCAAATAATAGTACAAGCACTTGATTTGAACTAACGTTGTGAGGAAGTAATGACAACCAAAAGTCTAGTGTTTTTGCTAACCCAAGATAAGAAATTAACACTAAAGATACCATTCCGGTAAATCTTTCCATAAATGTAGCAGAAAAAGCGTTTGATTTACTATTGATAATATTACCAAGCCTAACAACTTTAAATACATCGCCACCAATGCTTGTAGGCATAAAGTTATTAAAAAAAGCACCCATAAAATATAACGATGTAAGAAGCGACACTTTTACTTTTTCACATCCCTCAAAGATTAATAGCTTTTTCCAACGAATAGATGACACAACATAGTTTAAAATTAAAAAAAGCACAATTACTGGCGTAAACCAATAATTAAATGAGGAAAAATTAGCATAAACCTGGCTTACTTCTAACCTAGAAAAAATTAAAACAAATAAAACAATACTTATTGCTACTTTAACAAATATTTTTTTATTGTTCTTCATCTTGCTAGCCTTTTAGATAATGTGCTGAACCTACGCACCAGTACATCTATATCTGATTTAGTTATAAAATTTGCTATATATACCGCCCAAAGATACATTAATGTAAATAGAGCATATATTAATATTTTCAACCAAATATTCGAGATGTCATTTGCAAGTGCTATTATTAAAACTTGAAATAATATTATAGTGTGTTCATGAGTAATATACTTAAACTTTAATTTCTTTTGAGACACAATTATTAAAAAAATAAAACTCATAAGTACACCAAAAAGCAATCCGAGAGACATTGAACCTATTTTTGAATAATCAAAAAATCTGGTTAAAGTTAAATAAAACCCTATTGTACCTAATAATAAAAGAACAAATCCTAAGACTAGTTCTTTTACATATTTTGCAGGTACAAAAATACTAGACTTTAAAATGTTTATGAATGAATATAAAACAAACGTAAATACCAAAGGCAGTATTAAAGGAAAAGCGCCATCATATCTATTATCACCAACTACAAGGCGTATAACTTCTTTTGACCAATAGACCGCGCTAAAAGAAGGTAATAGAATAAATACAAACACTTTATTAAAATTTGTTGAAAAAAGCTTTTTAAACTCTTCAAAGTTATGTACAAATTTTTCTGATAAAACAGGTAAATTTACATCTGTTATTGCGTCAGAAATATGAACCAATTTTTTAGAATACAACAAAGCAAAAGCAAAAACACCAACCATTTCATGAGAAATTTCTCTACCTAAAATTAAGGGTCCTGATTTTTCCCACATTGTAAATATTACTTTTACAAAATATACAGCTAGACTTATAGATAGTAATTGCTTTAACATCAGCTTAAATTCTTCTTTAGATGGTAGTTCATATTTTATCTTCAACGGCTTAAATGCAAGATACGCAAGCGCAAACGCTGCAACAACATTGTGTATAAACATAGCGTAAAAATAACCATTTACCTTATACATATATACAAGGGGTATATATAATGCTGCACTAACAAATGCTATTACTGCCTGATATGTAAAGAGTGTTTTAAACCTTTGTGTGCCTGAAACAACAGAGTTTAGAATACCTTGCACACCCTGAAACATCAGTACAACAGCATATATTTTTATTGGTACAATAAGTGCTGGCTCATTATATTGGTTTAATGCAATATATGTTGCCCCAAAAAATAACCCTATTGCAATTGGGAATGTTACTAAATACCTAATTAGCACAGATGTGATAAATATTTTGAAAACCTCAGTATCGTCTTTGGCAGCAGATATTTCTCTGGTGCTTCCTGAAGCAAGACCTAAATGCTGATAAATACCAAATGTGGCTCCAACAGCTGCCGCAATCTGCACAATACCGTATTCACCAACTGTTAGTAATCTGACAATAAAAAAGCTTTGAAATATACCAACAAAAACTGCAACTCCTCGAGAAAAAAGGCTTATCAATTGCCATTTTAAGATATTCTTCATTAGTTAATTATTGTATCTCCTAAATATATACTTCTTGTTCTCACATTATTACTCATACCAATAAACACACGATATTTCCCACTCTCTAAAAATTCGGGCATCACCACTTCTAACTTTTCAAGATAATACCTTCCTTGTGCCCAATTAGCAGGTTGATTTAAAGAAAATGATGGTAAATTAGCAAGTTGATATATTTCACCAGTTGTATCATTAACATATGTCATAAACAACACATAGTCATCGAGTCGAGTTTCTTCTCTTTTTACATAAACAAGATCAACATTTGCAATATTACCCTTAATAAACTCTTGTGGAATAACATAATCTACAATTGTCAAAGATTGAAATATCTCTAAATTGACCTTTTCTTCATACTTATATCTCTCCTGAAGCGGTAACTTTTGGTCTTTTAAGTGTCCGCCAATATTTTTAAACACAAATAAATTTCCGCACCCCAATGTTAAATTGTAGTTTGAGTCTTTTAGTAAATCAGAAACCACATCACGAACTAAAGTAACATCTAAGTCTAGTATACGAAGTATTTTTTGAGAAAATACATCGACAATTACATAATCTGCAGAATTATACAATGCAGGAAATATTGCGTATGTTTCACGAACACCAAGATGCGCACCAAGATAATCTGGTCCAGAAACCGACGCATCTTTTGGAATTGTGTTTACTACTTTCAAAGCACACTCCCTGTCTTTATTTTCAAGTGGCGTCAATCTATATCGCTCCCCTATAGTAAATTCATTTGTCAAATCTAATTCTGAAGCTGTTTTAGCAAAAACTTGTGTAGGGAGTCTCTTTTTTATAGCCTGTGTTAACCATAGGTATATTGGGTTGTTAAATGTAAACGAAGTATAAATATTTGATGCAAGTATAAGTAGGGCAAACATCAAAGCAACATTTTTAAATTTAAGTTTTTGAGAAAAATTTGAGAGTATAGAAGATAGCATATAAACAGCATATATTGTTGATATAAAGAGTATCGGTATTATCATTGAAATTCGATGATTATATATTTCTGATGTCCCTATACCACCTGCTGAAGTGGCATAATTAATTAGCAAATCAGGGAACGCAAGTATAAATAATGGTGGGTAGAGTAAAGGCATATACGAAACAGGCAAAAAAGTTTCTTTTAGATTCTTAGGTTTATCCCCTCCGAATACTACTTTAACTAAATCTTTTGGGTTTGTAATAATACCAAATATTACTTCAGAATAGGTGTCTCCAAACAACTCATATCTACTTAAAAAATAATTATCATTTGCAACATTGCTTGTGTCATCTACATCGATATCAAGTAGCGTCGTAAATCTTTGAAATCCCTCTACTCTATAGTGAGCATACGCAGGAATAATAATAAAAAACGCGGTGATAAACCAAACTAAACCAATGCCAATCATTGATATACCCAATTTAGTTCTTACATTGGTGAAGTAACTAGTTTTAAAATAGGTTGTTATTCCAAGATTTTTAATGCTCTCATACGAAAGATTTGATCTAAAAAATAAAATTAAAACACCAAACATAACAATGTATAACGGCAACTGCTCCTTGCCCATCATTGTCAAGATTAAAAAAAGATAAAAAACACTTATGTTTTTTTTAGTAAAAGTATTTGTTAGGTGCATTTTTTCAAAAAGATAAAAAGCTAAAAGAAAAAAAGGTATAACAGCAGTTACTCCATGAAACCCCGTCCAAGCATTTAAAAACCCAACTGCCGGATAAAACAAAAAAGCAAAACCAAAGCTTGCGGCAGTCAAAGGCGATTTAAATTTTAAAATAGCAATTTTATATATAATAAAAGCACTACTAAGTACTAATAATATTTGAGCAACAACAATAGTTAAAGGATGTTGGTACACCGCAAATATTGGCACAAAAACCAGTAATATGGGGTCAACATGACTCATAGCCCATCTAGGAACATTAGCTCCAAAATAATCGGTTAAATATAATGGCCTGCCGTGAAGCGTATTCCAAATCATTTGATTCATATTTCCAAGGTCAAATTTTCCAAAATCAAAATTGTTATATCTAAATATATTAATCCTTAGGGTAAGTACAAAAATACCAAGAGCAAATAAGAACAAAGCAATAAGTGGTAAGTGATTTTTAATTTTTTTCATATGTTAATTTACAAATCTATATTTTATCAAGGTTAAAACAGCTGAAAATCCGTCTGTCCAATGCAATTTTTTACCTTCACTGTGTTTTCTTCCTTTATAATTTATGGGCACTTCTTTAATTTTTAAGCCTGCTTTTATGGCTTTTGCAGTAATCTCTGGTTCAAAATTAAATCGTTGAGACTTAATTTCTACTTTTCTTGCAAAATCTCCAGGTAAAAGTTTATAGCAAGTCTCCATATCGGTGAGCAAAACCCCAAATAATATGCTAGTTAGTATAGTTACAAGTTTATTACCAAAATAATGCAAATTGGACATATCTTCGTATACACCTGAAAATCTAGAACCATACACCACATCGGCACCAAGTTCATCAAGCCCACGTATAAGTTTAATTATATCCGATGGATCGTATTCTAAATCAGCATCTTGAACAATTACATAGTCACCAGTTGTATGTTTGAAACCCTCTCTTATTGCAGATCCTTTACCTCCATTTTGTGACTTATAAAAAATTTTAATAGTTGGGTCATTATTTTCTATTTCTTTTAAAATTTCTCGCGTACCGTCTGTAGAATAATCATCTACTATAATTATTTCTTTTTCATTTGGTCCTATATTTGCTTGTTTTACTAAATCTAATATTGTTTTAATAGTGTCTTTTTCTTTCCATACAGGTATTACTATTGATAATTTCATAAGTGTAATAATAACTAAAAAAGGCTATAACTACAAGTCAACACGAAATATTTTGGTAAAAAATAACTTTCCATTAATCATGTTGCTGTATTCGTATACTTGTACCAAATATGGATAAAGTGAAACATCTATTGTTAAATCAGTATTGTGTTCATTAGTAACCAGTATGTAATCTAGGTTTTTCTTTTGTATGTTTTCTTTTGTTTTATTCTCTTTAACAATCAAATCATAATAAAAACCAGATACGTTAGGGTTGATAAGAGCCTGGTTTAAATACCAATCTGATACACTACTTACATCGTTATACCCTACCGCACCTGTTAAGTTATTTACAATGTACTCATTAGCCTCTTTAACTACTTTAAAAATATCTTTATGAATCCAAATGGTAGCGCCTGCCCATAAAACACAAGATAAAGTCATTATACTAACATAATAGGCTAGTTTTCTTGTATACAAAAAGTACACACTGAACAAATTTAATATAAGAACTAAAACCAATATTGGCTTTATTAATATCAAAAACTGTAGCCTGTACTGGTATTGTATAAATGCGTAAAATAGTATTAGGCCAAATGTGTAAAATACTATTTGCAAGGTTTGCTTTGAGTTAGTTTTTGTCTCAAAAAATTCTACTATTCCATGCGATATAAAGATTAATAAAAATGGGATAACAGGTATAAATAATCTTGGTACAGCTGCAGGCCATGCTAATACTAAAAAAAGCTCAATAGCTATAAAGACTAAAAGCGCAATATACTTTTGTACAAAATGCAAAATAAAATTTTTACTTTTTATCAAAAAATATATAGCTATTATAAAACCAAAAAGAAAGGTAACAGAACTCAAGTATATTAGTAGCGTGTTAAGATCATATACTCTTCTTGCAGGTTCTTCAAAATAACTAGAACTTAGAGGGCTTCTGTATAACCAGTAAGGTATTAAGACAATAATCGTACTTAGTGTATATATTGCTAAAGGTAGTTTATTTTTTGCTAATCCCCCGTACACCAAAGCATAAGTCTTTTTAAGCGAACATAATAATTTAAATGAAAAGTCACTATTAAACAGTAAAATTCCTATAAGTAAGGATACAAATAATATATAGCCCTCAAATCTAGTTAAAATAGCCAAACCAGATAAAACCCCTAAAGATACAGTGTTGACTGTAGAAAAAGCTTTTTTATTTACACTGTCAATGTATATATTTGTGGTAAGTAGCACAAACAATAGGAAGAAAGTATCTGCCATTATTCGCAGCGACCAGTATAGATACACTGGATTAAATGTAAATAGTAGCAACGCAACTATTATTTTCTTTTTGTCATTAAAAACATTGGCAAGTATTTTATAAAATATAAAAAACGATAACGCGCTTATTATAAACATAAAGATGCGCCCAAAAATAACAGGGTCTATATTTACAGGTTGTAAGGCTAAAAATAAAGAAAACAAGGGTGGTCTTTTTTCATCAGTTGGATATTGAAAATCTTTAATAAACTGAGAGGCTCTTAAAATTCTGTAACTATCCCCCCACTCTGCGGCATTGATGTTTAAAAGTAGCAAATGAGTTAAAAAAAATACTATAAAAATTAAAGTTAACGGCTTATTTCTTAATAATGTTTTCATATATCTCATTTATTTGTTTTGCCTTAGCAACCCACGAATATTTTGTAGAAATTATTTGTAAATCTACTTGTACATTAGATTCAACAATTTCTTGTATTCTCTTTGCAATAATTTTGGCATCTAACTCGTCTAAATAAAATAAACCCTGAATATTCTCTTCGACTTTAAAACCAGATACCAAGCATGGAACATTACAAGATAATCCTTGCATAACAACCTTAGGCAAACCCTCAAAAGACGACGGCAATACAAAAATATTTGATGCCTGATATGCTACTGGGACTTCTGGATATGGTGTGTAACCAGTAATTAATATTCTCGCTTTAAGGTTATATGTAGCTATAAGATTATTTATTTTATCTTTATACGTACTATCAATAAACGGACCTACTAAAAAGAGTTTATAATGCGGTGGTAAATATGTTAATGCCTCTACCAATAAATGAATATTCTTTCGTTCTACCATAGCACCATGATTCAAAATAATTTTATCGTGATCATCAACACTTAACTCTTTTCTGGTTTTATACTTTTCTTCTATACCAACTGGAATAAATAAATCTGTATTTACGCCAGTTTCTACAAGAAAGCATTTTTTTGGGTCAGCATTATAATACTTTACAGCATCATCAATGTTTTCTCGCCCAACAAAAATACACGCATCTGCACACAAAATTGACCATTTATCTGACAATCGCCATAATGGGTATGTAATATATTTTGAAATTAATTTAATATTTACACCTTTAGTCTCTAAAGCATTTTGTCTACCACTAATTGTGTTATGAAAATGCACTACCATAGGTATATTGGCCTCTGAAGTCCATTTAAACACTTTTTTTATGATTAAGCGGTATAAATAAATCCAAATTGCAAAATGTCCGTGGGCATGAATAACATCCGGCTTGTTTTTAAACCTCCACCATAAATAATAAAAGAAAACTATAACTGACGTAGTAAAAGATAAGGTACCATTAATCGGCTCCCGCCAAAACGCAGTAACAACTGATCCTTTTGGTATTTCGAGCTTTCCCGCAAAGGGCCACCTGCCGCAAAACACTGTAACATTATGTCCAATCTTAATTTGTGCTTTTGTAATTTCATATGGTGCCGCTGCAAGACCGTCCCATGGAGGAGGCCAATCATAAATTATTCTCAATATATTCATTTGATTACTTCCTTAATAACCTGTAAATATTTATCAAGCATAGTATTTAGTGTAAAATTTTTCATAGCATGATCAATTGCACTTTTACTCATTTTTGTAATTAAAGCTTTATCAGTTACAAACATACTTATTTTATCAGATAAATCACTAATACTATTTGGTGGTATTATATACCCTGTAATACTTTCTATAACAGCATCTTTATTTCCGCCGCTATCAGTAGCTATAATTGGTAATCCAGAAAACATTGCTTCAACAAGTACCATAGGAAAGCCTTCAACACGTATTGATGGTAAAACAAACACATCACATTTATCTAACATCTTTGTAACCTCTTCAGGTTTAACATTCCCATAAAATATTATATTTTTATCAAGTGAGGTGTTTTGAACATATTCTTTTGCATTTTCCAAATCTTCGCCACCACCAACAATATGAAGTTTAATAGTTGGGTTATTTAACTGTATTAGCGCGTCAAGCAAAACAAAAATACCTTTAGATCTAATAACTTTTCCAACATAAATTAGATTTAAGTCATTCTCGCTTACTGGTCTCTTGGTACCATGATTAAATCTCTTTGGATCTACGCCATTAAAAATAACTTCAATATGGTCTTCGGGTGAGTATGTTTCGTTAATAATCGCCTGTTTTACATAGGTAGAAACTGCAATGACTTTATTTGAGTGTAATATAAATTCTCTTTGTCGAGTGAAAAAGTTTTTAATAACAAATGCTGTATCTCTAAGTAAACTTAATATAAAACCAAATGATAAAAACTGTTTTACCGACGTTATGCTTTTTAGTCTAGTGCGGTATTCACTAAGAATTGTCCCGTGAGATATTGATATCACTTTAACCCCAAGCTTTTTTTTATTTCTAATAATACCAATACCACTTGCACTTTGACATAAAACAATATCAAATGGTGTTGTTTGATGAATTTGTGTAAATGCTAAAACAGATTTTTCTATCCAGTCTTCTTTTCCTTTTTTCGAAAAGATGTTTTTTGTTTTAATACTAGGAAAAACTTTCTCTAATATATATGCAAAGTTATATTCAATAGCTTGAAAAAATATACCTAATCTATAAACGGAATTAACAAATACATACTTAACACCATTTTCTTCATATAACTCTTTATCAAAAGTTTCTTTTGGCGAAAAAACAACAACTGTATGTCCTCTGCTAACAAGTCCTTCAGAAAGTAGCTTAGTTTGTGTCTCAAGCCCGCCATACCCTTGATGAAAGGTTGTACGCTTAACAAATATTGCAATATGCATGCATATAGTTTAACAAATATACCTGCAAAGTGTTAGGATTTTAACGTATCTAATAATTTTTGCGCTTCGGATTTTCGTGCTTTTAAAATACCTTCGGGATCAGGCGTTTGGAGCACTGCAGCTAAATATATTTCTGCGAGTATTGGTTTGCCTGTATCGGCAAATACTTTGCCAAGCGCAAGAGATATACCAGAAGACCACACTCTTAGTTTTATTGCACCTTGATCTTGTGCTTCCATTTCAGCATCATAGCCCTCATAAAGACATCTTTGGGCTTCGAGTAATACGTCTAAAGCCTCGTCAGTTCTTTTTTGTTCATGCAATATATTTGCTTTTATCGAAAGTGCCCAAGCACGGTGTGCTTTTGACCCGGGGAGATCTTCTAACCCTTTATCAACTGCTTCTAAGGCATATTTTAACTGCATAGTCTTTTCTTTTGGAGAATATACCCCTGCGTACTTTAAATGAAGTGATGCTTTATGCACATATTGGGTTGCAAGTGGACCCTTTGGCAAGTCGTTTTCTTTACCGAGCCTTATCGCCTCTTCTATACATTCACTAGCTTGATTTATATATAGGGTTTTTTTGTCGCCATCCTCACAACTATCAGCAAGTAGCGTTAATGTTATTTTTTTATGCCCAAGTACATCCATTTGCCCTCTTGGATTAGCATTTTCTATATCCCAAGCAATTATTGCGTTAAATTGTGCTAATGCTTCTTCTAACTTCCCTTGCTCTCGTAAAACAACTGCTTGATTTTTAGCCGTTTCTCTTTGATCTTTAGATTCAAATTTAATAGCTTTATCTGACATATATTTTATTATAGCATTAGTTTTTGTAAGTTAGCTACATTTTCATTTGCATTAAATAACTCTTTTGCTTTTGCATAAGCGTTATTGCCAAGTAGCAGTGCTTTGTTTTTATCGTTTCTTAGACCTATAATAGCATTTGCTATAGCAACGACATCTTTTTGAGGAATTACTATACCTGTTTTATCATTTTGTATAAGTTCAGAGATACTACCAGCGTCCGTTGTAATAATAGGCAATTTAGCGAATGCGGCTTCTATAACAGTATTAGGTATTCCATCTACATCCCCTGTATCTGTTGTTATAGCAGGAAGCACAAATATATCTGCCTTTAGATAATATGGTATTACTAGATCATTTGGTAATCCGTTACCATTACCATCGATGTAAAATGTGTTTTCGAGCCTTAATTCTCTTATTTTATCTAAAAATAATTGGTACAATGGGCCACCACCAACAACATGCACCTCATGCTTTACACCCTGCTCTAAAAGTAATTTTGATGCCTCAAGCATATAAATGATACCTTTTTTTTCAACAAGTCTTGTACCGCCTAAAAAAATATATATTTTATCATTATTTAATAAGCCAAAATCTCTATTCAAACCCTTAAATAATTTTTGTTCATCGATGCCATGATATATAAAGTATATTTTATCTTTATAATGAGCATCAGTCTTACTCACTAAAAACTCATAAACATTCTTGTTACAAACTGTAATAAATTTTGCATGTTTAATTTTTGCTTGTATCAAAGATGCATCAACAAGAACATCTTTTGCATGTGCATTTATACTAAACGGTATATCAAGCAGCATTGCAGATACCATAAAAATATTCGATACGTCAGAAAAGAAATGGATGTGAATTTCATCCACAGCATGTTTTTCAATTAGCTTTGCATATGCGATTCCTTTTAAAAAATGTATTAATCTAGCATTTGTAAAACTGCCAAGTACACTTTTTTTACTCCTTTCATTTGCTGTTAAATAAAATGGATTAGGGAAGTATGGGAAATAATCTTTACCAAGAAATAATTTATGTATTTTTAATATTTTTAATGGATGTAACAAAACATATAAAAATGAAGCTTTAACACAAGTTAAAAAATCAAGCCGAGCGTATATTGTTTTTTTTAGTGTCTTCTCTGAGGTAACCCCATTGCCTTTATTTAAAGAAAATATAACTATATCTAATACATCCATTTCAATTAACTTAGTTACATCTCTTTCAATAAATGTTTCGGATATTGACGGAAAAGTCGGTATTACTACTAATACTTTCTTTTTCATTGATACTTTTTTACTCATGTTTTTTGCCAACAGAATAATACTCAAATCCTAGGCGTTTCATTTCTTTGCTGTCGTATATATTTTTACCGTCAAATATTATCGGTTCGGTTAAATTTTCTTTAATAACCGCTAAATCAAGGTTTTTAAATACACCCCACTCAGTTAAAACACATAGTGCATCTGCGCCTTTTGCTGCATCATATGCATCTTTTGCATAATACATATTTGTATCATTTAATTCATTCTTAGCATTTTCCATCGCATGTGAATCATATGTTCTAATCTTTGCACCCATACCACGTAGCTGTTTGATAACTTTAATACCAACAGATTCTCTAATGTCATCTGTGTTGTCCTTAAAAGCAAGCCCTAAACAAGCAAATGTTTTACCACTAAGATTTTTTCCATACCTTCGAGTTATCTTTTTTATAAAGTGATGCTTTTGGAGTTCGTTTGCTTCGATCACCGCACGTAAAATTTTGAAGTCATAGGCATAGTCGAACGCGGTTTTATATAATGCCGAAACATCCTTAGGAAAACAACTACCACCATAACCAATACCCGCATTCAAGAACTTAGGACCAATTCTTGAATCAAGCCCCATACCTTTTGCTACTACTCTAACATCTGCGCCAGTTTTTTCGCATAATTGGCCTATTTCATTAATAAAGGATATTTTTGTTGCTAAAAATGAATTTGATGCATATTTAATCATCTCCGCCGAACGCAAATCACACATAACAAGCGGGGCGTCCACATGCGCGTAAAATTCTTCCATAACTTTCTTTGCACGGTCACTATTTACACCTACAATTGTTCTATCTGTATTTTTCATATCTTCAACCGAATACCCTTCGCGTAGAAATTCGGGATTTGAGGCAACATCAAAAGGTACTTCGCCTTTTAAATTTTCTTTGATAATTTTAAAGACTTGCTCATTTGTACCAACAGGAACAGTGCTTTTAGTAACAATAACCTTATAATCTGTTAAATATTTTGCTATTTCTTTTGCTACTGCCCATACAGCAGATAAATCAGCTTTACCATCGTCATCTTGTGGAGTACCTACACATATAAATACTATTTCCGCATCTTTCATCCCATGTGCAAGATTTGTAGTGAATTTTAATCTACCCTCTTTAATATTATTTAACACAATTTCATCAAGCCCAGGTTCATAAATGGGCATAACACCTTCTTCTATCATTTTTATTTTCTTTTCATCTATATCTACTCCAACAACATTATTTCCCCAATCAGCAAATATTGCTGCTCCAACTAACCCTACATACCCTGTACCTATTACACAGATATTTTTTTTCATTTATATATTCCTTTCCAGTCGTTTACTCTGACTGTTAAAACATCTTTAAACATTTTGATAGAATCCTTTACAACATTAAGTCGTGTTGTAGGAACATGCGTCCAAACTACTGGTAGTTCTTTTATTCTGTAATTTCTTTTCTTTGCAAGATATAAAACCTCAACATCAAACGCGCCTAAATAGGCATCTTGAATCTCAGATGCATCTTGCCCATAAATGCTTAACATTTTGAATACATTTTTTGCTACATCTTTTTTAAAAAGTTTAAATCCACATTGAGAATCCTTTATTCCAGGAAGCGCTAAAAGTTGAACTAAAATGTTAAAACCCCTACCAATAAAATGGCGATAAAATGGTTCTTTTATTCTTACTGCCCCTGCACCTTCTCGTGATGCAATAACAATGTCGTACTCATGTTCGGTAATCCAAAAAGCTAGTTTTTTTAGCTCAGATATCGGAGCTGATAAATCTGCATCGCACATATATATCAAATCACCTTGTGCAGCCATGATACCTGTCCATACTGTTGGACCTTTTCCTTTGTGTTTATTTCTAATTATTTTAACTTCTGGGTTTGTTTTTGAATATGTTTCTACTAGAGCCGCCGTGTTATCGGAACTACCGTCATCAACAACAATAATTTCAAATGATGTAGCATAACTGCGCATAAAATTCACAATTTGAGTTAAAGAACTAGTTATTTTATCAGATTCGTTATAAGCAGGTATCACAATTGAATATGCAATGCTTTCGCTCATTTTTTCTTTTTCCAAATAATTTTACTGTACACTGTAAAATTCCATACTAGCCCGATCATTATACCAATAAGAAAGGCAATATTGCTAACTATAAAAGTGTCCCCAAATGCGGTGACCGCATGGTTGATTAAATAGCTTCTAAATACAATAGGTATATATGAACTAAAACTATAACCAAAATAGTTTAAAGCCATTTTTCTTTTTTTTGTATGCTTACGATCACGAAAAGACCAAAAATTATTTAATAAATATGTTGCTAAAAGTGCAAAAAACCCGGATATTAAACTAGAAGACTTACTTACAGAAAAATAAAATAACGAAACATTAAATAAACGTAACGCATTAAACAACAAAGTATCTACTAAAAAACCTAAACTTCCTGTCACTAAAAATTTAAAAAAATTTTTATTACTTTTAAGACGTAACATGATAACAACTCTCATAGAATCTAGCATGTTGTTGTTCTCCATTTTTGATAATCCCCTGTCTCTTACCCCAAAAGCAATAGGAATTTCTGTGATTTTAGCCTTAGCCTTATGCATTTTAAAAAGAAGATCGATTTTATATGCAAATCCTTTTGATAAAATATTATCTAAATCTATTGAGTCTACAAACCCCTTAACCCGGGAGGCCTTAAACCCAGAAGTAAAATCGTTAACATTAAATATACCAAGTACAAATTTTGAAAATATATTACCGCCAATGCTTAAAAACTTGCGATAAAACTCCCATTCTTGAGGAATAGAACCCCCTCGAGTAAATCTAGACCCAATAACGTAATCATAACCTTCATCAATCTTTTGTATTAACCTTTTAACATCTTTAGGGTCGTGCTGAAAATCGGCATCCATCTCTACTAATACATCCGCTGCAAGTGTGTTCATCGCATACCTAAAGCCATAAACATAAGCGGCACCAAGTCCGTTTTTTTGTTTTTCTAAAAGAAGTTTTACAAAAGTATATGTTTTAGATAATTCTGCAACTATATCTTTGGTATTGTCGGGAGAATTACCGTCAACAACTAAAACTTCTATTGTGTGATTTGGAATTAATTTAAACTCTTCTGCTAAAACAGGTATTAATTTTTTAATATTCTCCGCCTCATTATAAGTCGGTATTACAATAACAATTTTCATATATTCGTTTACTACAATTGAAGGGCAACGGTTGCAATTACAAAAACTAACAATGAAAATAGTAAGTACTCCAAAACAATATGCTTTGTGAGCCTGCCTTCAATTGCGTGATGCATTATACCCCAGCAAAAGTAAAAAAGCGATGCTAACGCAAGTACAATTTGAATGTAAAAATTATTATATTCAAAAAAAACTAAAGCGATTACAAAAATAAACAACCCTAATACCAAAGTCAAATATTGAAAGATGTGAGAGTTTTTGTGCATCATATTATTTTTCCTGGACTAATTACTAGCCAAACACCAACAAGCACCAATACTAAAAACGTAATATGTGCTATTGTGTGCCCTGTAAACTTCGCTATGCTTTTCTTTCGTGTATACCAAATATCCAACCCCAATAACAACGAAATGAATAATGTAAATATTAAAATGAGATGCGCTGAAACATCTGGGATGTTTACGTATACATGCGTATCTTCAGGCTGTTGATTTTGCTTTACCTCACCTACAGGCTGAAGATTAAATTGTGGTTGTGTTTCGGGAACACTTTCTAATATCGTGGTTGTTCCTTGTACATCGTTTGATTCTATACTTCCAACAACTGTGCCAGACCTTGGACGCCCAAACATTTGCACTACAAGTGTCGTTTTATATCCATCAAGCTCTCCATTAACAACAGCAAAACCCACATCGTCATAATTTGCACTTAAAAGATTATCTCTATGCGAAGTAGATTTGTACCACGCCTGAATTACTCCCACTGAGGTATCAAAATTCTTAGCTAGGTTCTCGCCAGCATATTCGTAATCATATTTCGATGTCAAAATAAAATGCCACGGCTTCACACCATCTGGCGAGACATGCGCCCAATAATTGTTGTTAAACATATCTTGCGCTTTAAGTTCTGCTGCATGAGATAAATTAGAATTTAGCCTTAACGGAGACAGCCCGTTTTGTACTCTAATATCGTTGGTCTCATTAAGCAAATCAACCACTGAAATATTCGACGCGTACCCTAATACTCCAGGAGAAATTTTGTTGATTGACTTTAATGAAATAAAAAAGACCAGCGTAACAAAAATATATGAAAAAAGTGCGAAATGACTAAGTAGTGTAGCCCTTTGTTGTGTAAAAGGGTGAGGTACAAAATGATGTATGATCGAAAACTTTGTTTCTTTAGTACTTTCAGACATTAAGAAAATTATAGTGGTTATTTTATATGGTGTATAGTGTAAAATGATACTAATGTCCAACAGTAGTTTATCATTATCACGTGCAGAAATGCTACTTTACAGAGTAAATGAGGCAATCTATGCTACAGATAGCACTGGTAAGATTACTTTGTTTAACCATGCACTTGAGTTACTTCTTGGAATAAGATCTTCAGATGCTATTGGAAAGAATATTAGCACTCTTCTTTATCTTCGAGACGAACACAAAAACCCTTTTGATGTTTTATCATTGTGCTCAGACAATTTGGAAAACATAAGAATACCAGAAATTTTAATTTTAAGAGATTTTCTAGGTGATGTTAGATATTTAAGAATTAAAGTTTCAGTAATAAAAGGAACTAATACAAATGAGTATTTAGTAACTATGAGCGACGTCACAAAAGAAAAAGAACTAGACAAAGCAAAAGACGAATTCATATCTATTGTCTCGCACGAGCTAAAAACCCCAATGTCGATTGTTAAGAGTTATTTGTGGATGTTAGAGCAAGAAAAAGGAGGCCCACTCACTCAAAAACAAAAAGAATATCTAAATAAAGCACTACTTGGTACAGAAAGAATGATTTTTTTGATTAATGACATTTTGAGTTTATCTAAAATTGAGCAGGGTAGAATAACATTTAACATAACTGATTTTAAATTAAGCCCTTTCATACAAGAAGTAACAAGTGAGATAAAAGTTAAAATTGAAGAAAACAATTTAACATTTAACTTGGTTTGGGAAGAAGATACAAAAGATGTAAATGTTTATACTGATAAAGATAAACTTAGAGAAATTCTTTTAAATTTGGTGTCAAATGCAATTAAATATACAAAACAGGGCAATATTACACTTAAAATAAAAAAAGAACAAAATAATTTCGTTAAAATTCTTATCACTGATACAGGAAAAGGGATTGATCCAAAAGAATTAAAAAAGCTTTTTCACAAATTTCAAAGGCTAGATAATTCGTATCAAACTGTAGCAGAAAGTGGCGGCACCGGCCTAGGATTATATATAGTTAAATTGTATATTGGGTTGTTGGGTGGTAGTGTTGGTGCGGAATCAAAAGGAATTAATAAAGGAAGTACTTTTTGGGTTACAATCCCTACAAATAAAACGCAACTTAAAAAAGTGAATTAAATTGGCGGGTACTAAGCCCCGCCAACAACTCATTCAAATTAAGATATTCACTATCTTACTGAATCTTTTAATCCTTTACCAGCTTTAAATGCAGGTGTCTTTGTTTCAGGTATTCTAAGTGCAGCACCTGTTTGTGGATTTCTTCCCATTCTTGCTGCTCTTGTTCTAACTTCAAATGTACCGAATCCAGTCCATGTAACTTTTTCTCCTTTTGCAAGTGCTTTTGTTACAATTGCTTGGAGCGCGTCAAGAACTTTACCTGAAGCAACCTTTGTTAATCCAGCTTGATCAGCTAGCATATCTACTAAATCTTGTTTTGTCATTTTTAAAACACCCCCTTTCAAAAAAACTGCCTGACTCCAATTTACTATAAAAGCTTATCAACTCTATCAATTGTTTTTTTCTCTGTATCTATTATTACACTCCTTAATGCTATTTTACCAGTATCTTCCCATTCAAATCGTTGGTTCAAACCAGTTAAGTATAAATTTTGTATTATTTGTGTTTTTACTCCAAGAATTGAATCAATATTACCAGTCATCCCAACATCACTTATGTACATTGTACCATTAGGCAATACGCGTTGGTCGCAAGTTGGGACATGCGTATGCGTTCCAACAAGAACATCAACTTTACCGTCTAAATAAAAGCCCATTACATATTTTTCACTTGTAGCCTCTGCGTGAAAATCTACCAAAGTACAGGAGATGTTTTTATCTTTTGTTTCATCCAATATTTTTGAAACTGTTGTAAAGGGATCATTTATTCTTTCGTTTAAAAATGTCCTACCCATAATATTTATTATAAGTACATGCCCATGCGTACCTGCGTCTACAATTTTATAACCATCGCCATATACTGTATCTGGATAATTTGCTGGTCTAATAAGTGGGTATTTATTAAATAGTTCTTCTGTATCTTTTTGCCAAAATACATGATCTCCGCCAGTAAAAAAGTCTATGCCTGCATTCTGCATTTCTAAAAGTGTTAAATCAGTAACTCCTCTACCATGTGCTAAATTTTCTACATTAGCAACTACAAAATTAACAGAAAATTCTTTTTTAATATCTAATAAGTATTTATTTACTATTTCTCTTCCAGGAGCCGCTACGATATCACCAATAAATAATATTTTCATTTTTTAATCCTGGTTATACTAAAATTATTAACTGTCCACGTGTTGAATAGTATAACAGGTTTTTTTACTGAACTAACAAATACATACACAATAAATACAATTAGTGCAAGACCTAGAGTAGTTATACATCCTTTAATGATAGAGCTTAGTATATGTGTAAATGCGTATACACATATTATGAAAAGAAGTAATAACAACAAATAGTACATTACTTTGCCATTTCTGTTACTCTAGTTTCTCTAATCACAGTTACTTTAACAACTCCCGGATAAGTCTGTTCAAGTTCTATCTTTTTTGCAATTTCTCTTGCCAAAAGCGCAGTAGAGGAATCATCAACTTTTTCAGGACTTACAAAAATTCTAACCTCGCGCCCAGCAGATATTGCATATGCTTTATCGACACCATCAAATGATGTTGCAGCATCTTCCAAGTTTTGCATTCTTGCAACGTATGATTCATAATCTTCAGATCTAGCTCCAGGTCTTGCACCACTAATATGATCTGCGAGTGCAACTACCGCCGATTCTATAGAGCTAAAAGGCCTATCTTCATGATGCTCTGCAACAGCATTAATAACTGCCTCAGGCATTTTATATTTTTTCAATAAATCAACACCGAGTTGTACATGTGTGCCCTCGGCGTCATTTACGACTTTTCCGATATCATGAAACAAACACCCAAGTTTAACTGTTTCTACGTCGACTTTTAACTCATGTGCAAGTGCAACACCAATTCTTGTTTCTTCAAGAGTGTGTTCAATCATGTTTTGCCCATATGAAAACCTATATTTAAATCTCCCGAGCATCTGGACTAAGTCTTTAGGTACATTATATACACCTACACGATGGCATAAATTGTCGCCTTCTTTGTACATTATATGCTCAATGTCTTTTTGAGTCTGTTCAACTACCTCCTCTATACGTGAGGGCTGTATTCTGCCATCAGCGAGTAGTCTTTCAAGAGCTATCTTTGCAACTTCTCGTCTTACCGGATCAAAAGATGAAATAATTATGTCTCCTGGCGAAGAATCCAAATCTAATTCAACACCAGTTTGCTCTTCGAATTTCTTTATATTTCTACCTTCTTTACCAATTATTCTACCTTTCAACTCTTCATCGCCTAACTTAACTTTAGAAGTTGTATATGAAACTACATAATCTGTTGCACCAAATCTCATAGCGTCAACTAATATTTCTTGAGCCATAACATCCGCAGTTCTTTTTATTTCCTCTTCAATCTGACGTATTCTTTTACTTTTTTCTTCTATCAGTTCTTTATCGTATAAGACTAATAATTCTTTTTTTGCCTCTTCTGGCGTTAAATGTGCCAACTCTTCCAGTTTTTGTTGTTTTTGCTTTAAAAGATCGTCTATCTTAACATTTTTTTCTTCAATCTTTTCTTGTATTTGCTTTATTTGAGATTTCTTTTCTTTAAGCTCATCTTCCCTTACTTTTATTTCTGCCTCTTTTATGGTGAGCTGTTTTTCTTTTTCTCCAGACGATTTAATAATAGTATTTGCCTCATTTGTTGCATCATTTTTTATCTTCAAAGCCTCGGCCTTGGCTTCGAGTAATATTTCTTTTGCTTTTGCTCTAGCTTGAAGTACAATGGTTTGATCTGATACATCACCAGTATCATCTTTTTTTTGTATGTTTGGTGCTTTTTTATTACTCCCAAAATAATAAGCAACACCTGCGATAACAAGTAGCAAAATTCCAAATAATATGTATGTACTTAACATAGTCCTCCTTGCGACGTTAAACAATTAGTTAAACTTAATATTTTGTCGATTTAGTATGAAACAAGCAAAAAAGTTTTAAACCCGATATAGGTAATATGAACACCGTATATGCAATAGTTTTTTTGTATTTAGTTTTTTGTTTAAAAAGCTTGTTATCATAGGAAATACAACAAATAGATAATAGTTTAGATTGGGGAAAGTGTCAAATTTAAGATTTTAAGGAATTTATGCTATCCGCCGAGAAGCCTCTTCTAAAAAGATATGCTTTTTGAGCTCTAAAATCTTTTTTATTCAATTTCTTTAATACAATACTTTGTACAATGCTTCTTTCTAAATCTGCCGTGTAAACAGCTTCTAAAGCATTTGACACTGTTTGTTTAGCAACCCCTTTTTTATACAAAAACTGTGCGAGCTCTAATTTACTATATGGAGCATTAGAATCACTTTTTTGAAGTATATAGGTCTCAGCATATCTGTAATCATCTAAAAAGGAATGATCTGTCAAATATTCTAGTATTTCTTTTGTCAGCCTTTCTTTTAGTGTTTCGGCACCATCTGCCAGTGTGCTTTTTAGCAATTTAGAAATCTTTTGTTTAACCTCAACAATAGTTCTATCTTTAAATGTAATAAAAGAAAGACAGTTATTTAACACTCTTGTATACAACTCGTTGTAATCACTGGTCATTAAAAATATGGTAACACTTATTCACTATCTGTATACTCACTATCTTCAGCATCAGCTTTTAAAGCTAAAGGCACTGTTTCGCCACTTGAAAGTATGTTTCTAATCTTTTTTTCGATTTCCTGATATACTTTTTGATTTGTGTTGAGTAATTCCTTCACCGCTTCTCTTCCCTGACCTATCTTTTCACCATTAAACTCATACCAAGAACCACTTTTTTTAACAATATTCAATTCAACACCTACATCAACCAGGTTTCCTGCCTTACTTATACCTTCGTTAAACATTATGTCAAACTCTGCTACTCTAAACGGCGGGGCCACTTTGTTTTTGACAACTTTGACACGTACGCGAATTCCAGAAATATCAGATCCACTACCTTTTAGAGACTCAATTCGTCTAATTTCAAGTCTTACAGAGGCATAAAATTTCAATGCCCGTCCACCAGGTGTGATTTCGGGATTACCAAACATTACACCAACTTTTGTTCTTAGTTGATTAGTGAATATGACAGTGCAGTTAGATTTGCTTATTGCACCAGTTATTTTCCTTAACGCATGGCTCATAAGCCTAGCTTGGAGTGCTATATGACTGTCCCCAATATCTCCATCTATTTCAGCACGAGGTGTAAGTGCTGCAACTGAGTCAATTGCAATAACATCTACAGCATTAGAACGAATTAAAGTCTCAGCGATTTCAAGTGCCTGCTCGCCAGTATCAGGTTGCGACACAAGTAAATTTTCAACATCAACTCCGGTTTTTTCAGCATATACAGGATCAAACGCATGTTCTGCATCAATCAATGCCGCCGTACCCCCAATTTTTTGTGCTTCAGCAATAATATGTTGCACCAGTGTAGTTTTTCCAGAAGATTCTGGGCCATATATTTCAATGATACGTCCCCTAGGGATACCTCCAATGCCAAGTGCTACATCTAAAGCAATAGAACCTGTTGGAATGACCTCTATATTTTTTCTTTGAGTCTTATCTCCTAATCTCATAATAGATCCTTTTCCGAAACTTTTTTCTATTTGAGCAAGTGCAGAATCTAGCGCTAATTTTTTATTTTTATCTACATTTGTATTTGTTGTAATTTTGTTTGCCATAATGTATACAGTTTATCAAAAACACCATAACATACAACTAGATGTACTCTAGTGAGACTAGAGTGTATGTTGCGCGATTTTGATTCTTTCTAGTACCTCAGCCTTACCTAATACTTCTAATATATCAAAAAGTTGAGGAGTGGCATCCCTACCCGATAGCGCTACTCTTATAGTCATAAATGCTTCTTTTGGTGTATAACCCATTTCTTTTATATAATCGAAAGCTTTATCGTGCATAGTTGATGCTCTCCAATCTGAAATATCTTCAAAGAAAGTGGAAAAATTAGAAAGTATCTCTTTTGTTTTATCTTTTGCGTACGACACAAGAATAGTTTTATCTATTTGTGGTTTATTAAAAAAATATGTTGTTGCGTAATCAAATTCAGCTAAGGTTTTTAACTTTTCTTTCACAAGCCCTATTACAAGTAGCAGATGGTTTTTATCTATATTCTCAAGATTATAAGAAAAGTTAATATCAAATTTAGTTTTCCAAGAAATTACTTTTTGAAGTAAGGCTTCATTAGAAGTATTTCTAATATAGTACCCATTCATCCACAATAATTTCTCCCTATCAAATACAACAAGATCTGTTTTGTGTATTCTTTCTATAGAAAAATCTTGTATAAATTCATCTAAAGTATATATTTCTTTTTCGGTACCGGGGTTCCAACCCAAAAACATCACAAAGTTTAATAAAGCTTCAGGTAAATAGCCATTTTGTAAAAAGTTTATCGCGTAAACCTCGCCATATCTTTTGCTCATTTTTTTAGTTGCTCCTGCTTCTTTTAGATTTGGTAAATGACCAAATCTAGGAATTTCCCAACCAAAAGCATTAAACAAAACAATTTGTTTGGGAGTAGAAGGTATCCACTCAACACCCCTTAACACTGGATTTATTTCCATCATATGATCATCAACAACTACCGCGAGATGATAAGTTGGAAAGCCATCAGATTTTAATAATATTTGATCATCAAGTTCAGCTGTATTTATTTCAATGTTACCTAATACTAAATCATCCCAAACTATGACTTTATCCTCAGGCATTTTTAACCTAATAACATAGGGTTCGTTGTCTTCCAATTTTTTATTTATCTCTTTTTGTGTCAACTGTAAACAGTGTCTATCGTATTTAGTCGTAGCAAGACCCAGTGCTTTTTGTTCTTGCCGCATATGCTCTAATCTTTCAGGTGTACAAAAACAGCAATATGCATGGCCAAGTTCAATTAATCTTTGTGCATAGTCTTTATATAAGTCCAGTCTTTGAGATTGTATATATGGTTTATACGGACCAGAGACTTCAGGACCTTCATCCCATGACAAACCAAATGATTTAATTACATCTAACATGCGTTCAAGTGCCCCAGAAACTTCTCTGTTCTTATCAGTATCCTCAATACGCAAAATCATTTGCCCGTTATTTTTTTTTGCCCAAGCGTAGTTATATAAATAAGTTCGAATACCACCGATGTGATATTCACCCGTTGGGCTGGGTGCCATTCGAGTTCTAACTTTCATAAAAGCATTTTACCACACTAAAAGCTATGTTAATATTAAAAAGATGAATCTAACATACATTGCTAAGCTCACTAAAAAAATCGTTACCGCTTTTGCACTTCTTACTGCCATGTACATATTAAGCTTAATTTTTAGACCTGTTTTAAAAAATGCTTTTTACGCAGTGTTTCCACCAAAAGATCTACCCAACCCAGTATTCGGAAAATTGGACCCTCTCGTATTTAATGAAATAGAAACAACAAACTCTAATTATAACTTTTCAATCAATACAGCAGACGGGGAATTACCGTCAGGATTTCCAAAAAACATGATTGTTTACGAAATCAAAACGCCAGAATTTTCATTTCAAGCCGGAAAAGATGCGCAAGAAATTGCAAATTACCTTGGCTTTGGTCAAAACGATTTAGTCACCGACCTTAAAGGTAGCATTTATAGATGGAGAAATAGAACATCGGGAGGTTTCTTGGAAATAGATATAAATACAAAGGAAATAAGCTTAAAAACCGATTTAAGTACAAAGTCAAACGTATATCCCATTGGTTCAGTCACAACAAGTAGCGCATCAGCTGCAAGCAAGCAAATGGCAGTAGCTATAGGAGGATTAACCGCAAAGGGATATCAAAATGCTGAAATGAAAGTCAATTTAGCAAGAATATCTGGCACCTCAGTACGCGCAGCACCCAGTTCGTCCGCACAACTCGCGCGTGTAGATTTTTTTAGAAAGTTTGGAGAATATCCTGTGTTAGGCGAAAACCCTTATACAGGCCTTATCAGTGTATTATATGGTAACTCTAGTATTAAAAACAACGCATACAACTTTCCATACGTTAAATATATCGAGAGAGATGTAGTCGAAAACACTAATAACGTTGCTACATACCCAATTATAACAATTAACGAGGCCTGGAATGCTGTTACAAAAGATGATAAGGGTGTTATTGTAAGTGTACTACCCATCGGGGGAAGTGTTTTTGATAATCCTAATAACGTCTCAATCGAACAAGTTTTTATTGATAAAATCTATCTTGCATACTACGAAACTGATAAAAACAATAAATATATACAACCTATATATGTATTCGAGGGTAAATATAACGTAGATAATAGACCAGGGGGAACATTAACAATATATTTTCCAGCAATACAAGGACAATACATAAACCCTGTTGATGAAGACCAACAAAACTCTCCACAAGCACAAGAAGTAAATACAAGTGAACCTACAGTTAATCCGTCAATTTCTAATTAAACCTATAAGAATCCAGTACCCATTTTAATATTTGCTTTGTTTCCTCAAACCTATCTTCACTACCCATAATAATAATTATTATATTAGTACTACTATCAGGATTATACCCATAAATAAATACTTGTCCGGCTTCGCTTGTTGTACCAGTTTTCACTCCCATAGAACCTGGGATCTGCACTAATAGTTCGTTTGTGGTATAAACCTCTCTTGCTACTAAGCCCGTCTGAAGAGTGTAATTACTTTTAGAAATAGCATCTTTAATCTCAGGTTTATTCAAAGCAACTAATGTTAGCTTATAAAGATCGTATGCAGAAGATAGATGATTTCCTTCTGGGCTATCAAACCCTACGGGATTAGAAAAATAAGTATTTTCTAGTTTTAACTCTTTTGCCTTTTCATTCATTAAATTTATATATGTTGAGTATGATCCTACACCATAAGCAAGTGTACATGACGCGTCTCCTGCAGATGATATTAACATTGCATATATCAAGTCCTTAATAGTAAGTGTTTCCCCTGGTTCAAAACCTACAATCTGTGTGTCTTTAAATGTTGTGCATTGAAGCGGTACTACTAATGTCTGATCCAAACTAAAATAATCTAATGCAATAAGAGCTGTCATTAACTTAGTAGTGGATGCGGGCGGTAACGGAGTATTCTCGTTTAGACCGTACAACTTTTTATCATTTTTAGCATCATATACAAGCACAGCATTTGCAGTAACAGAAGGTATAGGTATATCAGTCTTTTTTATTGGAAATATGAGATTAGCAATTTTATTCTCAAAAGCTGAATATTTGTTTTGTGTTATATTGAAGTTTTGTTGCTTTGCTTCGTAAACACGGTATGCAGAAACAAAAATCATGTAACATAAAAAAACCACTATGGTAGCTTTTAATAAATTTTTAAAAAAAACTTGGGGCAACTCTTCGAGATATTCTATAAAAACCAACAAGTACAAAACACTAAATATTGTAAATAGTTGTAGTTTTCTAAAAGTAGCACGCATGTATTTGATCATAACACAAAGAAACTCCTGACTATCTAAACATCAAATTATTTGATAGCGAGCTTGTTATTTTAGCTTAATATGTAACTCATCAAGAAGTGAATATTCTACATCAGAAGGGGCGTCCATTACTGCAGTTTTACCAGAGGATGTCATTGGAAATGCTATTGTTTCTTTTAGTGAGCTCGCATTTGCTAAAAGCATAACAAGCCTATCAATACCAAGCGCAATACCCCCATGTGGAGGAGTACCAAGTTCAAATGCCTCAAGCATGTGCCCAACACTCTGGTGTATTTCCATGTCAGAATAACCCATTATTTTAAATGTTGTTTTAAGCACCTCCGGATCATGCGCTCGAATACTACCACCACCAACCTCATACCCATTGCATACTAAATCATATTGTGTGGTTAATATTTTATCAATGTTTTCTTGCAACATGTGCATTTGGATGTAATCTGAAATAGGAGCGCTAAATGGATTATGTGTAAAAGTCCAACCACTTTTTCCATCTAGTACTTCGGCGGTATCTGTTTTATCTACTTGTTTAAAAAATGGAAAATTAATTACCCATGCAAATGCTAATACATTAGCTTTTTTTTCTTCATCTGTTCGTAAATCAAATTTATCTGCACCGTATTTTTTTATTGCCTCTTCGTACGATATTACTGGGAATGTACTATCTTTTAATATTGCTCCAGTGGCTGTAATTGATTTTTTTACTATATCCTCAACAATAGTCATAACATCTTCTCTTGATACAAAACTTGCTTCAAGATCAAGCTGTGTAAATTCATACCCTCTGTCTGCTCTTAAATCCTCATCTCGTATACAACGCGCAACTTGAAAATACCTTTCAATACCTGCTGTCATTAGTAATTGTTTATATTGTTGCGGACTTTGAGGCAACGCATAAAATTTCCCAGGATTATGTCTTGATGGAACAATGAAATCTCTTGCGCCTTCTTTGGTAGATTTTGTAAGCATTGGAGTTTCTACTTCTACAAAATCTTTCTCGTACAGATTATTTCTCAAGTTTTTTATGAGGTCTGATCGCATCCTAAGTATTTCTTGCATTCTATCTCTGCGTAAATCTAGGTAGCGATATTTTAACCTAATCTCTTCACTAATTTCTAAGCCATCTGTGTCAATTGGCATTGGTAATTCTTTTGATTTGTTTAATACGGTATATTCTTTTACCTCTAATTCAATATTCCCTGTAAGCAGTGTGTCATTCTTCATTGAGTCTGGGCGTTCTTTTACAATACCAATTATTTCAACAACTGATTCTACAGATACTTCAGATAGCATTTTTACACCAACGCATTGAATAAGCCCTGTTCTATCTTTTAAATCAATGAATGTTATTTTTCCATGATCTCTTTTTGTATGCACCCAACCTTTGAGTATCACATCCTCACCAATTTTAGTTAATGTATCTTTAATTAATGTTCTTTCAGTCATATTTTCCGATTATCTATTCGAAATGCGTACATCTACTAAATGTAAGTCTATATAACTTTTACCGTTATATTGACTTTCACGCACCTTGTAAATTATATCGACATTATCTCCGACTTTAGGCATAAAATCAATCATATCTTTAAAATTAAAGAGGATCGCCTTAAAAAACATATCTACAGTTGGATCATATAATCTTAGCGTCAAATGGCTACTTTCTTTTCCAACAATATTCGTACCAACTATAGCAACATTTTCTGAAAGAAACGTTGGTTCAAAATTGCCCATTCCATATGGTTTTAATTTTTTTAGGTCATTAAGCAATGTCATATCTGCAAATTTTATAGGTAACTTAAGATCAATATCAATTGTAGAAATTAACAACTCATCAGCTATGTTTTTTTCAAAATATTCTTCCAAGGTTTGTTTTAAAAGATCTATTTTTTCTGTTTCTATAGTAAAGCCTGCCGCCATGGGATGCCCGCCAACATTTATAAATAAATCTTCATATTTTCTTAGCACCTCTATTATATTTATCGTTGCGACTGATCTCACAGATCCTTTTGAGTGATTGCCATCTATACTAATAACAATTGAAGGGCGGGAATATTTTTGCACTATGCGTGAGGCTACAAGCCCAATAATACCCTCATGAAATTCTTTATGTGCAGAAATGATAATTTTTGGTATTTTTTCATTATCTTTAAACGTAACTAAGTCATACATTTCACTAGTTTTTTGTTGTCTTGAATCATTTGCTTTTGTAATTTTTAACACTTGTTCTTTTAATGCATTTACATCTTTTTCGATAAGCATTTTTAAAGAATCAGTTGCATCTGCCATTCGCCCTGTAGCATTTAATTGTGGGCCTATTATCCAGCCCAAGTCGTATGTTCCCACCTCCCTATTTAAAATCCCCAATTCATTAAATAATATTTCTAAACCATATGGAGGTTTCGTATTTAATATAGTCAATGCCTCTTTAACAATCGCTCTGTTAAAATCAATTAGTGGAAAAACATCAGTTACTGTGGCAATGCCCGCAAGTGCTATAGAACTTGTGTCTTTTGAACCTATCGCTTTAGACAATATCCACGAAATAGTAGTCCCAACAATGGTGTCATTCCACAAGAGAACATCTGGTCTTGGTACATTATGTGGCTTTTGATGGTGATCTGTAAGAATAATCTTATAACCTAGCGATTTAATATAATCAATCTCTTCAAATGAAGTAATACCACTATCTACAGTAATAAAAAGAATATCATGCGGCAATTTGGAATATTTATTTTCTAAAATCTTGAACATAGCTTTTATTGAAGCCATTGATAAACCATAACCATGTTCAAATCTATTTGGGATAAAAGTGTATACATGTGGGTAATTTAACTCGTATTTTAGTGTGTTATAAATCACACTTGTAGCACAAACACCATCAGAATCATAATCTCCGTGAATAATTATTGGGATGTTTTGTGATATACACGTGTGAATTAATTCTTTTGAAGCTTTTAAAGCTTTTTTAAATTCACTTGGTAACTGCTCAATATATGTAAGCAGCGCTGGCGGATTTAAAAAAGTATCCGCCTGTTCTTTTGATATTATCCCCCTATTATTTAGCAAGAGCTGAAGGATTGAATTATTGTCAGTAACTGTATTTAATACATTCCAGTGTTTCATATAACTAACTTCTTTTTTTACACTGTCTTTTCCCAATATACAAGAAACGGGCTTGCTACAAAAATAGAAGAATATACACCTGAGAGAATACCAATAAATAGTGCAAGTATAAAATACTTTATCGTAATTCCACCAAATAATAATAAGCACAAAAGAACTAATAATACTGTAAATGATGATGCAATTGATCTGCGTAATGTCTCTGATAAAGATAGACCAACTATTTCTTCAAAAGATTTACCTTTTTTAAACCTAAGCATGTTTTCCCTTATCCTATCAAAAACAACTATAGTGTCATTTACCGAAAAACCAATAACAGTTAGTATAGCGGTAATAAATAGTAAATCTATTTCCACAGCATAAAACTTGCCTAAAAAAGCAAATACGCCAAATACAATAAGTACGTCATGGATCATTGCTAAAAGAGCGCTTATACCAAACTTATAGCTCTTATATGGAGCAGGGATATTTTTAAATGCATACGAAATGTATGCAAGTATGCCTAAGAACGACAAAAAAAGAGCAATAATTGATTTTTTAATAGCATCATACCCAAGCACAGCACCAATCAATTCAAAAGATGTTTTTTGATATGTGTAATCTTTAAAAGTATTAAGATATAAATCGACTTCAGCTAATTTAAGTTCATCAAATGTTCTGGTAGTTACATCTATAGTATTGCCTTTAAATGATAAACTTATTATATCTACACCTATGGTCTGAAATGTGTCCCGTACCCTATTTATAATTATTTCTTCATCTAATAAGGTGGTTACGCTATTATTATTTGAAGCAACTACATAGGTAATTTTAGAACCACCCGTAAAATCAATTGAGAAATTTAAGCTAAACAGTATTAAAGACAAAATGCTAAACAAAATAAGCGCTAAAGATAGTAACATGTACACTTTTTTGTATTTAAGTATATTCATATAATCTTTTTCTTAAAGTTAAATATATTCTTTAACATAAACCTTTTGTCTTTATCCATTTTAAATATTGTTATTAATGTTCTAACAACAAACAATGCGCTAAAAAGCGACACAATTACTCCTATTGCTAATGTGACAGCAAACCCTCTGATTGTACCTGTGCCCAAGTAAAAAAGAATAAGTGCAGTTAACAAAGACGAAACATTAGAATCTTTTATAGACGGCCATGCACGCTTAAACCCTTCGGCAATTGCCACACTTTGTGGTTTACCCTTTATAAACTCCTCTTTTACTCTTTCGAATATTAATATGTTTGCGTCTATTGCAACCCCAATTGAAAGTATAAACCCAGCTATTCCGGGTAAGGTTAAAACTACAGGGATTAGTTTAAACAAAGACAGCATTATTAAACTATAAAGTACAAGTGCGAAATCAGCTATTAGCCCCAGTCTTCCGTATAGGAGTACCATAAATAAAAGAATTAAAAACACCGCTAGAATACCTGCAAAAAAACTTGCACGTACCGAAGACTCTCCAAGTGTAGCACCAATAGCCTCTTGACTTAATATTTGTACAGGAACTGGTAGGGCGCCCGCGCGTATTTGCAGACTTAAATTTTGTGCAGTTTCTAAATCGAAATTACCACTAATTACAGGGTCACCAAATATACCTTCTGCAAGATCAGAACTTACAACAGGCATTGCAAGCGGTACTTGTTCGTCATTAAAAAAAAGCGCAATAGGTTTATTTATATTTTGTTTTGCAAGCTCTCCAAATTTAGTACGACCATCATCTGAAAATTTGAGTTGCACCTGTGGAGAACTCGATACCTCGTTTTGTGGAAACAAAATATCTACACCAATTAAATCGGCACCTGAAACATTTGAATCTGCCCAGACAGTTGGATTAAAATAGTATTCAGAAAATTTACTCTCATCCCATACAACACCAGGAGCTAACTGCCTAAATTGTAATTGTGCTGTCTGCCCAATAATGGATACTGCAGATCTAACATCTGTGACACCAGGAATTTCTACCACTATCCTATAATCATTTCCTGATTTCGTTGTAACAATATATGGTTCTGAAACTCCTAGATAATTCACACGTCTTTCAATAACACCTTTTGCAGCCTCAATTGCATTTTGTTTGTCTAAATCTGTAACCTTAGACATATCAGCCTGAAGTACAATCCTGACACCTCCGCTCAGATCTAAACCTTTTTTAAAATCTACCATGTCCAAAACAATTTTATTATTAAACAAATTTATATAATACCCACCTATGCTTGTGTCTATATTAAAATACGAACTATTGAACTTAATTGGAATGCGTGGTAAAGATATCAAAAAAGATAGCAAAAATACTATTGATATTAATAATACTCTAAAGTGCGTTTTCTTAAACATAAATATTTACAATGATGTTAATTCTTCTTCGTCGCCAATCAAAATTGTTCTACCTTGCGACAAAACTTTTGAAATAAATTGATCATTCTTTCTCTTTCTAAATATAAATTCATCTTCGCCCATTACTGAATAATGAATGTTTTTATTTAAAATAACTTCATTTTCCTTTACAATTTTTTCTAATAAATCAAAGTCTACACTGCCGACAATAAATAAATCTACATCAAGTACTGTTGAAGGCTCGTTTCTAGAAAATCTTCTTGCCAAAAGCGCATACTTAATATTACCAAGTGCCTTTCGATTTGATAGTATGGATTCTCCTAGATTGGTCTCTTTGGCAACTAAAGATAGCAGCTCAGGATAATATATCGAAGAAGTATCAACAGTATAGTATAAACGATTACTGCTTTGTCTTTTTTTTAAAAGACCAATACCAGTTAACCTCTCGAGTTCTCTTCTAATAGCATTTATCTCTGTATTCAACTCTCTAACAATAGCCCTAACATGTAATGCCTTGTCGGGATTAGGTAACATTAGTTTTAGCATGTTTACACGTACTTCTGATACAAATATATCTTTTAACATATTAATTAAGGGGCAGTTTATGAAACTTAGTACTTATACTTTTAGTATTTAACTTGGTCAAGATTCCTATCTGGTACTATACTGATCCAGAATTTACCTCTATTAAATTTAATTTCATTTCCATTTTCATCATAAAAAAAGGTACGTGAGTCTCTGTCTTTTTTTGCCCAAGTAATCTTAGTAACAGCACCATCCATAAATACTAAACCTGATCCACTTCCTAGCAGTTCATACTCCAATCTATTTTTATCATCACCTGCAATATTACTTTCGGTAGCAAATTGTACTATAACATTCTTAACTTTAATTTGTTCGTTAGTTTCGCGGTCAACATGCGGCACAGGATTACCTGTTTCATCATACCCTGTAAATCTAAGGTAGGAATTTGTTTCTTTATTCCATTTCCAAAT
>CAZHJE010000001.1:51383-66760 GCA_964532965.1 uncultured Candidatus Saccharibacteria bacterium
AGGCTGCGTACTGGCCATGTGTCTATAGCTTCAAGCGCCTGCGGAGAATAGCCTTCGTGCATTAACATTGCGTCACCCATTTCTTTAACAATTGTTAAATAGTAAGTTCTTGTACTTCTAATTGGTCCAATTTTCTCAGGTGTACTTGACAAAAAAAATGTTAAAAATCTGGTAATACCTCCTTCGGCAACTAATTCATATACTACATCAGCATCTACTAGACCCGATTGTGGCCTAGCATCTAAATGATTGTTTATCATCACACCTAACGGGCGTGTGTTTACCCACGATGTTGCATCGGACTCAGTAAAAAGTTCGCCTGTTAGAGGATTTTCGATTGTCCTTTTATTATTTGTAGTAGTGTTATTACCATTGGATAAAGGACTTATAAAATTACCAGCACCGTTTTTTATAACAAAAAAATACACTAAAACACTTAACACTGTTGCTAGTGCCATTCCCAGTACCACAAATACTATGATCTTCTTTTTGGAAGAAAGTTTATTGCTGTTTTCATTTTGCAATATTGTACTAGTAGGAATGTTATTATTAATCATACTGGTAAAATTATATTATTGAGTACATTAATTGTCTATAGTCTAATTCCAGCTTCAATGAATTCTATAAGCCCACCATCAAGAACAGCCTCAGGATTAGTACTTTCAATACCAGTTCGTAAATCTTTAACTAACTTGTATGGATGAAGTACATAGTTTCTAATCTGGTTTCCCCAACCAGGTGTTTTATATATACCTTTAAGTTTTTCTTTTTCTGCTTCTATTTTTTCGAGCTCTAAAGAATATAATTTAGATTTTAATATTTTTAACGCATGTTCTCTATTTTTGCCTTGATACCGTTCTGTTTGGCATTCGACAACAATTCCTGTCGGTTTATGTTTTATTCTAACTGCAGTAGAAACTTTATTGACGTTTTGGCCCCCAGAACCACTTGACCGAAAAGCATCAAATTCTAAATCATCATCTTTAATCTCTATTTCAACATCTTCATTCAATAGGGGAATCACTTCGACAAGTGCAAAAGACGTTTGTCTAAGACTATCTGAGTTAAATGGAGACTGCCGAACAAGTCTATGGACACCAGCTTCGTGCTTTAAAAAACCATATGCAAACATACCAAGTACTTCAAAAGAAACACTTTTTAAGCCTGCTTCTTCGCCTTGTGTTTCTGAAATTAAATATATTTTCCACCCACGTTGTTCTGCAAATCTTGTATACATTCTATAAAGCATAGAAACCCAATCCATAGCATCAGTACCGCCTTGCCCGGCGTGTATCGATATTATTGCAGCATCTTTATCGTGCTTTGCTGATAAAAACGATTTAATTTCAAGTTTTTTTATTTCGGTTTCAAATGTTTCAAAGTCTTCTTCAGTAAGATAAAGTTCTAATAAGTCGTAGTCTTCTATATCTTTTTTTAACTGCGCTAAATCTTGCGATATTTTTTGCCCAAGCTCCCATTCTTTCCATATGGTTTCATCAGCCAACTCTTTTTCTAATTGAGCTATTTTTTCTTTTTTTTCTTCTATCTGAAGGGTTTGTTTTAAATTTTCTAATCTTTCCTGGTATTCTGACATATTATTCATGCTGCTGTAGTTTATCAGATGTCTCAAATACTTCCAAACCTAATGTTATGGTATCGCCACTCTTTAACTCGCCTTTTAATATTCTTTGCGCAACATATGTTTCTACGACATCCTCTATCACTCTTTGAAGATTTCTAGCACCCCACTCTACACTATATCCCCTTTCCACAAGAGCAGTTATTAAATCTACATTAAAGCTGAGTGTTATGCTTTTCTCTTTTGCGACATTAGCTATCTTTTTCAACATAATTGTGGCAATCTTAAATACACTTTCTTTACTAAGAGGTTTAAATACAATTATTCCATCAAATCTATTTAAAAACTCTGGTGCAAATTTATTTCTAACCTCTGTTTGCGCAACCTCATCCAACTTATTTTCGTCTGCATTATTTCTCAACGCCTCCTGTATGGTCTTTGTGCCAACGTTACTCGTGGCAATAATTATTGAGTTAGAAAAATCCGCAGTAATACCAGTAGAATCTGTTAACCTACCATCGTCTAACACTTGAAGAAAAGCTAATAATATATTTGGGTGTGCTTTCTCTATTTCATCTAGAAGAATTAAAGAATAGGGTCTATTCCTAACAGCATCTGTTAACAACCCTCTTGTATTGCTATTTGGATCACCAAGCAGTCTATTAATACTATCTATTTGCTGATACTCACTCATATCTAGTCTGATTAACGAGTCTTTCGAACCAAAATATGTGCTGGCAAGAGCTTTTGCTGTTTCTGTTTTACCAACACCAGTTGTACCAACAAAAAGAAAATTTGCAATTGGTTTGGATTCATCACGTATGCCAACACGCGCTCTTTGAAGTGCTTTCGTTACTTGCGATAATGCATAATCTTGACCAATAACTTTTTCTCGCAATAAACTTTCTAAGTTTAATAACTTTTCTGACTCATCTGCATTAAGTGTTGTTACCGGTACATGAGTTAATTCGGATACCTGATTTCTAATAATTTCTCTTGTAACAATTTTTTTATCTTTGTCTAGTGTCGCTACTGCCCTGTGCAATATATCTATTGCCTTATCTGGAAATACACGTTCGTGTATTAATTTTTTACCTAACTTTAATGTCTCATCAATTGCCGAATATGTAATTATTGCACCATATTCTTTTTCATAATCTAATGCTAAGCCCTCAAGTATTTTTATTGTTTCTCCATCTGTAGCTTCGGATAACTCTATAACATTTAAAAGTTTAGAAAAGGAGCCATTAGGCTCAATATATTTTCTATAACTCTCAATATTGGTCGCGCCGATAAATTGGATCTTTTTTTCTGCTAAGTGGGGTTCTAGTAAAGAAAACATTGTCGAAGATCCTTCAAATGCCGCCCCCGCAATAAGATTATGAATTTCGTCTATAAATAAAACTACATCCTCAGAGCTAACTATTTCATTAATGACATTTTGAATCTTACCCGATACTTCGCCTGCTGTTTTTGCGCCTGCAATAAGACCTCCAACATTCAAACTAACAACTCTTTTAAACTTAAGAGCTTTATTATCTGTTCCTTTGTACATTTCAAGAGCAATACCTTTAACTAAAGAAGTCTTACCACAACCTGGAGGGCCAATTAACAAAATGTTTGATTCTGAACTACTAAGTAATTCTACGGCTTGGAGCATTTCCTCTTTATGTGCATATATGTGTTTAACTTGGCCATATTCAGCAAGCTTAGTAAAATCTTCGGAAATAGCATCTAAAGTAGGTGTCCATTTACCAGTATGTCCAACATCAAAGCCTCCCATTTTTGGTAACATGTAATCTTCTTGCCAAAAATGTAACATGCTATCTTTTTTTCTTTTAGATAAAATCCATTTTACTGTATCTTCTATTAACGAGAACCTAGAGTCATACATTTCAAAAAAATTGTCTCTATTGGGAATTTGATTTAAAACAGCGAGTAGTAAATGTTCTACGTACACAAATTTAGAGGCATGCTCTTGTGCAAAAGCATAAGAATCTTGTAGTAACTTTTGATGATCAATTTTAATTTTACTAACCTTATTGATAAATTCCTCATCTGCCATTTCTACCCTTACTAATATATCTAATATCTCCCTATCTTTAAATAATTTACTAAAAAAATTTGGTATATCTGATAAAGTATTTAAATAGCGCAAAACCTTATAAGTAAATGATAGTGGCATAGTCGCGGTTGTAGGCGTAGATTGCGAAACAATTTTAAGAGGTGTATTTATGCACCACACTAGATAAATTAGAAGGACACACAAGCAAAGTAATAAAAATGAAATGTACTCACCAAAATACAAAAAATGAAATGGTAAAAAAAACCAAAATAACGGTATAACTAAAACTAACAATAATATCGTACTTAGAACTACCAAACCAAATAATATTTTTACTATTCTCAAAAAAAAGCTGGCTAATCTACCTGCAAAAGTAGTATCGTGGAAGTATGGCGTAAATATTAATCTTATGCTTAAAGTAAATGCCAACAAATAATTCATTAACACAAGAAATCTAAAGCCGATTTTGTATAAATATGTTGGGACATATAAAAAAAACCATGATATAAACCTTACAGCGTACTTAGGCAGCAACATATAATGATAATACCACAATCTTATACGCTAATACCCCAAATATAAAACCAAATGGAAGACAGATAAACACGTAAAATACAAGTGTTGACAACAAAAAACCAAAACGTATATCAAAGATCACCTCACCAACAATGTTTTCTGGCGTTATCTTTTGGCCGTCAATATGCTTATTGCTATCGCCTTTAGTGGTATAAGTTATATCCTTATTTTCTCTTGACAGTCCTACAATACGATGTGTAACAAGTACGTTTGAAATGCTTTCATACGTAATAACGGCACCATTATAGTAACTTGCTTTTTGCTTTGTAATAACCAATGTACCTTTAGAATATGTAGGATACATTGAGTTAGAAGAAATTATAAAAAAACGCAAGTCAAGAATGATTATTACAAAAGCAAGTATTAGTAATGATAAATAAATAAATGTTTTCATAAATTAAAGTGTCCGGCCTCGTTGTATTAACAAGACCGGACAAAACACCACTCACAATCCAAGTGAATTCAGTTCAAAAGTAAAAATACCACTAGCGCCTTGTTTCGAGTCTGGAACACTTTGAGTAGAAAATCTAAAAACAATTCCTTTAATCTGACTCGCAGAAAACTGGCCTAGATCAAATCCTTGCGTTTTCCACTTCACAATAGTATCTCGCCCATATGACAACCCTAATTCCCCATCGTTTAAAATACCGTTATTGTTTGTGTCCAGCCATTCTATTGGTTCTACATATATTAATTGTCGTAAGTCCTCTGGGTCCTGTTCTGTTAGGTAATCTGCATTAGTGGTTAGGACTATATCTCTTTGTGTATTATTAAATATTTTAACTAAATAATCTGAGGTCCAATTTGAGTCTATATTTAAAAACTCCGGACCCAATAATTCATCTACTAAGTTTTCTTCCTCTACACCACCGTCTAAATCTTTTAGTAACTTTATATCAGCACTACCAACAGAAAATGTTGAGCCTAGGACTTTTGTTTTATCTGTAAATGCAGCAAAAGTAACACCAAAAACTGCAACTAAAGTTACAGTCAAAACGGCATAAGGTATTAGTATTTTTTTCAATTTTTCACCTCCTTTCAGCTAAATTAAGTTTTCGGCTTTTAAACTAATGTACTTTGTAGAAGTAAGTACTATATGATCAACTAATGGAATACTTATCATATCTCCTACTGTTGTAAGCTTTTTTGTAAAAGCAATATCGGCTTGACTTGGCGTTGGGTCATTTGAGGGATGGTTATGCGCAATAATAACAGATACTGCGTTATGCTCAAGAGCAACTTTATATATTTCTCTCGGATGTATTAGTGTTTCATTTACAGTACCAATAGTTATTAACTTGTGTGTAATTATATTATTCCTCGCGTCTAAACATATAACATATAAGCTTTCTTGAATTTTTGAGATTATATCTTTTCTAAGAAGTAAAAAAACATCATTAGGACAAGTTATCTTTTTTTGTTGAAGGCCACTCTCCAGTGCGACCCTCATGCCAATTTCAAGCGCAGCTTTTATTGTGGTTACTTTAGAGGGTCCAATGCCTGGTATTGATTCCAGCTGTTTTGCAGAGCATTTAGCTAACTCACTAAAGCTTTTATATTTTTTAAGTAACATATTTGCTAACTCATACACAGAATCTTTTTTATTTCCTGTTCTGAGTAAAATTGAAAGTAATTCACTGTTACTTAAATTTTCAACACCGTGTTTATACAGTCTTTCACGAGGCATATCTTGTACGGTATTGAATTCTAGTGGTAACTGCATAAAGTTAATATAGGTTATTGCAATACATATTGCAATATTATAGACTCTAAAACAAATAGAGTATGCAAGACATTAATTTGAAAATAAGAAAAATTAGAAACAAAAAAAACTTATCACAAGATAGATTTGGTAAAAAAATTGGAGTATCTGGTAAAACAATATCAGCCTATGAAACTGGCAAAATAATACCTCCGCTAAAAATACTCGAAGAAATATCTAAAGTCTACGATGAAAATTTAATCAGACTTTCAAAAAATAAACACGAAATGATAACAAACAACATAACTAATATTGAAAAAATACTTAATGAAATAAAAGAAATAATGTATTAACGCTTGGAATATTGGGGTCTTTTTCGCGCTTTCCTTAAGTACGGCTTCTTTCTTTCGACCATCCTAGAATCTCGCGTTAAGAGACCATTCTTTCTTAAAGATACTCTATTTTCCTCACTAATTGACGCAAGCGCTCGAGATATACCTAATACAACTGCATCAAGCTGAGAAGATAACCCGGAGCCAGAAACTCTAATACTTGCGCTATAAGCAGATTCGGGATGTGATATACCAACGATATGAAATGGACGTAACCATAAATCTTTGTCCAAAACACTACTGAAATATTCATTTAGGGTTGTATTATTAATGCTAAACTCACCCTTTTTTTCATAAAGAAAAACTGAAGCAACAGCTGTCTTTCTTCTACCGGTACCTGTTATTAACTTATCTTTAGCTACATTTTTATTTTTTTCCATTTTGCTGTGCTGTATGAGGATGGTTTGATCCAACATAAATATATAAATTATTTAATCTCTCTGCTCTCAATTTATTTTTTGGCAGCATACCATATACTGCTTTCTTAATAATATCTGCAGGCTTTCTATCTCTTAATTCTTTTAGTGTCTCCGACTTAATCCCTCCGGGGAAACCTGTATGTCTATAATATATCTTTTGTGCTTCCTTTGTACCAGTAACTTGAATTTTTTCCGCGTTTATAACTACAACTTTATCTCCCACATTAATGTTTGGCGTATAAACTGCTTTATTTTTTCCAATAAGTATTTGTGCAATTTCTGATGCAAGCGATCCTAACACTTTACCCTCGGCATCAAAAAAATGCCATTCTCTTGAAATACGGCTTTTAGTTGGCATATAAGATTTATTCATTCGAGTCCTCCACTATTTTGTTTTTTACCTCTTTTTTAACTCTGCTTTTACTTGTTTTTGTTGTTTTAGTTATCTTTGTTTTTTCTTTCGTTGATTTTCTATCCTCAACTTTTTTGGAAGATACTACGAATTCAATTTTTGCCATAGGAGCTTTATCTCCGTCTCTAAAGCCAAGCTTTGTAATTTTGGTATAGCCGCCATTTCTTTTATCAAATCTTTTCGCTAACTCATCAAAAAGTACGCGAACTGCCTGATTAGATCTAAGTCTAGACTTAATGAGATTAATGTTTGTGAATGAGTTACCTGCTTTTGCTTTTGTAATTAATTTTTCGACATAAGGTTGTACATACTTTGCCTTTGCAAGAGTCGTTTCGATACTACCATTTAATATGAGGCTTCTTGATAGATTACGCATCAAAGAAATTCGATGATCGGTGTCTCTATTTAGCTTTTTTTTAGATACTCTATGCCTCATAATTTATTTTAACGTAAACCTTCTTTTTTTAGTAATTTTTCAATTTCCTTTACTGACTTATCACCAAGATTTTTCACATCAGAAAGTTCATCTGGTGACAATTTTGCAAGACTATTTAACGTATCAATACCGTGTTTTTTTAAGGCATTAATTGTTCTCGTTGGAAGCGTTAAATCTTCTAGATAAACTGTATCTTTTGATACACCTACAGTTGGAATTTCAGTACTCATTAGCTCATCTACTTCTTCTTCTGGATCGACGCCTTTTGAAAATCGTGAAAAGAAATTCCTAAGAAGTGTTGCCGCCTCTGTGATTGCATCTGATGGTTTTGTTGTACCATCTGTTGTTACAGTAAGTATTAAATTATCGTATCCAGACACCTCACCTTTTCTAGCACTTTCGACATCATAAGATACAAGTGTCACAGGTGAAAAAAGTGCGTCTAACAAAATAACACCAACTTTAGATGTTTTTTTGTTCTCCACCGGAGAATAACCAACTCCAGATTCAATCATAAGCTCCGCTTCAAACTTAGCATTTTTATCTGCAAGCTCTGCAATATGCAAATCTTTATTAATTATTTCTGCATCCGAAGAGACTACAATATCTCCTGCTTTTACTGTACCAGGACCAACTTTACTTATTTGACCAATCACAGCATTATCTTTTGCACCATGAACTTTTACACGGATTTTTTTTAGATTTAAACAAATTTCGACAACATCTTCTTTCACTCCAGGCATAGTAGTAAATTGATGAGCTACTTTAGGAATTTTAACTTGTGTTACTGCACCGCCTTTTAGAGAAGTAAGTAATACTCTCCTTAATGCAGAACCCAATGTCCTACCAAATCCAGTTGGTAAAGGTTCAAAAGAATATACTCCAGTATTTCCTTTTTCTGATACTTTTTTAATTTTTACATCGCTTGTTTCTAATAACACAAAATCCTCCTTTTAATTCCCAAACTAACGGGAATAGTATTCAATAATTAACTGAACATTAATATTATCTGATATTTCTTCGAGCACGGGCATTTTTATAAACTTGACATATTTTTCTTTGACATTAGCTTCTATCCACTCTGGCATCTTAAATCCTTCTCTAGGGTTAATCTTTTCAAAACTCACTGGTTTAATTATATCCCCTACCTTGACCGTAGCAGATGGTATATTAACACTTTTACCGTTAACTGCAAAGAATCCTGACCTAATAAACTGTCTTGCCTGAGAACGTGATGTCGCAAAACCACTCCTATATACCATATTATCTAAACGAGTTTCAAGTTGTTGCATTAGCACTTCACCAGATACGCCTCTTTTTGCAAGCGCAGTATCCACATAATTTCTAAATTGTTTTTCAAGCAATCCATAAATTTTCTTAAGCTTTTGCTTTTCTCTAAGCTGTACTCCATAGTTTGATAATCTCTTTCTACTATTTCCGTGTTGACCAGGTGCGTAGTTTCTTTTATTTATTGCACATTTTTCTGATTCACACCTTGTACCTTTAAGATAAAGTTTGGTGCCTTCTCTTCTACATAATTTACATTTAGGTCCAGTATTTCTTGCCATATATTAAATCCTTCTTTTCTTTTTAGGTCTACAACCATTATGCGGTATTGCCGTAGCATCAGCAATTGATGTAACCTTTAAACCTGCACTTTTTAAAGCTTTTACAGAAGCAATTCTTCCAAGACCTGGTCCTTTTACAAACACAGATACCTCTCTAAGACCAGCAGCGACTGCTTTTTGTGCAACTGACTCAGTAGATTTAGTTGCTGCGTACGGTGTTGACTTTCTAGATCCCTTAAATCCAGAAGCACCACCACTGCCTGAAAAAAGTGCATTACCACTAATATCTGTTATAGTGACTAAGGTATTATTAAACCCAGCTTTTATATATACAACACCAGTTGATGGGATTTGTTTAACTTTTGTTTTTTTCTTTGTTTTCTTTACAACCATATGTTATTTCTTAGCTAACTTTTTCTTTGTGCCACCAACTGTTTTCTTTTTACCCTTTCTCGTTCTGCTATTTGTTCTAGTTTTTTGACCTCTAACTGGAAGGCCTTTCTTATGTCTTTCACCTCTGTAGGATCTAATTTCTTGAAGTCGTCTAATGTTTTGTGTTTTTATTCTTCGTAGCTCTCCTTCTACTGGAAGTTGAAGCTTTTCAATCTCTGCACGCAGGTTTGAAAAGTCGTTATCAGTTAAATCTTTGACTCTAACATTTTCTGATATTTTGCATATTTTAACTAGTTTTAATGCAGTAGGTCTCCCGATGCCATGTACATAAGTTAATGCAATTTCTGCTCTTTTGTTATCGGGAATGTCTACCCCTAAAAATCTTGCCATATGTTAACCCTGACGTTGTTTGTGCTTGGGATTAGTACAAATTACCCTTAGCACACCCTTTCTTCTTATTATTTTACAATTTCTACAAATTGTTTTTATTGATGATCTAACTTTCATATACTATCTAAACCTATAAGTAACCCGCCCACGTGATAAATCATGAGGTGAAAATTCGACCTTCACCTTATCTCCAGTAAGTACCTTAATGCGTGACTTACGCATTCGCCCTGACACAACACACCAAGCAAATTCGCCGTCTGTAAGTTCTACTTTGAACATTCCGCCCGCTTGTATTTCTTTAATAGTACCTTCTTTTGTTATTACTTGCTTTGTGTCATTCATCATTTACACTGACGCGGCAAATTCTACCAAAATATGCCAATTACGTCAATTAAAACTTGTTAATAATAAATTACTACTTTTTGTTATTGCTACAGTATTTTCAAATAATGCCGATAAAGACCCATCCGCAGTTTCTAATGTCCAGTTATCTTCTTTTAAAACCAACTCGTGTGAACCCATCTGGTATATGATTTCAATCGCAAATACCATGCCTTCTTTTATTTTAATACCAGCACCTTTTTTACCATAACAAGGTATATACGGGTCTTCATGCAAGTCTGTACCAATCCCATGTCCAACTAGGTCTCGTGACACTGTATAACCAGATTTCTCAACTATATGTTGCATTGCGTATGAAACATCGCCTAAAGTATTCCCAGGAATACATTTACTTATAGCCTCCTTTAATGCTTTTTTACCGATATCCAAAAATTTAGTATGCCTATTAGTGCCCACCTCAAGCGTATAAGATAAATCAGAGTGATATCCTTTATATAATGCTCCTAAATCTATGCTAACAATATCCCCACTTTTTATATTATAGTCACTTGGAATGCCGTGCACTATGCCTTCATTTACATTTATGCAGCTAGAATAGCTATAGCCTGCTACTGTCTTAAACGAAGGTTCCCCGCCATTCTTTAATATTTCTTGTTCTATAACCTTGTCTAATTCGATAAGCGACACTCCTACCTTTACATGTCTTAGCACTTCTTTTAGCGCTTTACTTGCAATTGCGCCACTTTTCTGCATAATTTGAATCTCTTCGTGAGTTTTTATCTTAATCACCTACTAATATCCTTTATTACTTCAAGTACATTAGCTGCCACAATGTTCGGCGCTTCTTCCGCAGACACTTCGTATAAAATATCTTTTTCTTTATAGTAATTAATAACTTCTTGGGTTTCTGTATAATATATTTTCAACCTTTTCTGTAAAGCCTCCTCTGTATCATCTTTTCTTTGTATTAAATTTCCCTTACATGCCTTAATGTCCTTTTCTGGCAACGTGTAAATATTATATATTTTTCCATCAGTATCGCACATCCTACGACCAGTAATACGTATTTTTGATGTTTCATAGGATATTGTCAAAACAATAACTATGTCAAAATTAGGGTCAAAGTATTTAAGGTCAACCATCGAACGACACCACCCATCAAATATGAAGCCATTTGAACAATCAGGTTTTTTAACACGTTCTTTGAGAAGCTGCGCTACAAAGTCTTGAGGAGCCAAGTGACCTGCATTAATTAAATCGTGTACTTCTTTATATCTAGAGTGTGTTTCTGGTAATTCGCGTAAAGTCTTACCTACTTCTATATGCGGTAAATTTAGTTTTTGCGAAACGATAGCGCCAATAGTACCTTTGCCCGATCCTTGTGGGCCAAGAAAAAGTATTTTCATATTACATTCCTAACATTTCCATAACATCCCCTGCTTGATCCCGCATCTTCTTTTCGGCCTTTTTATCAAGATGTTTTAACCCTGAATTTAATAAATCTTTAATATCTTTTCTGTCTTCACCATCGATAACTATCTTTTCTATTTTTTTATCACCACGCAAAAGTACAAGACTGTCGCCCGATTCTTCTTGATGAAATATTTTTTCAAGTTGCTTCTGAATATCAGATTGCATTCTTTTTGCTTTTTGTAGTGCTTTTACTTTATCAAACATAGTACATGTATTAAATCAAAATTTAGTCCAAAAAGCTATCATAGTTTTTAGATACTGTTTGCGCTTCAAGTTGTCTTATAGTTTCTAGAACAACAGATACTGCTATTAAAAGTCCAGTTCCACCGATTGCAAGATTAGTTTGCCCTGTTAAAAGTTGTACAAAATAGGGCATTATTGCAATTAATCCTAAAAAAATAGCGCCAAAAAACGTAAGTCTTAAAATTATTTTTCCTAAATACTCTTTGGTAGACTTTCCAGGCCTTATTCCAGGAATAAAACCCCCTCGTTGTTTAATGTCATTTGAAATTTTTTCAGGATCAAATTGAATAAATGTATAAAAAAATGTAAATCCAACAACAAGCACAAAGTAAAACGCATTGTACAAAGGAGCAGTCCCAACAAAATTTCTAGCTAAAAAACCACCAATAGTTACAAGTGTTATATTTGATGCAGCAAGAAGAGGACCAGATAAAAATGAAGGTATTAAAACCACTGAAACTGCAAATATTATTGGAATGACCCCTGCCTGATTAACCTTTAATGGTAAGTAATTTGTTACTTTTTCTGAGCGGACACCTCTTTTACCATATTCTAGCGGAATGTTTCTGGTGCCCTCATTTATTAGTACTACTGTAACAATAACCGCTAAAGTAACTGCGACAAACAAAAGGATGTTCAAAAATGAATACGTACTAGAGGAATAATAAAACTGAATTAGGTTTGTTGGAAGACTACTTATAATACCAACAAATATTAAAAGCGAAATGCCGTTCCCAACGCCATATTCTGTAACTAAATCACCAACCCAAACTAAAAACATGCCGCCCCCAATTAGTGTAAAAATCAGCACAAGCAAATTAAAAGTCTCAAGTCTCCCGATAACACCCTGCTGGTTAAGTAGAAAATAGACACCATAAGCCTGAACAAATGAAATTGGTATAGTTAATATTCTTGTATACTGATCCAATTTATCTCTTCCAGACTCTCCTTCTTTAGACAACTCCTCGAATGCCGGTATCATTGTTGTAAATAACTGAATTATAATCGAAGCTGTTATATATGGACTTAATCCCAAAGTTACGATAGAAAAGTTTTGAAAGCCTCCACCACTGAATAAATCATAAAACCCTAAAAGTGAGTTAGAAGATATATACGCTTTTATTGCATTTGTATCTACGCCTGGGGTAGGTACATGAGCAAGAAATCTAAACAACACTATTATTAAAAATGTAAATAATAATTTACGTCTTATTTCTGGTGATTTTAATATTTCATTCATTTAGTCTTACTTTAATATTTTCGAACCCGATTTTTCAACAAGTTCTTTTGCGCTTTGCGAGTACATAAAACCCGAAAGAGTCAATTTTTTTGTAAGAATTCCAGTAGCTAGTAATTTCACACCATCTTTTGGAATGCTTTTTATTAATCCTGCCTCTACTAAATTTGCTGGGGAAATTGATGTGTTATCTTCAAACACATTTAAAATTGATATTGATAATGCGAGTACCTTTTTAGCAGTCGGGCTTTTAAATCCGCCTATGCTAGGTAATTTTTTAAATATAGGCACTTGCCCACCCTCAAAACCAACAGGAAGACTGTTACCTTGCCTTGATTTTTGTCCTTTTTGACCAGAACCCGTAGTATGTGCGCCTTTACCGCTTCCAACACCACGCCCTCTTCTTTTTGATTTACTTTTATTTCCCTTTATTTTAACTGGTTTATTTAACTCCATATTTATGCCTTCAACTTTCTGAGTGCGTTAATAGCACACTGAGCATTACACACATTATTACTTGCTCCAAGCAATTTTGCTGATATATTTTTTATACCTGCAAGTTCAACAATGTGTCTAACTGAACCTCCTGCAATTATCCCAGAACCTTCAGGAGCAGGCATCAATTTAAGCTTTGATGCTTTAAATTTAGCGTCTACCTCATGCGCAATAGTAAATCCAGAAACATTAACTTCTACTAAATCACGTCTTGCAGACTTTGTTGCTTTTTGAATTGCGACAGAAATATCTTTAGCTTTACCAAGACCATAGCCAACTTTTCCATTTTTATTTCCAATCACAACAAGAGCAGAAAACCCTAAACTACTACCACCCTTTGTTTTTTTAGATACTCTTTTAGTCTCTATTATTCTTTCTTCAAATTCTTTAGGTTGATAATATTCCATATATAATCCTAAAACTCTAGTCCTCCATCTCTTGCACCTTCTGCAAGGCTTTTTATTCTACCATGATATTTATACCCATTCCTATCAAAAACAACGTTTTTGACTTTTTTTTCGAGTGCTTTTTGCGCAATGGCTTTACCCACCTCAAAAGCATTTGATATACTTTTAAGCCCATACGCAGAAGTAAGTGTCTTTCCAGTCGAATCTATAACTTGTGCATAAATATATTTGTTTGATCTAAATACACTAAGTCGTGGTCTGCTTAAAGTTACTACCAAATTGTTTTTAACTCGTTGAATACGTCTTTTTTGTTTTGTTTTAACTTCAATTTTTTTCATATTATGCCTTACCTGTTTTACCTGCTTTTCTTAAAACAACTTCATCAACATACTTAATTCCTTTACCTTTGTAGGGTTCTGGAGGTCTGATTTTTCTAATTTGAGCTGCAACCAATCCAACTAAATGCTTATCTGCACCTGATATTGCAACATCTTTGTTGTTTTCAACCGTGATACTTATACTCTCTGGTATTTCATACAAAACTGGGTGAGAGTAGCCAACTGCTAGTGATAATAATCTTGGATTATCTAATTTTGCTCTATAACCTACCCCTATAAGTTCTAGTTTTTTTTCAAACCCTTCATTTACGCCTTTTACCATATTGGCAATTAACGCTCTAGTTAATCCCCAAAGTGCCGGGGTTTTTTTACTAGAGCCAATAGCGGACACCGTTGCCTGATTATCTTTGATTTCTAATGAAACTTCGTTGTGATGTTCAAAAGATAGTGTTCCCTTTGGACCGGTCACAGTAACAAGATTATTTTCAACTACTACTTTTGTTCCGGCCGGAATTTGTATTGGGTTTTTTCCTATTCTAGACATATTAAAATACCTCGCATAAAACTTCCCCACCTAATTTTTTATATTTTGCATCTTTTGAGTCCATAACACCTCTTGATGTTGAAACAACAAAAGTCCCATACCCAGATTTAGATACTCTTAAATCTTTTGACGATAAGTATATCCTTCTACCAGGTTTAGATACTCTTTTAACATTAGTGATCTTCGGCAAATTATTTTCATCGTAAGTAATATCTAAATGTAATTTTTTATATGATGCGTCTTTTTCTTTAAATACCTTGACATTTTCTAAAAATCCTTTCGACTCTAAAACCTTTGCAACTGCTTCTGCTTCTTTTGTATACATTACCTCAACAAATGGTTTTTTTGCGAGTGCACCATTCTTAA
>CAZHJE010000001.1:66860-69457 GCA_964532965.1 uncultured Candidatus Saccharibacteria bacterium
TCTTTTGTATACATTACCTCAACAAATGGTTTTTTTGCGAGTGCACCATTCTTAAGCATACTTAAAATGTTTGATAAAGTGTCTGTACTCATATTACCTTTAATTACCAGCTAGATTTCTTGACTCCTGGTATTTCACCTTTATGAACTAATTCCCTAAAGCATTTTCTACAAACGTCAAATCTACGCATAAACCCTCGTGGATTACCACATATTTTGCATCTGTTATACCCTCTCACTGCATACCTTGGTTCTTTTTTATGTTTTTCTATTAGTGCTTTTTTTGCCATATTAACCTTCCTTAAAAGGCAGACCTAGTTTTTTGAGCAGTGACTTACTATACTCTTTATTTTTAGTTGCTACAACAAGAGTGACCTGGAGACTTCTAATTCCTTTTACCTTATTTGGGTTTACCTCTGGAAAAATTACGTGCTCTTTTATTCCAATAGAATAATTACCATTTTCATCAAAAGAATTCAAGTCTAAACCTTTAAAATCTCTTACTCTTGGTAATACTATGCTCAAAAATTTATCTAAAAATACCCACATATTATTCCCTCTAAGAGTTACAGTGTAGCCAACGACGTCGCCCTGTCTAATCTTAAAGCCAGACTCAGATGATCTTGCTTTTCTCGGAGAAGGCTGTTGCCCAGTTATCATTTTTAATTCTTCTACAAATGATTCAGTAGCCTCTTTATTTTCTCTAAAATCTCCGATGCCCGCATTTACAACTACTTTCTTTAATCTTGGTACCTCCATTATTGATCTTAATGAAAGCTCTTTAACAAGTGAGGGTAATATTGTTTCTGTATATTGCTGTTTTAATCTATTCATATAACATCCCCAGTCTTCTTTGATATTCTGTACTTTTTTCCATCCGAAACTTTATAACCTATCTTTATTGCTTTTTTATTTTTTTCATCAAAATACATAACATTGGATACATGTATTGGTTTTTCTACTGGCACAATTCCACCTTCTTTATTAAGTACTCCAGGTTTTATATGTTTTTTTACAATATTTACACTCTCGACTAATATTTTGTTTTTTGATGGATAAACTTTTAACACCTTACCGGTCTTACCTTTATCCTTTCCTGCTATAACTTGTACTATGTCATTTGTTCGTATTTTCATAGTTATTACCATACCTCCTTTGCAAGAGATGCAATTTTAAGATAACCTAAATCTCTTAATTCTCTTGCTATAGGGCCAAAAACACGTGTGCCAACCATGTTTTTGTCTTTGTTAATAACAACACCTGCGTTATCATCAAATCTAATATAGCTACCATCTTTCCTTCTAACTTCTTTTCTTGTTCTTACAATTACTGCTTTAACAATTGAGTGATCTTTAACAGCACCTCTCGATGAAGCACCTTTAACAACCACAGTTACAATATCACCAACAGATACAAATCTTCTTCGAGAATTACCAGGAATACCAATAATTTTCAGCGCTTTTGCCCCTGAGTTGTCTGCTATTCGTATGGTTGTTCCAATTTGTAACATATGTTTTTAATATTAAGCTACTATCTTAATAATCTCCCAAGTACCCTCTTTACTAAACGGCGTACATTCTTGAATAATAACTGTATCGTCAAGTTTTGCATCTAAAGTATTTTTTGCCTTGAATCTTCTAGTATTTTTTATACTTTTTTTATACAAAGGATGCTTTTTAGGCATATTCACAGCAACAACTACTGTCTTTTGCATTTTTGTAGATACTATTTGACCAGTTAATAATTTTTTAGCCATTTTGTTTTTCCTTTTCTTTCATTACTGTTTGTATTCTTGCAATATCTTTTTTTATTGCAGATACCTTTTTAACATTTTTTTCTTTATTTTTCAAAATCTTAATAGCAATATCTTGTACTTCTTTTTTCTTTTCAAGTAAAATACTCTTTAACTCTTCGATTGTTTTATTTCTATAATCTTTCATCATATTATTCTGCTATAAACTTTGTTTTTATAGGTAATTTATCTGCTGCACGCTTAAATGCTGCTTTTGCGACTTCTTCTGTTACTCCTGCTATTTCGAATATTACTTTACCCGGCTTAATAACAGCAGCATAATGGGAAACCGGAGATTTACCACTACCCATTCTTGTTTCGTTCGGCTTTTTAGAAACAGGCTTATCGGGAAATATTCTTATCCACAACTTGCCACCCCTTTTTGTCTTGTGTGATATTGCTTTTCTAGCTGATTCTATCTGTCTCGACGTAATAAGCCCCCTATCAACTGCTTTTAACGCGTAATCCCCAAAAGAAATACTATTACCACGTGTAGACACACCCTTATTGTTACCGCGCATCATTCTTCTAAATTTAACTTTTTTAGGCATTAACATAATTTATATCTCCAACTCACCTTTATAAATCCAAACCTTTATGCCAACAACACCGTATATCAATTTGCAATGTATTTGTGCATAGTCGATGTCTGCTCTAAGTGTTTGTGTGGGTACTGAACCTTTTTCGTAATATTCTGATCTTGCAATTGAGTTACTACCGCTAAGTAAACCAGACACTCGAATTTTAATACCTTTTGCACCCTTATCCATTGCAGAATTTAGTGCTGAAACAACGGCTCTTCGATA
>CAZHJE010000001.1:69557-80919 GCA_964532965.1 uncultured Candidatus Saccharibacteria bacterium
CCAGCAGTGCTAAGTTTTGATTTTAAAAATTCTCTTATCATATAATCTTCAAACACAAATTGCTTAAAAGATTTTTTATCGCCAAACCAACGCGACTTCCAGTCTTTTGATATTCCTACTCTAAATCCAATTGGATGTATCTTTTGTCCCATCTTAGTTCTTTTCCCTTTCTGCAAGCCCAACAACTATATGACTCGTTGGCTTTAATATCTTACTAAATCTTCCTCTTCCTACAGGCCTACCCCATTTTCTAACGGGGCCTTGATCAACAAAGGTTTCAGAAATATATAATCTATTTTCTTTTAAATTTCCAGAATTGTTTGCATTTGCAATTGCAGATTTTAAAACCTTTAGAACCAAATCAGAAGCTTTTGTAGGATGAAATTCCAATATGTTTTTTGCGTCAGCAATATTCTTTCCTCTAATAAGTTTAAGAACAGGGTTTACTTTTTTAACCGATGTCCTTATATATTTAGATTTAGCATAAACTTGTGCATTTTTCATATACTATTTTTTCTTAGATGAATGTCCTTTAAATACTCTTGTAGGAGCAAATTCACCTAATTTATGCCCTACCATCGGCTCGGTAATTGTAACAGGCAAGTGTGTTTTGCCATTATGTATTTCAAAAGTCAACCCTACCATTTCTGGTATCACTGTAGATCTTCTTGACCAAGTCTTTATCGGCTTTTTTTGCCCACTTGCAACCATAGCTGTTACCTTCTTTAATAGCTTTTCATCTATATATGGTCCTTTTTTAAGCGATCTAGTCATATTACTTTATTTCCTTCTCTTTCTTCTTGGTGTAACGATATACTTATCTGTATGTCTTCGTTTTCTTGTCTTTTTACCTCTTGTAGGCTTACCCCAAGGCGTCATAGGGTGTCCAGTACCGTTATCGCTATAAGATCCCGCATGAGGATGATCAGACGGATTAGACATAGCAACACCCCTAACATGTGGTCTACGACCGAGGTGCCTTTTTTTACCAGCCTTGCCAAGTCGCACGTTTCTATGATCGGCATTGCCAAGTGCGCCAATTGTAGCATAACATGTTTCTAAAAACTTCTTAACTTCGCCACTTGGAAGCTTAACATTAACATAATTATTCTCTTTTGCAAGAATTATAGCTTTATTACCAGCACCTCTTACCATTTGACCGCCTTTACCTGGATTAATTTCAATGTTATGTATCTCAAAACCAAGAGGTATTTTAGAAAGTGGCAGCGCATTCCCCAATGAAAGTGTTGCCTCTGAACCTGAAACAACTTTAGAACCTACTTTTAATCCCTCTGGCGCTAAAATGTATCTTTTTTCACCGTCCATATAACAAACTAATGCAATATTGGGCCCCCTATTTGGGTCATACTCTATACTTTTAACAACTCCAATAACTTCGTGTTTGTTTCTTTTAAAATCAACTATTCTATAGTGTTTTTTCGCTCCGCGCTCTCTAAATCTAATTGTAACTTTGCCATTACTCCTCCCAACATGACCTTTTAAAGGTTTTTTTAGTGCTTTTTGTGGCTTAACGCCAGAAAGTTCAGACCTAATAACAGTTTTTCTAGTCCTAATTCCTGGACTTGTTGGATTATATTTTTTAATCATGTTTAATCTCCTGACCCTGTTTTATACTTACCACAGCTTTTTTCCATTTTTGTGTTTTTCTAAATCGATTTGTTTTTATCATTCTTCGTTTTTTTCCAGGCATAATCATTGTTTTAACCGAAATAACAACAACACCATATAATCTTTCAATTTCTTTTGCGATAGCGCCTTTTGACGCCGAATTATTCACCCTAAATTGATATGAGTTCGTAATATCCTTAGTAGACGTACTCTTTTCGGTCACTATTGGTTTTTTTATAATAGAACTAATATTCATATCTATTTACTATACTTTTCATTAATTTTTAATACTGCATCTTTCAAAAAGATGATTTTTTCAGAGTGCATTATCTCATATGCGTTTAAATTATCAACCAAAACAGGTGCTACATTTGATATATTTGAGGCACTTTTTCTAATAGTCAAATCGTTATCCAAAAGTACTAACAATGTTTTTCTTGAACTACCTTTAATATTATCTATTACTTCTAATAATTGTTTGGTTTTTGGTAATTCAAAATTAAGTTTGTCTAAAATTATAATGGAGTCGTTTTTTGATTTTATAGATAAAGCTGAAATAAGAGCAAGTTTTTTAATCTTCTTAGTGAGCGATAATGTCCAATCTTTTGGTTGCGGACCATGAATAATTCCCCCATGTCTCCACAAAGGACTTCGTATTGAGCCAACACGAGCTCTGCCTGTACCCTTTTGTTTCCAGGGTTTTTTTCCGCCACCAGATACTTCCCCTCTAGTTTTTGTTGCAGAGGTGCCTTGTCTTTTATTGTGTAGAAATACTCTTAGGTACTGTGCCATAACGATATCGTTTGGAACAATACCAAATACATTATCGTTTAAATCTAGAGTCTCTGTTTGTTTTCCTTTTATATCTACTACTGGTATTTTCATAGTACTTTTATTAAAACTTTAGAGTTTCTAGCACCTGGTACAGGTCCTGAAACATATACTCTTTTAGCAATCGGATCAACGTTTACTAATTTAAGTTTTTTTAGTGTAATTTTTTTATTTCCCATTCTTCCTGCCATTTTTTTACCTTTATAAACCCTACCTGGAGTTTGAGCCCCAATAGACCCTGCAGCACGGGCTTTATCAGATTGCCCTCGTGTTGCTTGACCGCCTGCAAAATTCCATTTTTTCATTACACCTGCAAATCCTTTACCTTTAGATGTTCCCACAAGTGTTACCTGCTTACCAAGTAAAGTCATATCAAATTCTTCGGTTATGCCTATAACTGTTACAGGAATTACTTTACCGTCAGAAGAAAACACCTGCGCCATCTGTATTTTTTTACCGCTTAGTATTATGTTTTTATTAATATTTGTTTCTTCTTGCATTCATTACTTTCACAAAAAAAGCCCTTAGAGGGCTGGATTACCACTCTAATATGTACTTTTAAACTATGTGTTATACAAGACCATAATATATGTCTTATACCATCTTTATTGAAATGTTCACACCGGCAGGGAGACTAAGATTTGATAAACTCTCAATAGTTGTAGGTGTAGGATTTATTACATCTACAACACGTTTATGCGTTCTTAGTTCAAATTGTTCGCGTGACCTTTTATCTATGTGCGGGCCACGAATAACTGTGAACTTTTCAATTCTGGTAGGCAAGGGAACCGGACCTACAACAGTAGCACCAGTCCTAATCGCAGTATCTATAATTTTACTGCAACTAAGATCAATGATCCTGTTATCATAAGACTGCAACTTTATTCTTATCTTTGTATTATCTTTCTTAACTGTTTTTGACATATCTAAAAATGTTGGGGTGCCTGCGCACCCCAACATATGTTCTTTATGCTATAACTTTTGTGATAACACCAGCACCAACTGTATTACCACCTTCTCTAATTGCAAATTTAAGACCATCTTCTAAAGCAACAGGCGTAATCAGCTTAACTTTTATAGTTACGTTATCGCCCGGCATTATCATTTCTACACCTTCTGGGAGTGCTATCTCACCAGTAACATCTGTAGTTCTAAGATAAAACTGTGGCCTATAACCAGAAAAGAATGGCTTGTGGCGCCCTCCTTCTTCTTTAGAAAGAACGTATACCTCTGCTTCAAATTCAGTATGTGGTGTAACAGACGCTGTCTTTGCAAGAACTTGTCCTCTTTCAATATCTTCACGAGCGACACCACGTAAAAGTATACCTACATTATCGCCAGCTTGCCCCTCTTGCATTGATTTTTTAAACATTTCTACACCTGTAACAACTGTTTTTACAGTATCTTTTATTCCGACAATTTCTATTTCCTCACCCACTTTAACAATCCCTCTTTCAATTCTACCTGTAGCAACTGTTCCTCTACCAGAAATAGAAAATACGTCTTCAACTGGCATTAAAAATGGCTTATCTAAATCGCGCACTGGAGTAGGAATGTATGAATCTACAGCTTTCATAAGTTCTTTAATAGATTCAACATATTTTGGGTCTCCCTCTAGTGCTTTAAGACCAGAACCCCGTATAATAGGTACTTCATCTCCAGGAAACTTGTATTTATTTAGAAGTTCACGCACTTCAAGCTCAACAAGATCTAAAAGCTCTGGATCGTCTACCATATCTACTTTGTTCAAAAATACTACAATTGCCGGAACATTAACTTGTCTTGCAAGTAATATGTGTTCTCGAGTTTGAGGCATGGGACCATCTGGTGCTGAAACAACTAATATGGCACCATCAAGCTGTGCAGCCCCCGTAATCATATTTTTAATGTAGTCGGCGTGTCCAGGACAATCTATATGAGCATAGTGCCTTAACTCTGTTTCATACTCTACGTGAGTAATATTAATTGTGATACCCCTTTGTCTTTCTTCAGGAGCTTTATCTATTTGATCAAACTGCATAAACTGAGCCATACCCATATCGGATAATACTTTAGTTATTGCAGCAGTAAGTGTTGTTTTACCATGGTCAACATGACCTATTGTACCAACATTAACATGTGGTTTTGTTCTTACATATTCTGCAGCCATTTTAATAGCCTTTCTTTAAAACTTTTATACAACTTTAACGCAACGATTATATCATGATAGATACAATGCACATAACAGTTAACCAAATTATTCTAAGAAAATCAAGGGTTTTATACTATTAGAACAATATCAATTACACTCTTTTACTAATTTGATCTGCAATTTGAGCAGGTACTTCAGCATAGTGACTTGGCTCCATACTAAAGCCAGCACGCCCTTGAGTCATACCTCTAAGCTCTGTCGCATACCCAAACATCTCTGCAAGAGGTACTTTTGCTCTAATAACAGTGGCAGTTCCTCTTTTCTCACTTCCTTCTATCTGTCCTCTTTTTGCAGATAAATTCCCTATAACATCCCCCATAAAATCTTCTGGTGTTGTTACCTCTATATTCATTATCGGTTCTAGCAAGTATGGTTGTGCTTTCCTTTGTGCTTGCTTGAAAGCGTCAGAGGCTGCTATTTTAAATGCAATTTCTGATGAATCAACTTCATGAAATGAGCCATCTAATAACGTTACTTTAACATCCACAACAGGATATCCTGCTATTACACCTGATTCTGCTGCTTCTTTTATACCTTTTTCAACACCTGGTATGTACTCCTTTGGTATAGAACCACCTACAATTTTATCTACAAATTCAACACCTTTCCCTGATTCGTTTGGCTCCATTTTTATAACCTCATGGCCATATTGCCCGCGACCACGAGATTGTCTAATATATTTAGATTCGCACTCAGCAACCGTTTTAATTGTTTCTCTGTATGCAACTTGTGGTCTGCCGGTATTTATTTCGACATTAAATTCTCTTTTTAATCTGTCTACAATAATTTCAAGATGTAATTCTCCCATACCATAAAGAATTGTTTCTCCGGTCTCAGTATTTGTTTTAATTCGTAAAGTAGGGTCTTCTTCTAAAAACTTTTTTAGCGCGATTCCCATTTTATCCCTGTCACTTTTTGTTTTTGGTTCAACCATAAGTCCAATAACCGGTTCTGCAAAATGAATAGATTCAAGCATAACTGGCTGTGCTTCATCACAAAGAGTATCCCCTGTAATTGTGTTTGATAGGCCGACCGCAGCAGCTATCTCTCCTGCACGTACATCTTTAATTTCCTCTCTATGGTTTGCGTGCATTAAGAGAATTCTACTTAGTCTTTCCCTTTCACCTTTTGTTGAGTTATATATATATGAACCTGCAGATATTTTTCCTGAATATACTCTAAAATATGTAAGTCTACCAACATACGGATCTGTTTGAATTTTAAATGCAAGTGCTGTAAATGGTTCATTATCATCTGTTTTTAAAATTATCTCGTCGCCTGTATCAAGTAGCGTGCCCTTAATATCTGGGGTATCTTTTGGTGATGGTAAAAAATTAACAACGCTGTCAAGTAATTTTTGGACACCAATATTACCTAAAGCTGACCCACAAAATACTGGATATATTTCTGCCGTTATTGTTAACTTTCTAATAGCATTTTTTATTTCATCAACTGTAAACTGCTCACCAGAAAAGTATTTTTCCATTAATTTATCATCTGATTCTGCAATTTTCTCAAAAATTTTTGTACGATACTCAGATAGTTTTTCAAGCATATCATCTGGTATTGTTATTTCTATAATTTCTTCACCTAGTTTACCCTCAAACTTATATGCTTTCTGCTCTATAAGATCAATTATCGCAGTAAAATCGTTTTCAATTCCTATCGGTAGTTGAAGTGCCAATGCATTTGGATTAAGTCGAGTATGTATAGACTCGAGTGACATATAAAAATCCCCACCAACTTTATCTAACTTATTTATAAAACATATAAGGGGTACTTTATATTTTTCTGCTTGTCGCCATACAGTTTCGCTTTGAGGCTCTACACCTTGAGAGCCGTCAAAAACAACTACTGCGCCATCAAGTACTCTTAGTGATCTTTCTACTTCTGCCGTAAAATCAACGTGCCCGGGTGTATCAATAATGTTAATTCTATTGTCTAACCAAAAACATGTCGTTGCGGCAGCTGTTATAGTAATCCCACGTTCTCTTTCTTGCACCATCCAGTCCATTTGTGCTGCACCTTCGTGCACCTCACCAATTTTATGTGATCTCCCAGTGTAATATAAAACACGCTCGGTAAGAGTTGTTTTACCTGCATCAACATGGGCAATTATGCCAATATTTCTGATCTTCTCAAGTGGATAATGTTTAATAGTAGAATCAGACATATAAACTAAAAATTAAAACTTAAAGTGTGCAAAAGCACGATTACTTTCTGCCATTTTATGGGTATCATCTCTTTTTCTTATTGCAGAACCCATCTCATTTGCTGCATCTGATAGTTCTTGTGCTAAAAATTCGTACATTGGTTTACCCTGTTTTTTTCTTGCTGCCCAAACTATCCATCTTAACGCTAGCGCTTCTGCTCTAGTATGTTTCACAGGCATAGGCACTTGGTATGTAGCACCACCAACACGCCTAGAACGTACCTCTTGCTTTGGCATAACATTTTTAACTGCTTGTTCAAATAAATTTAGGGCATCTTTTTTATCTTCTGCTAATTTTTCTATTGCGCTATATACTATTTTTTGAGCGGTAGTTTTTTTTCCATCGAGCATCACAACATTAATCATTCTTGACACAACTCTTGATTTGTATTCTGGATCTGGGAGTACGATTCTTTTTTTTGCTTTTTTAGATCTCATATATTGACTTTCTATTTACCCTTAGGTTTTCTAGTACCGTATATTGATCTTGATGATCTGCGCTTTTCGATACCAGCTAAATCATATTTTCCTCTTACTATTGTATATTTAATTCCCGGTAAATCTTTTACTCTTCCGCCACGAACCAACACGACAGAGTGTTCTTGTAAATTATGTCCTTCACCTGGAATATATGCGGTGACATCACTTTTATTAGATAGCCTTACTCTAGCAACCTTTCTTAACGCAGAATTTGGTTTAGTAGGAGTTTGTGTCTTAACTTGTAAACAAACACCACGTTTAAAAGGGCTATCTACATAAGAATACGTTCGTTTTTTTGCGTTATAAGTCTTAGACAACGCTGGTGTTTTAGCTTTTTTTACTTTACTCTTTCTTCTTTTTCTTATTAATTGATTAATTGTTGGCATATTATTCTAATCTCGCTTTTTCACCAGTAGGTATTAACCTACCAATAATAACATTTTCTTTTAATCCTAATAGCATGTCGACTTTACCAGATGAAGCTGCGTCGGTCAACACTTGGCTTGTATGTATAAATGATGCGGCTGACAAAAAGCTATCTGTATTAAGAGATGCTTTCGTTATACCTAAAAGCGCGACGTGTGCTGTGGCAGGTGTTCCGCCTGAGGCTAATACTCTTTCGTTCTCATCATTAAACGAGTCTTTTGTAATAATATCATTTACCAAAAATTCAGTGTCACCAGCATCTTCTATTCGAACATGGTTAAACATTTGTCTTGTTATTACTTCAATGTGTCTATCGTTCAATGCAACACCTTGAGTTGAATACACTTTTTGTATGCTTTCTATTATATATCGTTTTGTTTCATCAATTCCAACTACTGCCATTAGATCTGTTAAGTTGAGATGCCCCGAAGTTAAACGTTCTCCTTTTGCAACAAGCTGCCCATCTTCTACTATAATTTCTGCAACTGGATCTATGTTATATGTAATTGTTTGTTCTTCTTCTGCAGGATCTGTAGCAATTATTGTAATTTTTCTTTCATCTCCAGACACTGATATTTTGACTGTCCCCGTAATATCACTCATTACAGACATTGCTTTTGGCGCGCGTGCTTCAACAATTTCTTCGATTCTTGGTAGACCTTGTGTAATATCTTTTCCTACAATACCACCTGTATGAAATGTTTTCATTGTAAGCTGTGTACCTGGTTCGCCAATTGACTGTGCAGCCATAACACCAACGGCAACACCTATTTCCACAGGTTTTTGGGTTGTGATATCAAGGCCATAACACTTTCTGCAGACTCCTCGGTGTGTTTGGCATGTTAACGGTGTTTTTATTGAAATTGTCTTTATCCCTTTTTCTTCAATTAATGTTAAATCTTCTTTTGTTAATAACTGATCTTTTTTAAATAATACTTTTCCATCTACTTCGACATCTTTAGCAAGATTTCTACCAGCATATCTTTCTGCAAATGTATTTAGTACTGTTGCATCACCAACTCTTATTGCCCACCCTCGTGTGGTTTTACAATCGTCTTCTCTGACAATTACATCTTGTGCTACATCAACTAACTTTCTTGTTAAATAACCTGCATCTGCTGTTTTTAAACCTTTATCAACAAGGCCTTTTCTTGCACCCTTTGCACCAATAAAGTACTCAAGCGCAGTTAACCCAATTTTATAATTTCCAAGAAGCGGCACATTAACAATTCGTCCTGTTGCGTCATAAATAAGACCTCTAATACCCGCTATCTGCGTTACCTGGCTACGATTTGCACGGCTTGCTTTAGAATTAATTAATACTTTAACAGGATTTTCTTCGTCGAGTGACTTCCACACACTCTCATCTATTTCTTTTTGTATTTTATTCCATACATCTTCTGTCAACCTTTGCGATTCTTTTTGTGTTATTAAACCAAGTTTAAAGTTTTGGTTAATGTCATAGACTTCTTGTTTACCTTTTTCTATTAAGGCATCTCTTTGTTCAGGAATAATCACGTCAGATAAAGATATAGAAAACCCTGACTCGGTACCGTACTGAAGACCGAGTGTCTTCATATCGTCAATCAGTTTTACAACAACTTCACCAGCTTCATTTTCAAATGTTCTATTTATTATTTCATTAACAGTTCCTCTATCTATTTGTTTATTAAAAAACTCAAATGATTTAGGAAGAACATCATTAAATATTAATCTGCCGGGAAGTGTTTCTATTATTTTGCCGTCTAAAAGTACTTTGATGCTTTGTCTAATATTTATATCGCCATTATTCAACGCAAAATATACTTCTTCTTTTGATGAAAAAATAGATTCATATGGTGCAATACTATTATCGATGGTTGTTATATGGTAAATACCAAATAACATTATTTTTGCAGGTACAGAAAGAGGTGTACCATCTGATGGCTTTCTTAAATTATTTGTAGAAATCATTTTGGTTCTTGCTTCTTCTATTGCCGCTTTTGAAAGCGGTAGCAACACAGCCATCTGATCTCCGTCAAAGTCAGCGTTATAACCAGGACAAACACATAAGTGAAGCTGAATGGCATTACCGTCGATAAGTTTAGGCATAAATGCCTGTATGCCTAATTTCCAAAGTGTAGGTTGTCTGTTTAAAAGTACAGGGTGGTCTTTAACGAGTTCTTCTAAAATATCCCACACTTCTGCGGTCTTTGCATCCAATACATACTTAGCACTCTTTGGATTTGGCGCAATTCCTCTTTGAAGCAATTCACGAATAATAAATGGTCTAAAAAGCTCTAATGCCATCTCTTTAGGAATACCGCATTCATTTAGTTTTAGTGCAGGTCCCCCAATAATTACACCTCTCGCCGAAAAATCTACACGTTTACCAAGTAAATTTTGTCTAAATCTACCTTGCTTACCTTTTAATTGGTCAGCAAGTGATTTTAATGTTTTACCACCTCTTGTTGTCCTTGCTTTGTTGCGTTGTTTTGATGAGTCAATCAATGCATCTACTGATTCTTGTAGCATTCTTTTTTCATTTCTAATAATTATTTCTGGTGCACCAAGATTTAATAGTTTACGCAATCTGTTATTTCTATTAATCACTCTGCGATATAAATCATTTATATCAGACGTTGCAAATCTTCCACCTTCTAACATAACCATTGGTCTTAAATCCGGTGGAATGACCGGAAGAACTGTTAATACCATTCTCGCGGGTTCAATATCTGCTTTTCTAAAACCCTCTACAACTTTTAATCTTTTTGAGATTTTTACTGCTTTTTGGCCTTTGTATCTTTCGAGCATAGCTCTTAGTTGTGCAGAAAGTTCATTTAAATCTAACGCTTCTAATATTTCTTTTATTGCATCCGCGCCAATGTTAACGTCACAAAACATATCTATGTAATCTGATAGATTGTAATATTCAATATCAGACATTACCGAAAAAAGCGCGACGCCCTCTATTTTCTTCTGAATTAATTTATAATGTTTTTCTAAATCTCCAATTTCTTCGGTGTGTTTTTCTCTTATTGCTTGTATTCTTTGTTTTATTTTAATATTTTCTTCTTGTACAGAAATATTTTTTATTTTATCTTCTGACTTCAATGTTTTTTCTAATTCATAAACAGCGTCTTCATGATCTTTTTGCATTATTCGCAATTGTTTTTGAAGATCTGATTCTATTTTTGAAATTACTTCTGCTTTTTTATTACCATTGCATGAAGTAATAATAAATGATGAAAAATATATTATTGATTCTAAATTTCTTGGGGTAATATCAAGCAGTAATGCTAATTTTGACGGAATTCCTTTAAAAAACCAAACATGAACAACTGGGGATGCTAACTTAAGATGCCCCATTCTTTCTCGGCGTACTCTTGAATGCGCTACTTGAACACCACATTTATCGCAAGTAACACCTTTGTAGCGATATCCTTTATATTTTCCACATGAACAAGCAAAATCTTTTACTGGACCAAATATTCTCTCATCAAATAAGCCCTCACGTTCTGGTCTAAATGTTCTATAATTGATTGTTTCGGGTTTTGTTACTTCACCAAAAGACCAATCAAGTATGTCTGCTTCAGAAGCAAGATAAATTTTTA
>CAZHJE010000002.1:0-24061 GCA_964532965.1 uncultured Candidatus Saccharibacteria bacterium
TCATCCGCAGTTTTCGGTAGCCATGCCTGCGGAAATCAAAGTTTTTAGGGACAGGGTAACGGCTAGCCCGATCCCCCATGATAAAGCTTTGACTGTATACACTCGTGAGGGTGTATATGGAAATAAAACCGAAAAATTGAGGCAGATACAAGCCGGACTGCTTTGCAGACGGAAAGGGTATTAATAAGACCTCACTTGTGGTTGCAAGAACCACATCGCCTCAGAAGTTTGGTAAAAATTCACGCCACATATGTGGTCTGTATTTTTATATCACTTCAAAACGAGGTATGGCGTGTATTGCCTAAAGATAAATCTTGCATGGGAGCAAAATCAAAATACACTTGGTTTCTCCCTTTTTTTAAAAACGAACAAAACTAAACTTACATAAACAAAAGCGAAATAGTCCAAAAGTATATTGGCAAAATCTTTTAAACTGTTACAATGAGCTTATGGCTTTAAAAGGTGATTTTATTACCAACCCAGAGGATAACCCCTATGGCGAACCCGATTACCCTACAAAAGGTATGTGGCACCGTTTAATACGTGGGACTGATGTATCGCCAGAAGAGCGTTTATTAGAACTAAATGAAGAGGTAGTGTCTGTTTCCGCTAATGATTTGGTAGCATTGCTAGACAGAAAACCAATACCTAGATTTGAAACTTGTATAGCCAATAGATACGGCGATGACTTGCCTACTCTTGCAATGGTAGCACTATTTACAACACAAGCGCAAGAAAACTGGGATTTAATTAGACGAGGTGTAATTGTGGGTGCAAAAAACGATGGCCGAAATATAACAATTTCTGTTAGAGTACCTAAGGATCATAACCCCAAGGCGGAAGCATTTGATGTAGAAGTATCAGATGAACAGCGTGCAGCAGCGTACGATCAGATAGTTACTTCCACTAGGGAAATGCCACATCCAAAGTATTTAAAAGTTACAAAAGATACCCCTATTGAAGACACAGAAGTTATAGAAATCGACGTTACACCTGACGATAAAATAAACATTATCATTTCTGGTTGAACACCTTCAAAAGCATAATTTTCATATTGACATCTGACTCTAGTTTGCTATTGTGTAAGTCATGCAAATTAACCTATCTGTCGTTGAAAAACAGGCAATTAAGGCTGCATTAAACGAAAACTGGAAACTTTCAATAGAACTAAATAAAAAAATTTTAGAAAATACCCCTAACGATTTAAACGCAAAAATTAGATTAGGAAGGGCATACCTATCAAACAAAGACTTCACAAAAGCTCTTAAAATATTTAAAGAAGTTCTAAAAGCAGATCCAATAAACTCAATAGCACTTAAGAATATTGAACTTGCAAAAAAGAAAAAAACAAAACACACATCAAACAATCAATTAATAATAAAAGAACCAGGAACATCAAAAGAAGTTGATTTAGAAATTGATCTAAAGGGAATTACAGCCAGCTCATTTGACTTTGGGGATAAGCTAGAACTAAAAGCATTAAAAACAAAGGTCAACATTATACACAAAGATAAAGTCATAGGAGCAATAAAAGACGAAAAACTGGTATCTAGATTGAATCTTGCACAAGATAGAGGCATATCTTTTCACGCAAGCTTTCTAAAGGGTATGAATAAAAACATTAAAATACTTATTTGTACATCAGAACCAATGTTTAGAGGTGAAAAGCAGGATATTAAACCATATATGAAAAAGGGTTCGCTCGAAGAACCAGAACTTGAAATCGAGAACTTTGACGATTAAATTATTATCTTAAATCATCATCCCCTAGTGTTCTCAAAGACTTATCATCTGCATTGAGTGACATACTTTTATTGTTAGTACTATCTTTAATATCTTTAATAGGATTACTACGACCACTCTCATTGGTTTTTTTAGTACTGTAAGTATTGTTTGCAACACTGTTCTTAGTAGAACCAGTACCAGCAATATCTGGTTTTTCCGCCTGCTTATTTTCTGACCCTGTGGACAACACCTCATCTAAAGCTGCATACGGAACATTTGAATTATTATCAGGAATAAACGCCGTAACCTCATCGTGTTCTTGTACATTTTTAAATTCTGCTGCAGTACTAGATAGTTCGTAAGCACCCGCATCAGACAAAAGTACCCAAGCATTATCTTTTTTAACTGCTATGCCCTCTATTTTCTTCCTAGGCTGCTTCTCCACTTGTTTAAACGTGTTAGCACCTTTTTCATCTTGAATCATTTTCAACACATCCCCATACACTAATTTCGACTTAGCGGCATAGTTTCGTGGTACTTCATACTTTTTTCCATTGCTACTAACCATAAATAATCCGTCAAAGTAACCTGTGATACCCTCAGATGCGTTCTCATCATTTTTCGTATTAGTATTAGGGTTGGTGTTATTAGTATTATTATTCTTTGAAGCCGTATCAAATAATACTTGCTCGAGCCTGTCAATATCGGCTTTTATGCTTTGAAGAATTGTTGTAATCTTCTCTTGTTTTTGTTGATCTATGTTAATCATTTTGCATTTCCTTTTTTAACTTCATTTCCTCTGCAATTGCCATACCTTTATCAAACGGGGTGTTCACAAATTTAGCAATTTTATCTTCTACCCACTGTTTATTGGACCCATATTTTTCTCTGCTAAGTGCTATTACCTTATCTTTATTGTCTGTCTTTTTAACAACAGATGTATCTTCCATCCATGGAAGAAGTATCTTTGCAGAAAATGGCAAAGAAGTCATGCCGTCTATCATAAGTTTAATATAAATATGAAATCTTTCCAATGATATTATATCCTCTGCGTCAAAATATGGAGCAAATTCGTTTGCCAGTACTTTTGCATCTGGCGCGCCAAGCGAAAAAGTAGCTATAGTACCTACATTACCAAAAACTGCTTTTAATAACTCATCTGGCAATTGGGCAGTATACTGGTGTGTAAGATATAAGCCTAACTTATACTTTCTAGACTCTGATAAAATTGATTCAAAACTACCTGATGTAAAATTTTGAAATTCATCTACATATAAGTAAAATGGTTGTCTCTGGTCATAAGGTATACGCGCACGTTGAAGTGCCATAAATTGAATTCTTGAAACAAGGAGTGCCCCGAGCAAGTTAGCATTGTCCTCACCAATCTTCCCTTTTGATAGATTCATTAAGAGTATTTTTTTTGTGTTCATAATATCCCAAATATCTATTGTTGATTTTCTTTGTCCAAGTATGTTTCTAATTGTAGATGACGCCAAGAATCTGTTTACTTTATTTTGAATTGGTGCAATTGCTTCAGTAACTAATTTTTGATTACTCTTAAACTCTTTGTACTCTTTTTCCCAAAATCTTAGGACAATAGGGTCTTTCACATGGTGCAATATATATCTTTGATAATTTACATCTTCAAGTAATCTTGTTATACCAATAAGAGATGTTCCAGGTACTTCTAATAAGGTTAAAACCGAGTAGTTTAATAAATATTCAAGACGCGGCCCCCAAGAATAGTCAAAATGCTGTCTTATTGCAGATACAATCGCTGATGCCATCAGATTCTTTTGATCTGGGTGGTCATATTCTAGTAAATTAAGACCAACAGGGTTTTCTGTGTCAGAGGGATCAAATAAAACCACATCATCTAACCTATTATCAGGTATTCTGTCTAATATTTTATCAATAGTTTCACCATGTGGATCAAGTACACCAACGCCCTCACCATTTGCAATATCTTGTGTAATCATTGTTTCAAGCAAAGTTGACTTACCTGTACCTGATTTACCTATAAGATACATATGCCTTAACCTGTCATCACCATTTTTTAATCCAAAACGTACTTTTTTACCTCTAAAAAGGGTATCTGCTACGTATACACAATCATCTGTGGGTAAATTGGCTGGAGGCTCCCCTACTTTTGAAAACACCCAAGATACATTTGGGGCTTCTGCGCGTGAACGCGGTAAATGGTAAATTGTAGCAAGTTCTTCATTTGTTAATAACATTGCAGACGAAACCCCAAGCATCCTGTTTTTATAAAGTGATAAAGAAGCAATTCTATTATCATCTTGTGTAAAATATAATTCATTAATATTTGGAGAACCAAACTGCTTATACGCTGCAGTTAATGACCTGAATAATGCATTTACCCGCTCGGTGTTTGGTGCGTATATTAGAGTTCTAACATTCGCTATAAATCCCAAATGCACTAACTTATTTTCTATAGCACGTACTTCTGTCTCCTGAAAGGCAGTTAGCTTTGGCGCTGTCGCAGGTTTTTGAGGTACCGCAACATCAGCCGGTGCGGACAATAAATGAGTTGGTATAGATTTTACGATTGAAAGTAACCCAAATGCAACACCTTTAGTTATATCTTTTGTTAAAGGAGTTGATGTTACACTAACACCAGTTGTTACCTTTGAAACATAGCTATAGCCTTGCTTTTGCCAACCATCACTGACTGGTTTTGTTAAAAACTGTATCCATATCCCCTCGTTTTCTTTAACATCTGATAAGACAGATAAGATATTTGCAAGAGGGTCTATTTCAAAATCTCTAAACGATTTAAGCGGAAAAAATGAGTCTTTTACCAATGTACCTGTATATACTTCAAATGAGGTGTCTTTTAGCAGTTCATCTTTCACATAGTCGTCAACTACTCTTAAGTGTGCGCTTGGATATTGAGCGTAGACTTGGCTTTCTATAAATTTTATTACAGATGCTGGTGCCGATATGTAAAATTTTATACCTAAAACGTCTGCAGTCATTTCCATGCTAAAATGCTCTTGCATAGATGAATCGTCTCTTAGTAAACCATGTAGAGATGCAAGAAGATGTTCGGTCGATAGTGAAGAAAATTTATCATCCTCATTTGTTTCTTCGCGCGGTATTTGTATTTCTAAAATCGTAAACGTAAGATCCTGTCCTTGCACAATATTCATTCCACGACTATTTTTTACAATATAATAAACAAAAAAACTTATTAATACTAAAGGTATTACAACTGTTTCAACCATATTTTATTTGTGTTTTGACGGGGGTAATGATTGTTCAATTCTTTCATAGAGTGGTAGCAGTGTCAACACCTAAAATTACGGTTACATCAGATCTGTACGGAGCGTTTTCTTGCGAACGGTTGCCGAGATAATCTGCTTTGGTAATTATGTTATTTATACCAAAATAATGCGAAAGCTTTTTTACAGTTTCTGAAGTTGTATCCTCTGTAATTATGATACTTTCATCATAATAGTTTAATGCGTTATCCGTCTCTGTAACACGCCCCCCCATATTTTGAACGGCCCGCGTACCCATAGTTGCAATATTCGCTAGACCAGAACCATTTAATATAGCAATGCTCTTTTTTTCTAATGCAAGTGTAGAATCAAAAGTTAAATCTAGCATTTCATCATCCAAATACGATATATTTTCCAGATATGACGATGTTAAGTCTTTTATAATAAATCTGTCTTTAGGTAATAAATTCATATACTTATATATATAAATAAACTCATTTATATTTAAGTTTGTTTTCATACTCTTTTGTGCGGTTGTAAGTAATTTAGCATCTAAATTAAATGAAGAAGTATGTAAAAAAAGACTTTTAAATGGCTCACTCAAATCTTCACTAATAATTAAATGCTTATCAATGCTATAGCCATATAGATTTCTTATGCTTTGGTTATATAGCATAATACTTTTATCAAAATCATTTTCATAAATTGACATTCCTAATGATAATATTTTTTTAACTGGCTCTTTCGCATACTTACCTGAAACGTCTATTTGTGTGTTTGGATCTATTGTGTAGGCTACAACTTTCTTATTTTTTGTGTCAAAGAATAATAGATTAGAAGATAGTATTTGTGGGTTTTCTGATGCAAATGAATCAATTGTAACAAAGTTCAATGTAAAAATGTTTTCAGCCTTAATATCATATGAATTCGCAGAAGAGGCTGCCGCTAGGTTTTTTGTAAGATTTTTGTATACAATATAGCCAGATATCACAAGTGTCGATAATACAAATACACCAGACAGAATAACAGTTTTAAGTAGTTTTGTGTTTATTTTTTTAGATCTTGGAGAATTTTTGATCTTTTTTTGTACACTTTTCTTTCTTTGGGCAGAATACTTGGGCATGTCATTACTATTTTGCAGAAAAGATATCAAAAAATCAAGGGTTAATTGGTACTAGATGTCATGAAAGTATCAAACTCACTAGGAATCGTTGCTTTAAAGACCATTTCTTTACCATTTGAATGCGTAAACGATATTTTATAGGCATGAAGTAGCATTCTAGTGATTTTCAACTCATCAAGTACCCATTTTTGGTTTTTTTTGCTCGAATATATTGGATCTCCGACAATTGGGTTGTTTAATGCACATAAATGCACTCTAATTTGATGCGTACGCCCTGTTTTTGGAAAACAACATACAGTAGATATAAATCTATCAGAGTATACACCTTCATGTAATTTCTCAAATGTTGTATTTGCCTCTTTTCCAGCTTTAGAAACCATAAATCTATATCTGCTCCTGGGGTTTCGAATAATCGGTGCATTAATTGATACTTTGTCATATTCGAACTTATTAAAAACAACAGCTATATACTCTTTTTTTACCAATCTTTCTTTAAATTTATGTTGAAGATATGTAAACATGTCTAGGGTCTTTGCAACGAGCAATACTCCAGAAGTATCTTTATCTAGCCTATGGACTATACCAGCTCTATTATTAAAGTCATACTCTGGTGTGTCAGGTATTGCTTTGTTATCTACAGTTAGATTTAAATAGTCAAAAAGGTAGTCTTGCAATGTACTTTCTTTTGCAGTATAGGACCTATTAACAATCAACCCTGAAAATTTATTAACAACAAGTAAACCCTCATCTTCATATATTATCTTAAATGGTGTGTTAGGCACGTGGTAAGTACTTTTCAACAACGGCCACTACTGCTTGGGGAGTTACAGCTGATTTTGCCAAATGCTCCAAAGCACCGTTTTTTAAACACTCTGTAACCACATTCTCTGTATCAAGATTTGACAACACAATAACTTTTTTTGAACTATCTAGTATCTTACTTTTTTTTAATTTGATTAATATTTCAAGGCCATCAAGTTTGGGTAACATTATATCAAGTAGCATCAAGTCCCACTCTGATGTCATAGCTAATTTCAAACCTTCTTCACCGTCAGCAGCTTTAAGAACTTTATACCCTTCACTTGATATCAAGTCAGCATATAATTCTAGTAAGCTTGTTTCATCTTCAATTATAAGTATTGTTTGCATAGTAAATTTTTAATCTTTCTTTCTTTTATAAAAATACAAAATAATTATACCAATAAAACCTGCATTAATTAATATATCAGAAATATTAAACCAAAAGATATTAAAAAAGTTAAGATAATCAGAAATACAATCACCTTTAATTCTATAAAAAAGATGAAACAGCGAACTACCAAAGCACAATGAAAAGAATATATTAAGGGCGTGAACATTAACATGGTTGATCAGATCAAAATAAAAATAACCAACACATACTAAAAGAACAATAGTTAAAACCAAATGAAGTTCGTTATTAAATAAATAAGTACAATTAAAGACAATGCGTAACTTACTAATAGTTATGTCTTCGGTGATAAAAAGTAACAAGAAAAATATTGACGATAGCAACAGTGAATAAATTAAATTGACATACACGTTATTTTCAAGAGCATGTCTATCATTTTGAGTGTTCAACACAAGTTGTAGCTTCTGGAAAAGCCGAAAGTCTTTTTTCATCTATAGGCTCCCCACATACCTCACAGTATCCATATTTACCAAGTTTAATCTTAGCTAAAGCTTTTCTTACATGTATTTTCAAATCTTTTATTCGAGATAGTCTAATGTCTGTCAAATTTTTTTCTATATCCTCATTTACGTCATCGACATATTCATTTTCATTATCCCGTCCTGGAACCATGTAAGGGTCTTCGCTGATCAGTAACTTTTGTTCTGACTCTAGTTCTTTTTCTTTTTTAGTCAGCATTTTTTTGACTTTATTTATAAATTCACGTGATATGTTACTAGACATATTATTTCTCTTATACCTAAAAAATATATTTACTACACTCATTGTAATTAAAATTGCATAAAATATCAAATACACAGTACCTCTTAGAATCACTAGACCTATCAGTACACTAAATACTAAAAAGATCGAAAAGGTATAACCAGATAAAAAGAGTTGACGTACGTATTTTAAAGATATAAAAAGTATAAAATAGCAAAACGATACAAATAAATAAGATACATTACTGAATATTAATGCATTACCTAAAAAAAAGATTGATAAAAAAAAAGACATTGAGATTGAGAAAATGTCTAAAATTCGATAAACAGACCAGTTTTTTCTTTTCACAAGTAGGTATTGCACACAAACAGCTGCAACTATCAAAGCATATATGTTATACCCTGCTTCCCAAAAGTATATAACATGAAATAAAGAGGCAACAGTATTGTATTGGTTGCTTACAGCATATGTAAGTCTAGAAACAATATACGCCACAACAATGGATATTATAAAAGTATCAAACGCAAATTCCTCATCAAAACCGTCTTTTTTTACTTCATACCAATATATAAACGAAGATAAAACAACAGCAAAAAAAACAATTAGATATATTAGCTTAAGCGAGTAATTTAAAAATACGATTGTATCTGGTATAAACATACTTATGCTTTAGAGACATACTCCCCTGTTCGTGTGTCTATTTTAACTTTATCTCCCGGTTTAATAAAGGATGGTACTTTAACAACAGCACCATTATCTAATGTAGCGTCTTTATATACATTTGAAACAGTATTACCTTTAAATCCAGGCTCAGTATATGAGACTACAAAATCAAGCGTAATTGGGAGTTCAATTGATACAGGATTGCCCTCAAAGTATAGTACCTGCACTTTTATACCTTCTGTTAAAAATTTAACTGATTCTTCAATAGAGTCTTCCGAAAGAGTAAATTGTTCATATGTATCTGGATCCATAAAGGCATAACCCAAATCGTCTTTATATATATATTGAGCATTCTTTCTAACAACATCAGCATCCTCTACTCTTGAGGAAGAGACATAACTTATCTCTCTTACGCCACCGTTAAGTATGTCTTTTGCTTTAACTCGGACAGTTGCTCCCCCTCTTGCTACCTTTACATGCGTATATTTTAATACTACGTATGGCTTATTGTCTTCTTTAAAGATTGTGCCAGTTTTTAAATCTGATGCTAACATATTTTTTTGGTGCCGTGGGTGGGACTTGAACCCACATGAGATTGCTCTCATTGGTTTTTGAGACCAACGCGTATACCAATTCCGCCACCACGGCAAATTAATTTAATACTAAACAATGATTATTATACATTATTAGTTGTTAAACGGTTGTGGGACTATACATTATTCTTGGTTGTGTTTTTTATCGGTTTCATAAAACTTTGTTCTATCACCTCTAAAATATAATGGGATCTCACCTGTTGGGCCATTTCTATGCTTGGCAACAAGTAATTGAAGATTTTCTCTATCTTCTTCATCAGGACGATATAAAAACATAACAACATCTGCATCTTGCTCAATAGATCCAGAATCTCTTAAATCAGAAAGTTGCGGTCTTTTATCACCCCCTCTTTGCTCTACAGCTCGAGATAACTGTGACAAAGCAAGAACAGGTACTTTTATTTCTCTTGCTAAATTCTTTAATGCTTGAGAAATCTTTGATACCTCTTGCACTCTGCTTTCTGCATGTGGGGCTCTAACAAGTTGCAAATAATCAACAATTATTAAACCAACTTCTTTTTCTAATAAAAGGCGTCTTGCCTTTGTTCGCATTTCGTGCACACTGATACCTGGAGTATCATCAATAATTATGGGAGCCTCTGCAAGCTCTCCTGCAGCAATTGAATATTTTTCAAAATCGTCCTCTTCTAAATTTCCGGTTGTAATTCTAAAATTATCAATATCTCCTTGTGCAGAGATCATTCTATCAACAATCGACTCTCTACCCATTTCTAAAGAAAAAATTAACACGCCAATTTTATGTTTTGTTGCAGCATATTGTGCAATATTATTTCCTAAAGATGATTTACCAACCGAAGGACGTGCAGCAAGAATAATTAATTCTTCTTTTTGAAGACCAGAAAGCATTTTATCAAGTGTGGGAAGCCCTGTTGGTACTCCTCTTAACGCGCCCTTGTTTTTACTAAGCTCATCTAGTCTTTCAAATGTTATTTCAAGTATGTCTTTGATAGGTACCACATCGTTATTGGTTATGTCTTGAGAAACCGAAAACAATAATTGTTCAGACTTATCTAAAAGTACTTCTATATCAGGTTCTTCATAAACAAGTGTTCCAATATCACCTGTGACAGAAATTAATTCTCTCCTAGTAGCATATTCCTGTATTAACCTTGCATAATATTCCACATTGGACGCAGTAGGAACGAAATTAACTAGTTCGGATAAATAAGTTACTCCGCCTGCTTTATCTAAAGAGTTTGTTTTTTTAAGTTCATTTGGAACAGTAATTAAATCGGCAGGTTCTCTCTTTTCATACAGTGAAAATATTGCTTCGTATATCTTTGCATGTGAATCCTTATAAAAATGCTTCGCTTTTAAAAACTCCACTACTTTAACAATTGCATCCTTGTCGATTAAAAGCGCACCAAGTACAGATTTTTCGGCATCAACATCATGTGGAGGTATTCCAGCATTAGGTGAATTTGGTTTTGTCATATTTAATTAGTAGGGTTTAACACTATTACTTCAGTTTCAGCATCCGGATCGATCTTTTTGGTTAGCACAAATTTAGAGACTTTTTTTGGTTCTTCAACACCCATTTCATTTAAAAATTTATCGACACCTAAAAGTTCGTCTTTGAACATAAGATTAGGGGCAGAATAGTGCATTGGAATTACATAATAGGGCTCTAAAGATGCTATTACCTTAGATGCATCCTTTGCATCAATAGTGTATGTACCTCCTACTGGAATTAATAATACATCTACATTTGGTAATTTCTCTAATGTATCTTTATCAAGCAAATGACCTAAATCACCTAAATGTACAATTGTAAAACCATCTATCTCTATAGAATAGATTGTATTTTTACCCCGCTCAGTGCCATTTTTATCATCATGAAATGAAGGATAACCATATATAAACGATCCGCTTAATTCATATTCACCCGGTCCGTTTATCATAAGTCGATAATTTGATAAAGCATTTACGTAATTATGATCAAAGTGGTCATGAGATATTGTCACTACATCACAGGATAACTTTGGTTCTTTAAGTCCAATTTTAGGATCGTACGGATCTGTAATAACAGTGAGTTGAGAACCCTTTATCACAAAACACGAATGTCCGATGTATGTTATTTCCATATCTTTATCATAACATAAAATTAGTGTATTCTGATAGAGTATGTCTAGCAAAACATTGCCCAAAGTCACACTTGCTTATGTTGCATTACTTTTAGCAACTGCAATATGGGGAGCTGCAGCACCAGTTATAAAATATACTGAACAAAGCATTCCCCCATTCCTTTTTTTATTGATACGATTTACTATTGTATGCGTTGTTGTACTCCCAATTGTATTTTTAGAGCTAAAAACCACAAAGATACACAAAAGTGATTATAAAAATTTAATTATTTTAGGTCTATCTAGCCAAGCATCTTTAGCGCTGCTCTTTTTAGGCATTAAGTATACCTCAGCAATTGATACTGTAATTATAGGCACATTAGCACCTCTTTTAACAATTGCCGGGGGGCATTTCTTTTTTAATGAAAAAGTAAACATTTATACCAAGATTGGAATCTTTATTTCGGCACTTGGCACTCTTTTGGTAGTCCTAGAACCCATTATTGATAGTAATGTATACATTGACCCTAAAAATAGATTTGTTGGAAACTCTCTTGTTGTTATTTATAATCTTTTATTTGCTTTTTATGTCATTTGGTCAAAAGCTGCAATGGGTGGTAAATCTCATAAACTTAACAAAGTAGTCTCAAGCCTTCGCATTTCACCTATGAAAAAAGTATACTCTCCTATACTACACACTTCTATCGGTTTTTATGTTGGTCTTGCGGCTATGGTACCGCTTGCATTTATGGAAAGTGCTGGAGTATTTGGTGCCAATTCGTTTACAGCTGCTGATTTGACACTTAAACCCGTACTTGGATTGCTTTATATGGCGCTACTCTCTTCTATTGTAGCTTATACAGCATATGAATGGGGTATTAAAGAAGCACAGGTATCAGATGGAGCACTATTTAGCTATTTAACGCCTCTTTTTACTATACCATTTTCATATCTTATACTGGGTGAAATACCATCAAAACACAGTATATATGGCCTAGTTATAATATTCATAGGAGTTGTTATAGCCGAAAAATATAAAGGCAGAAAAAATTGATATATTTTTTAAATACTGCTATACTCACAGCTGTCATGAAAAAAGATATACATCCACAAATAAACACAGACGTAACCGTAACATGTGCATGCGGTAATACATTTACAACACAATCAACAGTTCCTTCTATACAAGTTGATATCTGCAGTAAGTGCCACCCGTTTTATACTGGGAAGCACAAGTTTATTGACACAGCAGGTAGAATAGATAAATTTAAAAAGAAGTTAGAAGCCTCAAAATCGGCACAAGCTGCTGCGCCAACAAAAAATAAAAAAGAACGCAAACAAAAACAAAATAAGACTTTAAAAGAAATGTTTGAAGAAGCAAAAAATTAGTTATTGATGCATCCAAAATCACAAATAAAAGTAAAAAGAAAAACATATAATCTGCCTATTTACTTGCCTGATGCAACAAGGGGTGTGGTAAAAAGTGTTGATAAGCAAGACTTGTTAGATGTAAAAGTTCAAGGTGTTGTAGTTAACACATACCACCTTAAACATACTCCTGGTACAGACTATCTCGACAATATGGGCGGCATAAAAACATTTATGGATTTTGGTGGCCTAGTAGTATCTGATTCTGGCGGTTGGCAAGTGTTTTCGTTACTAAAAAGAGGAAACTTAAGAGCAGGTAAAGTAACTGACGCAGGAGTAATATTTAATCTATACGGAAAAAAGGAACTATTCACCCCAGAAATATCTATACAAACACAATTTTCCATCAATTCTGATCTAGTTATTTGTTTAGACGATTTTGTTGATCCCAAATCTAATTATATACAAACAAAAGATGCTGTTTTAAGAACGAGTCAATGGGCAAAAAGATCGAAACAAGAATATATTAAGCAATGTGAAATAAGAAACTTAAGTCAAGAAGCGCGTCCCCTACTCTTTTGTGTTATTCAAGGAGGATACGAAAAAGACTTAAGAAAACTATGCGCGGAAGAACTGTTGAATATTGGGTTTGATGGTTTTGGCTTTGGAGGATACGCCATAGATGAAACTACAAATGCCCTAGACCTAAATTTGTCAGAATACATTGCTAACCTAATTCCAAATGAATATTTCAGATTCGCTCTAGGTGTAGGAAAACCAGATGATATTAAAAATTGTTATAAAATGGGATGGGAGTTATTTGATTGCACATTACCAACAAGAGATGCTAGACACCAAAGACTTTATACAGACGAAGGATATATTTATATAAATAAGGTCAAATTCAAAAATGACAACAATCCTATTAGCAGCGCATGCGATTGTTTTACTTGTAAGAATTATAATAAGTCATATCTACACCATTTATTTAAGATAAAAGACACCTTAGCTTTAAGGCTGTCCACTATACATAATCTTAGGTTTTATACTAGACTAATAGAAACATTGGTGTAATAATACTAAAGTGTTTTGGGTCTGTAGCTCAGGCGGTTAGAGCGTTCCTCTGATAAGGGAAAGGTCGATGGTTCGAGTCCATCCAGACCCACCAAAGATAATATGTACAAATATAATAAAGCTAAGATTATAAAATTTCCTGACATTAAAAATACACTCACAGATATAAAAAAAAACGTAATATAATACTAGTAACCGGATATTTTGATATTATTACCCTATCTTATATAAAGTCATTTAGAAAATCGAAAACTCATGTAGCAGATCTTTTGATTGTTGGTGTAGAATCAGATAAATCTATGTTTAACTTATATGGCACGGGTTACCCGCTAAATAAACAAAAAAATAGATTAGACTTTTTATCCGAACTAAATATTGTTGACTTATGCTTCGGTTTTGAAGACATCTTAGATGCAAATACATCGGATAAACACTTTGTTAAAAGATATGTGTCTATATCGCCGCATGAAGTTGCTATTCCTAAATGGGATGCTAATTTTATAAGAAAAATCAAACAAATTCGCGATGCTCGCCTAACACCAAGAATTCTAGACATCAGAATATATAGATATTGGTAAAACACAATAGAAAGACTTTGATATAATATTAACCTATGGAAGAAACAAAAAAAGCACTGCAAGACGAAATAAACAGACTTCAAGACGAGATATCGCAAAATGAAACGTTGTTAGCGGGTAATATTGGTACAGAAATGACAATACTTGTAGAAGAAGAGATAGCCAAACTCAAAAATACAGTTAAAGATCTTAATAACTCTTTAAACGCACTTGAGGGTAATTTTGAGATAAACTCAGATGAAGATAGCAATGAGGATTTTAGCTTAAATATTGCAATTCTTGAGATTAGAGCAGGTACCGGCGGCGACGAAGCGGGCCTTTTTGCTAAAGATCTTTACGACATGTATCTACGCTACGCAGAAAAGGCAAACTGGAAAAAAGAGCTGCTCTTTTTATCAGAAAATGAGGCTGGTGGTATAAAAACAGTATCGCTTAAGCTTAAGGGATTAAATGCTTACATGCTGTTAAAAAACGAATCGGGGGTTCATAGAGTACAAAGAGTACCCAAGACGGAAGCCTCTGGAAGAATACATACATCTGCTGCTACAGTTGCGGTACTTCCTGAATTAAAAAAAGTAAAAATTAATCTTAGACCAGAAGATATTAAGATAGACTTTTTTAGATCAGGAGGTTCGGGAGGACAAAACGTTAATAAAGTATCTACTGCTGTTAGATTAACCCACGTACCAACCAATACTGTTGTCGAGTGTCAAGAAGAAAGAACACAAGGAAAAAACAGGGAAAAAGCAATGCAGATGTTAGAATCAAGAATATATACTATGATGAAGGAACAAAAAGTAAAAGAAATCAGTGATTTACGCGCAGAACAAGTAGGATTGGGCGATAGATCTGAAAAAATCAGAACGTATAATTTCCCTCAAGATAGGGTAACTGATCATAGAATTAATCGAAATTGGCATAACTTACCTGCGATAATGAATGGGGATATTCAAACTATACTAGAAGAAGTATCTAGAATAACTTAAAACTGACTTATAATAGGGATAAAAGTAAAATACTCAAAAATGCACCCAACCAAAATATTCCTAATAGTATCTTGCGAATGTTCATAGTTTATTGGCTAAATCTAATACAACATCTAACTGTGGGTCAACATTATTATTAAAGTCCTCGCTTGTTCTTTTTACTTCTACATCGGGACTAATTCCCACATCATGTACCCATTGCTTATCTGGTGTTAACCATTTTGCAATTGTTATATGTATTCCAGACCCATCAGAAAAATTTTTTGCGTCTTGAATTGTTCCTTTACCATATGACTTCTCCCCTACCAATACAGCTTCTCTATTTGACTTTAAAGTCGCTGCAAGTATTTCAGATGCAGATGCGCTACCCCTATCGATTAGTACAAAGATACCCGGAACACTCTCGAAAATACCGTTTCTGCGGCGGGCCTCAACTTTAGTTTGTTCTTTTTGGGCATTTTCTTCATAAATTACAACACCCTCTGAAAAAAACTCTTCTGCAATATATACGGCTGATTGAAGATAACCGCCGGGATTACCTCTCAAATCTAACACAACTGAGTCTAGCTCTTTGACACTAGATTTTATTTGAGACATAGCCTCTTCCCAATCTCTATTAGTATCGCCACCAAAAGTACTAATTCTAACATAAACAGTGCCGTTCCCTTTATCTTCCCAAGTTACACTTTTTACAGTAATTACACCTCTTTTTATTCTAACTACAAATGGCTCATCGTCTCCTCGTTGAAGGGTTAATGCAATAACACTTCCGGCATCTCCTCTTATCCTTGTCACAGCTTCGGTTAATGTTATACCAAATGTATTTTCATCTTCTATTTTTAGTATTTTATCCCCCGCTTTAACTCCCGCAGCAAGTGCAGGGGAACCATCAAGTGGTGCAACAACTATTAACTGAGAGTCCCGTATATCAAGTTCGGCACCAATACCTTGATATGTACCATTTATAGAATCTAAAACTGCCTTATTTAATTCTGGGGTTAAAAATGAGGTATAAGGATCTCCAACAGATGAAACCATACCTGAGATTGCACCATAATAAAGCTTCTGGGGATCAAGAGGCCGTTCTAAATAATTTTTAGATAACACATCCCAGACCTCCCAAAAAAGTGCGAAATCTATTTGCATATCTCCAGGATTTTGATTTACAACTGTAATTTGTGGTGGGTTATTAACAACATCAATTAAATATCCGCGCTTTCCAACATAATAGCCACCAAAAAAAGTAATGATTGAAAGCAAAAATACACTCAAGATTGTCTGAAATTTTTTCTGTGTTGTCATAACTATATAAGCGCAAATAAATTAGCAGATGAAATGACTACTACTTTATCGACAGATGAAAGTTTAACATAAATATCTCTATCCTGCACTCGATCAATTTTACCAATTTGCCCAAAATAGGCTTTATCAAGTATATATACCTCCATCTCCGGCTGGACCTCCATCAAAGAAGACAAAGCAGGCACGTCAAGTTTATAGTCTTCTGGGACAGGAATTTGCAGTATCTTTAATTTATCTGACAAAAATACATGCCTACTTGATATATCTTTTAGTAAATTAAACATGAAAGTAGGAGTTTTTAGCTCTCCAAAACCGCTAAATAAAGCAATGTTTATATTATGTTTTTTTGCATATGATGCAATATCAATTGTTGTGCTTCCAGAGATTAAAGTTGTAATACCGAGCTCAATTGCCTTATCAAGTAAAGGTTTACGTAAAAAATCTCCAACGTATATTACTTTAGACTCGGTGTTTTTTGAAAAATGTTCCAAATAAGACACGTCAAGCAATTCGGAAGGATTAGGAAATACAACTAATTCTCCCATTGTTAGACTGCCGGAAAAGTAGGCAAAGGGCAAATTAATGGTTTGGGTTTTTATGCTTACAACTTGATTATCCGATACCTTTTCGACAACACCCCATAAACCTGATAATACCCAGAAATCATGCTCTTCTTCTAAGAATACGTATTCATTGTTAGTTGCAATTAAAGAACCATTATATGGTGCAAGCTGTTTTTTAAAACCTACTCTACCTATTTTATCACCTTTATATATTATCTCCTGCTTTAATAAACCACTTGCAATCTTTATATTTTTTGGCAACCTAATACTGTGTTTTGATAGTTTTGTACGTCCAATTTTAGTAAAGGGTACTACTTTATCTCCAACTTTAACTACTAAATTTCCTTTTTTAGGTAATTCTCTTTGTATAATTGTATTACTAATGTAATTTACTTTTTTGAGAGTTGGGATATATAATTTCATAGTTCCAATTTATTAAAAGCATCACTAATTAAATCTAAATACACTTCGCTAAATTCCGACTGTTGGGTGCTTTTTATTCTGGTATCGAAAACTAACCCAATTTGTCCACCAGTTACCTTTTGTTCAAACTGTCCAGCTTGATTTTTGACTAAAACTGTTGCTACCATACCCATTTCAAGAGGTAATACAAATATGGTATCTTCTTTTAGCTGAATTAGTTGCTGAGTGCCAACATCTGTTTTATATAAGCACTCTGTATATCCTGGAGAATTTATAATAGTCCCTAATGTAAAAAAATCTACATAACACCTGTTGTACATTATTTTATGGGGATATCTATTTTGTGTATCAATTTTAAGTGTATATACCCCCGGTTGAGTCATGAAATCCAATATTAACAGTGTTGTAAGTTCAGGAAAAGTATTAAACTTCGTAATTCTATCTCCAGTAAAAAGTATTTCAGTGGTTTTTTCTGGTGAAAAATTGGGAGGAGATATTTTTATCAAATCTCTTAATATTTGATCGTATGCAACCTGAGTATGTAGGTCTGAAGTCTGAATATCTGGATACAACCAAGTGTTTGATACAAAGTCTAGGTTTGCGGTTAAAGTTACTAACGGGGTAATACAAGAAATATCCTTACCGTATGAATAAAATAGGTTGCTAAGATAAAATACATTTTCGTTAATATTTTGTAAAAGACTAACATACTCTATATCTTTAACGGGTATTTCTGGGCTAGAAAATAAGCTTGCAAATACATATTTATCTGTTTTTTTTAAGTTCAGTTCGTTTTGAGCTTTAGAAAAAACGTCGGCATAGTAGTCTTTTTGTGGGATTGTCTCACTAATCAAAAAGTTTGCGTAAGAGTGCGAACACACAAATTCTTCTGGTTTTTCGTCAGTTACAGATGACGAAGTAGTCAATTCATTGCTAAACTTAGCAAAGTATATCGCATTTAGAGTTTCAAACACAGTAACTACAGACATATAAAAATAATACCATGTATGATACTTTAGTTAATACTTAGTGAAACTTTCATTACAATGCGTGTGTATCTGTATATGGTAAAAGCCCCATATACCTAGCTTTTTTTATTTCTACTGACAGCTTGCGTTGATGTTTTGCGTGAACACCACTTCGAGACTGCGGTATTATTTTACCCCTATCAGAAATAAATCTTCTAAGTATTAACACATCCTTATACTCAGGAACAGTATTGGTCTTTGTAAAATAACATTCTTTAACTTCTTTAATCACTTTTGTTTTTGTCATAGTTATTCTTCTATATCATTTAGTAACTCATCAAGATTAATATCATCTTCTTCATTTGCGTTAGAAGAGTTTGCATCATATTCTTGAGTGTCAGGTTGGACTTCACCCTTGTTATCTCTTGGATTTCTAAGTACAATTAGCTCTTCTACATTAATCTCTGTTTTGTATTTTTTTACACCAGTCTCATCTGTCCAATTTCGTGTTTGTAATCTTCCTTCAACATAAACCATGGTACCTTTTGATAGTATTTGTCCTGCAACCTCTGCAAGCTTGTTCCATGTTACTGCACTATGAAAATCCACGGCATCTTTTTGAACACCATCAATTGTCCACGATCTATTAGTTGCCACTGTAAAATTTGCAACTGCGGTACCTTGAGGAGTGTATCGCACTTCTGGATCTCTTGTTAAATTACCAATTAATATCACTTTATTTACGTTTCTTGTTGCTGCCATTAGCCCTCCTAAAAAACTAACTAATTACTTTTTTGTAATTAAATACCTTACCAAATTATCTAAAAGGTTTAACTTATCTCTAAACTTTGATAGTTCTTTTGCACCTAATTCAAAGTTTATTACTTCGTAATACCCTTCTGTTTGATGATTAATTTCGTAAGCAAACTTGCGCTTACCCCAATTATCACTGTCCAATACCTTACCCTTTAAAGAAACGACAAGATCTTTAATTTTATTCGAAAGTTCCTGTGCCCCTGTATCACCTGATATTATATTTGTTATTGTCATTATTTCGTATTGATTCATAGACAAGTTTGATTATACAAAAGAAAAGGAAAATGTCCATACCTAGGCATCTAGTAAAAGTAGACACATTCTTCTGCTTTGATTATACATTAAATCTAAATTCAACGACATCCCCATCTTGCATGATATAACTCTTACCTTCAAGTCTAAGGAGTCCGCGTTCCTGTGCAACTTTAAAACTACCGCTTGTAACCAAATCATTATAAGACACAATTTGTGCTTTTATAAAACCCTTTTCAAAATCGGTATGTATTTTTCCTGCTGCTTTTGGTGCTGTATCTCCTTGCGCAATTGTCCATGCTCTAACTTCTGTAGGACCTGCGGTTAAAAATGTTTGCAGGCCTAATAGTTCAAAACCATACTTTATAACTTTGTCGAGCCCACTTTCGGTCATACCAAGTTCATGCATATATGCAATTCTATCTTCATCAGATAATGAGCACAGTTCTGACTCTATTTTAGCCGAGAGGCTTATATAGTGACCTCTGCCATTCGCGATTTTAGCCTCGGTTTTTGTATTTATTTGGTTTTCATTAATGTTTAGAATATAAAACATTGGTTTTTGAGTGAGCAAATTTAAATCTTTAACTAGTATTTTTTCATCGTCTTTCATAGCTAACGTATTTGCAAGATTACCTGAGTCTAACGTTTTTTGTAATTTCACGTATAATTCTTGTTTTTTTTCATTGTCAGTAGTCTTATCTTTTTTTAATACATTTTGATGCGCCGTTAACCTTTTTTCTAGTGTTTGAAGATCTGCAAGTATTAATTCTGTATTAATTACTTCGATATCAGTAGCTGGATTAGTGGAACCCTCTCTAATAACATTCTCATCTGCAAAATCGCGAACAACCTGCACAATAGCATCTGTTTCACGGATATGAGATAAGAACTGGTTACCTAAGCCCTCACCCTCTGAAGCCCCTTTAACAAGCCCTGCAATATCATAAAATTTGATTGTTGCTGGGGTTATCTTTTCGGGAATGTTGAGATTTACTTCATTAGGTTTTGAATACTCTTTTCTTACAATATCTGCAAGAACATTAAGCCTTGCATCTGGTACATCTACAATACCTATATTTGGCTCTATTGTTGCAAATGGATAGTTTGCAGCAAGCGCAACTTGTCTTTTTAGTAATGCATTAAAAAGTGTAGATTTACCTACGTTTGGTAATCCAACTATTCCTATTGATAAGCTCATATTTCACCAATTTACCAAAAACACCCGCATTATGGAAGTGTTTAGTCCCTTTTTAATTCTGATAATATTTCCACGGCGCACCATCCTATATAACTGAGTATTTATTTGAGACTTCGTTTTACCTGGAAAGGCCTTCTTCACCTGAAAATCAGTAAAAATATGTGTTTTTATTTTGCTTTGCAGCTCACCAAATGTCATTAACAGAAAATTAACATATATGTATATTATCTGCCAACCACTTGCAGGGCGACACTTAAAATAGTTTTCCCCCAATTGGTATTTGCCTTTCTGGTACAACCAGTATCGCTTTTCCTTCCTCATCAGGAAAGCCTAAAGTTAATACTTCTGATTTTTCAGAGCCTATTTTAAAAGCTGGCATGTTAACAACGCTTGCTACCAACCTTCCCTCTAGAGCCTCTTTAGAATAATGGGTAAATTGTCCAATAGATTGTTTTTTGCCAATTTCATCTCCAAAATCTATTTGCATTTTATACGAAGGTTTCCTGGCTTCTGGATAATCCTCCACCAACACTATTTTCCCTACTCTTATATCCAATTTGTAAAAATCTTCTATGTCTGCCATATAATCACCTCCTTAATATGCAACAGCAAATAACCATCTATGATTAGCACCTTTATTACAGTATATACACCTGCCCTCTTCTTCTATACCCTCAAGTGGCAAACATCGTGTTGTAGCTTTGGTCTCCGCCTTTATCTTCTCTTCACATGCAGCATCTTCACACCAAAAGGCACTAATAAAGCCCTTTTTCTTTGCTAGTATATCTTTAAATTCCTCATATGTTTGTACTTTGTGTGTGTTTTCGTTTCTAAATTTTTTAGCGCGGTTATACAAAGACTTTTGTATCACTTCTAGTGTATTTGCTACTTCGCTATCAAGTACATCTAACTGCACTATACTTTTATCGCTAGTGTCTCTTCTTACCATTGTAACAACTTTACCCTCAACTTCATTAGTCCCAACTTCTAGTCTTATAGGTACCCCTTTCTTTTCCCAGTCATTAAACTTTGCACCAGGTGTTAAAAATTCACGAGTGTCAATTTTAAAAGAAATTAAAGGAGAACATATCTTAGATATATCTGTCGCATAGTTTAATACTTTTTCTTTTTCAATATCATTTTTCCAAATAGGAATTAGTACAACTTGTACCGGAGCAACTTTTGGTGGCAATACCAGTCCTTTATCATCACTATGTGTCATTATTAAACCACCAATAATTCTAGTACTTACCCCCCAACTTGTTTGCCAAACATATTGCTTCTTGCCTTCTCTATCAGAGAATTTAATCTCAAACGCTTTTGCAAAATTATCACCTAAATTATGGGAGGTTCCAGCTTGCAATGCTTTACCGTCTTGCATCAATGCTTCGACGGTATAGGTATGGTGTGCTCCAGGAAACATTTCGGATTTTGACTTTTTACCAAGTACCACAGGCATAGCTAAATAGTCTCTTGCTAAACTTGCATATACTTTTAACATCTTAATAGCTTCTGTCTCTGCTTCTTCTGGTGTTTCGTGCGCCGTATGCCCTTCTTGCCATAAAAACTCTGTAGTTCTAAGAAAAAATCTTGTGCGCATTTCCCACCTGACACAATTTGCCCATTGATTTAGTAAAATAGGTAAATCACGCCAAGATTCAACCCATCTTGCAAACGTATCATACATAATTGCTTCTGATGTTGGCCTCACAATTATTTCTTCTTCTAATTTAGAATCTGGGTCAACAACTAATGTTTCTTTGCCATCTTCAGAAATTTTAAGTCTAGTATGTGTAACTACAGCACACTCTTTAGCAAAACCTTTAATGTGTGTAGCTTCTTTACTTAAAATAGATTTAGGAATAAGTAAAGGAAAATAGACATTTTCATGATTTGTATCTTTAATTTTTTTATCTAATATTCTTTGAATTGTTTCCCAAATACTATAGCCATAAGGTTTAATAACCATACACCCACGTGTCACAGAATGTTCTGCTAGCCCAGCAACCTCGACAATATCAGAATACCATTTAGAATAGTCGCTAGTTCTTTTTGTTATCTTTTTTTTAGTCATATCTACCTTTCTACCTAAAGTTAACTAACTATTTAGGGTTTAGTGAAAATAAAAAAACCCTCATCGCTACATACCAGTGCTAAGACTGCTATGCAAGGACGAGGGTTAATCGTGGTACCACCTTACTTTATTTATTTCTCACGAAACAAATCTTTTTAACTAACTTTGACTAACAAAATTAGTTTCCTAATTTTACGGTTAGGCTTCCGGCGCTACTCTTCGTAGGCAACTCATGGGCGGGTTCAATTTGTTTGATACTAAGTTGCTCCAACCCTTAGCTCTCAAGAAATCAGTGACAAATTTACTATTCCCAATCAAAGTTTTTGCTTAATTATTTAAAATATATAGTTAGTGTTAAATATTGTCAATTAAAACAAGTATCACTAGAGTTTTTTACTGCTTTTTATAAATTTTTACCAAGCACTAAAAGCATAAACATAGGAATATCATTTACAACCCTGTCTTTCTTCTTTCCTACGGTATCAGGTATTTCTGCCATAGAGATTAAATCGAAGTTATTAGCAATTAATGTATTTAAATAATCACTAATTGATCTATGAAAATGATACGTTTTAAAATTAATAGTTGTATCTTTGCTATCAAGCGGAATACATTTTTCTGTTAAATATGTGTCTATTCTTCTAGAATATAGCTTTCTTTTTTCATCTAAAATGTAGCCACTTTGCCTTGGAATATTAAATGCAGGGTGCTTTAAAAATAATACTATTTTGCCGTTAGGTTCTAAGATGTAGGAGATGTTTTTAAGAATAATATCTAAATCGGGCATATCTTGAATGCTTAATATAAATGTTACACAATCAAATGTTTCTTTTTTTAAATTACTTTTTTTTATTATGTTCCGCGCGTCTAGTACTTCGAATGTGCCATAGTTAGCAAATTTGTCTTTTGCGATATTAATCATGGCATTGCTGATATCAATACCCACATAGTTAGCACCAAACTCTGCTACATACTTTGAAAATACGCCTGTGCCACACCCTACATCTAGGATAGTGGTATCTTTTTTTAAGTTTAGTTCTTTTAGTACTTTAGGAAATGCTATTTCCATATGATATTTACTACCAGTATCCCCTACCCACCCATCATACCA
>CAZHJE010000002.1:24161-55501 GCA_964532965.1 uncultured Candidatus Saccharibacteria bacterium
ATGGCGGGGCTTTCAGCGCTAGCGGTGGCACTAGCCGCATGCAGTGGGCTTGATCTGTCAAAAGAAGATGAAGATGGGAAAACAAAGAAAGCGTTTAATGAGCTGTTTCCTACACCTGAAAGTTATATAAATAATCTTGAAATAGCTTTGTCAAATGTCAGCTCATTTGTAGAGGAGTTTGATCGTTTATACGAATCGGGACATACGATTGAAAACCCACAGGCGCAGACTAATAAATACATAGAGGCGATATGGAACCCTGCAAAAATGGATAAGATATTATTAGAAATGGCTTTAAAAGAGGCAAATGCCACTAGCACAACTAGATTTGACAATGCGTATGAGTTAAACAGACGCGTATCTGCGGCCATACAAGCAACTATCACAGAACAAGATAAGGTTTTTAAATACTTAACCACAAGATTAAACTACTCCCCCGTTTACGCATTATACCGCTGGTATGACGTCTCTAATCCACAAAAAGTAAATGAGACTACAAATATAAACGCATCAGACGAATTAGCAGCGGCATTTTTAGAACTACAAGAACTATATCCTGTACCTGTCGAAATGAGACAAACACTTAATACAGACCCTGGATTTGACCCCCTTGAAGAAGAAATATTAATGCCATTTTACTTTAATTCTACCGATTTAAGTGTGGTTTCAAGCCAACTAGACATACCCGAAGAAAAACAAGCGGAACTAGCAATCATTGACGAGGAATTAGATTTATATCATGAGTTCGCACATGCATTGGACATTGTAGCTAATCCAAATATTCTAAGATACTTAAACTGGGAAGATAGGCTCTCCGCAATTTCTCTAAGAAATAGTTTCAAACCCCCAAGGGAAATTGCTGAACTTATCGATACTGAATACGAAGAATTTTATTCTAAAGCGGCTGAAGGGAATGTACAGATTTCATTATTAACTGCAGTAGTGCAAAACGATTGGAATGATATTGATATAACAAAAGTTTATACATACGCTACTACTGCACTAGCTCTTTATACAGGAAAAACAATGGTCCTTGACACAGGAAATGTTTTTGAAAGAGGCCTAGTACTTATGCAAGAAGACAGCAAATCAATTTTTAACGATTTGTTTTTAGAAAATTCTTCAATTTCGTTGGATGACTTAAAAAATGGTAATTGGAAAACAAAAGTTGCTCCCGATGCTGAGAACAGCGCCATTTATAATGTGTTCAACCTGCTAGTAACTGATACAGAAGTTTTAGATACTATGCAAGCCGAAATAGAAAGAGTAAACCAAAATCGTTATACTTATGTCACAGATACAACAGGGCTTCCCGATCCCGCTGAACTAGCATTAATAACTTCTTTAGAAACAATAAATAAAGATGCTTTAACACCAAAAGATATAAGTTGGTTACTTGTTGGCGCGTTTTTGTCTCATGTACTATCAAGCGAATTTGCAATTGAAATTGATAGGGGCATGTTGGAACAAATATATATAAATTGCTTCCGCGCGGACGTAGAGAGTTTTGCTCAAATAGGCATGCTATACATTTACTTACATATAGAAGCCACATCAACCACTGACACTAGAAAAAAAAATACACTTGAAAGTCATTTAAGAGATTTGCATACTCAATCGCCATCGGAGCTTGATTACATAACAACCATAGTCTCTGGCATGTCCGAAGAAACAGTAAGTAAAATATATAATTATATCTACCAAAATAAGAACAAACCAAGTTTTGTTTAACAATAAAAAACATAGAACTTTTTACTTTCATACAGTACTATTTAAACAATGAATAGGAATAATGAAGACGCAAATTACATGGATCGTTTATCACATATGATATCATGAGAAAACTCTCAGACTGTTTGTGATAATGGAAATTATGATAGCGGATCAGTAGATAATATGTGGACACGTAGACAGTTTTTAGCACAGGCTTTAGCAATAGGGGCTACTCTTGCGTACAATGCTCGTAACAGTCGTTATCTTAAAATGGTAAACGGACTTATAACAGGTATAGAAGCTGATAATAAAGAAACAAAGGCACTATACGAATGCTTAGCTTTTATCAAAGAGAGATATGGTTTAGATGTGTATAATGGTGAGAATAAGCTTTTAAACGCAGTGCATCCTGATTCGTTAAACTTGCTTGAAGTTACTGGAACAGCAGTACCAAGAGAACTGTTATACGCTGCACTCATAGAAATCTTAGATGGGCTCCACTATTACCCAGCAGATTTTTTTAAGAACAACAATATTAATAGCATTCGCCTCATGCAAGAACTTAAATTAAACTCGGAACCAAGGGGCGGGGCGGTAGTATCTTTGGGGTCTGTTTCTCTTTCTGTATCGAGCTTTTTTGTAGAACACGAACCGGAAAGTTTTCGTTCAGCTTTTCATCACGAGATATTTCATTGCTTGCAGCAAACGATCGCCGGTATGCAAATATTACCTGCGTGGAATAAATTACCAATAAATGAAGGAGCAATGATTTCCCCAGAATATATGAACCAAACACAACAAGCTATATTGATTGAAGATCCGGCCTATCTAGCAGGTATCGTGATGGACATGATTAGACATAGGATATTTCTTTACCGCATATTAAATGAGTCGGATCCAGCGGTACAACAAATACTTTCACGAAAAAAAGCACTTGTAGAAGAAGTGTATTTAAAAGCAAGTGGGGGTAAAATGGATTATAGATACTGGGTTGCTTTGCTTCAAGGAAAAATAGACGCTAACTATTTTGCATAATACTAATTTCAAACAAAGTAATACTATTTGACAACATGCTTTAAGTTAAAAACTATTTCTAAACACAAAAGTATTGACATATAAAAAATATTATGTATAAATACATACCATGCTAGAAGCAACAGCAAAAAACATTTTGAATAATATATCCCTTTATACACATAGATGGCCCTTTATGCTCGGTGCTTGATTCCGGTATTAAACTAGTTCACTAACAATTGTTTAAGCTCGGAATCAGATTCCGAGCTTTTTTAATATCTATTCACATATTGAATAAAGCTTAATTTGAAGGATGATTTGAGAATATATCTATAGTTAGATGTATTTTTTAATCATCCTTTAGGGATGAAATCTAAATAAGGAGGTAAAACGAAATGGCACGCCCGTATCTGTATCCGTGGCCCCCGACCAGTCGGGAAACCCACCCGCCTCGTCCTGAGTAATCAGTGACGAACTCCCAGCGGTAGGGAGTACCTGCTTTTGAGTACCGCCATCTCGTAAGAGATGCTCAAAAGCCTAACAAGAGAGGGAAAAAGTGACAAAAAAGGCAACAAAAGCGCCTCCGAAGAAGGAGAAAGCGGAAGAAGTAGAAAAAGTAGAAGTGAAAAGGATCCCAAGGGAACGACCTCCAGAAGGAGAGCCAATCCCTCTGCAAGACAGGGGGCATGACGATTTTTTTAGCAAACCTTATAAAGGTTAATAGGGAAGGCTAAAAAAAGGGCAAGTATGCGAAGCAACTGAAGCAACAGCGCGCATACTTGCCCACACACATTTTAGCATTAAAATGCTATATTTAGGAGAGTTTATGTATATAGATAGAATAAAAAAAATACAAACTAGTTTAAAAAAACAAAACATAGATGCACTACTTGTTGCCAATCCATATAATGTTTACTATTTATCTGGCTTTAGACCAATGATATACAAAGTAGTACAACCACTAGACGATCCTGAAGGCTATCTACTTGTAACTCAAAATGCATGCATCCTACTTACTGATCAAAGATACGAAGGTACTGCATTAGACAACCCTGTTGCCAAGTATATTGCACTTTGCGACTCACCAAGACAGCTAAATCTTGCAAAACAAATCTTTAACATATTCCCTACTATATCGGTACTTGGAGTAGAAGAAGATAGTTTTACGTATAAAGACCTAAATAAATTGAAACAAAACATAGTTGATATTAAAAATATACAAATACTAGATTGTTCTGACATGATATTGAAACAAAGAGTAATTAAAGATGAGGCTGAACTAAAATTACTGACTCAAGCAGCCCAACTAACAAGTGCTGGCTTTGAATATGCACTTAGTAAAATAAAAAAAGGTATTACCGAAAAAGAATTAGCATTTGAGATCACTACTTTCTTTTTAAAAGAAGCAGAGGGTAACAGCTTTGATCCTATTGTTGCATTCAAAGAAGGTTCTGCAATTCCACATTATGAAACTAGCGAAAATATTAAAATAGCCAGTGAGGGAATACTTCTTATTGATCTTGGCTGTATATACAAAGGCTATTGTGGGGATATGACAAGAACAATATATCTTGGTAATGCGACTAATGAATTTAAAGAAAAATACAACTATGTGCGCGAAGCACAACAAGCTGCATTAAATATATTAAAACCAGGTATTACTGGCAAAGACGTACACGCTAAAGTTATAAATAAATTTAAAGAGTACAATGTCGAAAAATACTTTACACATGGTACTGGGCACGGTTTAGGGCTTGCAATCCACGAAAATCCACGCCTAAATGCATTTTATGAAGAAAACTTAGCTAACGGCATGATATTTTCGGTAGAACCTGGATTATATATAAATAATTGGGGAGGAATTAGAATAGAAGATGTAGTTTATTTACAAAACGATACAGTTGTAAATATAACGAGTACGCCCAAAGACATATTAGAAATTAAATTCTAATTATGGCATGATATAAGTTATGAAAGGAAATTATGACTAACAAACTAAATACACAACCATACAAAGGTGCGCGAGACTTTTACCCAGAAGATATGGCAATACAAAACTATATCTTTGATACATGGAAAAAAGTTTGTAGTTCGTATGGCTTTGCGCAATACGACTTCCCTATTATTGAGCCATTCGAAATATTTGCTGCAAAAACCGGGCAAGAAATTGTAAATGAGCAATTGTTTTCATTTGAAGATAAGGCTGGCAGAAAATTAGCTATAAGACCCGAATTAACTCCTGGTACAGTTAGAATGATTGCACAAAAATATAAAGAACTTCAAAAACCAATTAAGTGGTTTATGATAGGAAATAACTGGCGATTCGAAAAACCACAGCTTGGTAGAGGAAGAGAATTTAACCAACTAGAAGTGAATATATTTGGCATTGACGATGTAATTGCTGATTATGAAATATTTTCAATAATCATTAGTATTATGCAAGCTTTTGGTGCTGATGAAACAATGTTTTCTGTACTTATCAGTGACAGACGGTTAATTAGCGCTCTCTTAAACGACACATTAAATATAGATAGCGATAAACAAATAGAAGTACGAAGAATAATGGATAAAAAAGCTAAGTTAACCAAACAAGAATTTGAAACTGACTTAATGAAACTAACATTAACTAAAGACCAAATACAAAAGATATATATGTTTACAGAAGCTAAATTTGATAACTTATCTGAGATAATTCCACAAGCTATTTTAACTAAAAACAAAGGATATTTAGCCTTAAGAAAAGTGTTTGATTTACTTAACAAGACTAAGCTAGCCAAATATTGCATGTTTGACCCATCAATTATTAGAGGGTTTGATTATAGCGATGGCATAGTTTACGAAGTATTTGATAAAAATCCAAAAAATAATAGATCTATGTTTGGAGGTGAAAGGTTTGATAAATTAATAAATATCTTTGGCAATTTCGAGCTTCCGGCAACTGGTTTTGCAATGGGTGATGTAACACTATTGGAATTTTTAAAAGCTTGGAATCTACTTCCAAATGGAGAAAATGCTAACTCTTACCTTGTTACACTTTGGCCTACAGAAGATGAGGAAAGCAGTAATGAATACCTGATGTACTCTATAGAGGTCTCAAAAACACTTAGAACTAGGGGTTACCAAGTGGATACATGGTTAGAGACTAAAACAAAAATAGAAAAGCAGTTAAAATATGCCGATCGTAAAAATATCCAAAATGTTGTCTTACTTGGCCCAGATGAACTAAAAAACAACACAATAACGATTAAAAATATGAAAACTGGTACACAAGAAACAAAAGTATTGTAGTATATATACAATGCCCATAATACATAAATATATACTTACTCTTAGTGTTATTTTTTTCTTGTGTATACTTACTAGTTCGAATGCATTTGCTGAAACAACGGCACCTATAACAACATATGTACAAACGCCAGCAATACCAGATGGAAATAATAATTGGCATGTAACACCTGTATCATTTGAATTGTATGGCAATGACATAGAAAGTGGTATTCACCAAATATTTTACCAAATAGATAATGGAACGTGGCAAAATAAAACCTTTGCGGACACACAAAACGAAGTGTTAAACCCGTCTTTCGAAGATACCAGCAGCGAATATGCTACAAATTTAACATACTGGGGCGAGAGTGTTGATGATGACTACGTTACGTATTCTCAAGATACATCTGCTGAAGCAGATTCTGGGTTTGGTTCTGCTGTTGCCAAAATACAAACCACACAAGGTGATTGGCACGGCATAAACAACAAACAAAATTATATACCTGTTGAGCCTTACGATAGTATGACAGCCTCGATATTTATAAAAACAGAGGGAACAGTTGATGGCGCAGGATTTAAAATATATGCTGTAAAAGATGTAGCAGGTGAAGTAGTATACGAAGAAATAGCACAATCTGATTTCATAACCTACTCCCCCACATGGCAAAAAATTACACTTTCATTTACAGTAAATGATGCTGATGCGACAGGTGTATATATGGATATAGGTATAGAAGGAGCAGGAACAATATGGACAGATGCAGCATATCTTAGTAATTCGCTGACTGATGCAAAAGTACAATTTACAGTTGGAAACGATAGCGAAACGCATCAAGTTGCTTTTTACAGTGTCGATAACGATGGAAATACAGAGACATTTACATGTACATTACCTGCAAAAAACTGCATTTCGTTTAAGCTTGACCAAGTGGCACCCACAAACTGGCGCGGATCTGGCGCAATAAGAGGATTGTTTGGTAATAGTTATGACTTATGGGTATTCACACTGGTGGATGATGCTACATCAGGAATTGACACCGAAAACGCACAATATATGTATCATACCGAATTAAATACAGGATTTGGTAGATTTAGTGAGCTACTTAGCTGCGCAAGTACATGGCAAGACGACGTGTTAACACCTTTAAGTACACCGGGCGTTGATCCGGGCGATAATACAGTGTATGTAGTAACCGAAAAAACAAGTTTTTGTAATAATGATTGGAAACAATGCAAAACTGTTAGATTTTTTGCGCAAGACATGGCAGGAAATATTTCTAGTAAAGACTTTTGCATTAATGGCCCTTGGATTAAAGCAAGGCAAATGGGTATTGTTAGATCAAATAATGATATTGACATGCTATCAGAAGCATATGGCTATAATACAGACGGCTTAATTGAAGCTAAAGGAAATAGCATAGGTTTTTTTAATTCAACAAAAGGATGGAAAACAACAAACACAGATACTTTAAAGAACATTGGCTATGATGAACTATATAGCCTAACAGATGCTAAAACGGAAAAGTTTATTGGAGATCCACTAAACCCAGACTCGGGTGTATTTGTAAGAAATCACGATGCAATACTGAATGAAACTACTCTTCCTGAGGGATACGACACTATAATATACGATAAGATTACATTTGTTAACGGATCTCTAACAATTGATACTGATGTAGATATTTTACCTCAATCTACATTACTTTTTATAGTAAAAGACGATGTATATATTTCAAAAAATGTTGTTAATTCAGATTTTGGCATCATTGCAGATGGAGATATTTATACAGCATATGATGTTACCGAGGGTGAAGCGACAGAAGCATTAACTTTAAATGGCATATATACTGCAAACAAATTTATCTTTCAAAGAACACTCCAAGGAACAGATAATGACCAAAATCCGTCAGAAATATTTAATTTTGAACCAAAATATGCACAACAACTAAAACAATTTTTTATTAAAAGTACAGTAAAATGGGTTGAAAACGAATAAATTTATATCTTTCTTTTTATTTTAAATGCATCTCCACTGTCCTCAACGATATATCCTTTTGCTAATATTTGTTTTCTAATCTGGTCAGCTTTTTCCCATATGCAATTTCTTCTATAAAAATCTCTAGTCTTTGCCAAATCGTACACCTCATCGGGTATGTCTTGATTAATGTAATTATCAATACCAAAACCTAACACTTCGTCAAACTTAGTTAATGTTGCAAGCTTTACGCCTTCTGCTAAATCACTTTTAAGCATTTCCCAAAGAAGTGCTAATGCTTTTGGCATATTAACATCAGAATTTATAGCATGCATAAAATTATCATATGATTCTAAATCATATATGTCATCAGCAGTTGTTTTATATCCGTCCACGAGAGTATATAGTTTTTTTAAAGCATTATCTGCACTTTGAACTGCACCCCAAGTAAAATTTAGCGGACTTCTATAATGCGCCGTCATACAAAAGTATCTGTATGCCAAAGGACTAAAACCTTTTGCTTCTATATCTGAGATAGTATATGTATTTCCTAAGCTTTTACCCATTCTACCGTCATCTACTTTAAGATGTGTTTGGTGAAGCCAATAATTTACATATTTTTTTCCGGTAGCGCATTCGCTTTGTGCAATTTCGTTTTGATGGTGAATCATGCGTAAATCTTCGCCCCCAATATGTATGTCGAGCCTTTCTCCTAACTCTTTAAGTGCCATTGCACTACATTCAATATGCCATCCCGGAAAACCCACACCCCATGGCGATTCCCATTCTTGCCAACGCTGAGAATTTGCAGGAGAAAATTTCCATAATGAAAAGTCTGTCGGGTTTTTCTTTTCTTTATTTGGCTCTACTCTGGCCCCTTCTAATATTGATTCTTTAGTATTTCCTGATAACTTACCATAATCTTTAAACCTTGACGTGTCAAAATATATGCCATCTGTGGTTTGATATGTATATCCTTTTTTTTCTAGTTCTCTAATTAATGCTATTTGATCTTTGATATAGTCTGTCGCACGAGTGAATTTTTGTGGTTTTAAAATATTTAATCTTTCGTAATCAATTAAAAAATGCTTAATATAAAAATCGGCAATTTCTTTTGCACTTTTATTTTCAGCGTCTGCCGCCTTTTCTAATCTATCTTCTCCAATATCGGCATCTCCTAAATTATCTCCTGTTAAATGCCCAACATCTGTTAAATTCATAATAAATCTAACTTCATACCCGTTTGCAAGAAGTATTCTATGTACAAAATCTGTTAATAAATATGTCCTGAAATTACCAATATGGGCATAACTGTATACTGTAGGACCACAAGAATACATATTTACCGAATTTTCTTTTATAGGAGTAAAATCTTCTATTGTATTTGTGAGTGAGTTATATAGTGTAATTGTCACAAAAGTATTCTAACACAATAAAAAAACTAATTAAATCCGGTTCTTCCTTCTAATGCTCTAAAGAGCGTCGTATCATCGGCATATTCAATATCTCCACCAACAGGCAAACCACGTGCTAACCTAGTTATTTTAATTTTACCTCTTAAAGTAGAGTCGTCTTTTATTAACTTTGAAATATACATAGCTGTAGACTCACCTTCCATGCCTGTATTTGTGGCCAAAATTAACTCTAACTTATGCTCTATTGAGTTTTTAAGCCTACTAACCAACTCTTTTATAAAGATTTCATCAGGTCCAATGTTATTTAAAGGATCAATAACCCCATGAAGTACGTGATAAAGCCCTTTAAATCCTGCTCTCTCTAATGCAAAAGCATCCATTGAAGTTGCAACTACACATATCATAGTCTTTGTCCGTAACTCGTCTACGCACACCGAACATGGATCTTTTTCATCAACATTTTTACACAAGCTACACAATTTTATATCTTTTTTTAGGCTAATTAAACTAGTTGCAAAGTTTTCGAGCTCGTGTTGAGGATAGTGCAACAATGAAAAAACCAATCTTTGAGCAGTCTTTGGACCGATACCTGGCAATCTTTCAAAATTATTTATTAAATTTGAGATTGGTCTTGGAAGTTTCACCTAAAGATTCTAGCACATTACAAAGGAAGACCACCATCAAAAAAATCATTTAGATTTTCAGGCAATACTTGGGGGGATGTAGAAAAAACAGGCATTGATACATTTTTATCTGTCAACTCCCCTACTTCTTTGCCCGTGCTTTTCTTTAATCTTTTTGCTTCATTTACCTCACACTTAATTGCTAACGAAACGCCAAATATTTCTTCTAATATACCCTCGATCAATTTTCTATTTTTTGGTGACTCCATTCTATCTTTATGAAATGAATACAAAACCTCAAGCATTAAATAATTACCAGATATAGCTATTGGGACACTGTTTTTTATTAAAGCATGTATAGAACTATTTTGTTTTAGCACTAGCTTTGAAACTTCTTTCCATTTAGTAGCTAGTTCTTCGGTATTGATTTCTATGCATACAGAGTTATATGACATTTTATCAGATATATCTTCCATTTGTGCAACATTGATAGAGGTTTCTAACTTATCTTTTTTGTTATTACTACCACTTTTTTGTATTTGATTACCTGCTTTAGAAGTATTTGAAGGGCCACTATCGCGTGTATACTCGGTATTTTGCATACTTAGAGAGGTATTATTAGAACAATATGTGGTTATGGCAATTTCAACAGGTAGCTGTGGGATAACAGACTGCGCTAACTTTTCTGATGCATTTAAAAAAAGTTCGGTTAAATACGCGAGATTATTTGTTCCTAATGCTCGCGCATTATCTTTCATAATATCTTCGTCATCTTTATCAACACTATCAGGTGATAATAATACAGAAAAAAATAGAAGATTCCTTAAATACAATAGATAGTCATAACACCAAACAGATACATCTATACCAATGTCTAAACTTTTATGAAATAAGGATAAAGCTTTTTTTGCATCTCTTTCTATTAACGCCGTTGTTAAGGCATGATATTGCTCTTGAGAATTTAGCCCCACAAAAGAACTAACCGAAAGATTTCCTTCTACAACTTGTTGAAGTAGTGTTTCGGCATCTCTAAATCCACCAGATGCCGATTGCGCAATTTTTTTCAAATCTTCTTTTGTTAACGACTCAACTCCTTCTTGTTTAAGTATTTCTTCTAGTTTTTTAATAATCTGTGGAATAGTAGCCTTTTTAAATTTAAATACCTGGCAACGTGATTTTACTGTATCAGGAATTTTGTGTACCTCTGTTGTACATAATATGAATACCACACGTTCAGGGGGTTCTTCTAATGTTTTAAGCAAAGCGTTGAATGCCTCGGTAGTTAACATATGTACTTCATCGATAATATAAACTTTGCTCTTACCAAAGGTCGGTGCCAAATTTATCTTACTTTTAAGCTCTCTAATATCATCAATCCCCCTATTACTTGCCGCATCAATTTCTATTAAATCAGGGAACGATGCTTTGTTTATATGCTTACAATTTTCGCACTCATTACATGGATCACCACTTTTTTTTAATTTCTGACAATTTAATGCTTTTGCAAGTATTCTCGCAGTAGTTGTTTTACCGGTGCCTCTTGACCCAACAAAAAGATAAGCGTGACCTACTTTAGCAGAAAGAACTTGGTTGACTAGTGCCTCTGCAACATCATTTGGCTTGGATATTTCTGTAAAATTTTTTGGTCTGTATTTAGTATAAAACATGTGAGAAACCTTAACTAATCTATTATACGATCTAGTAGATGCATATCCACTAATAATGATTCGGAAATAATTAGTATTCAAGCTCTAATTATTCTGTGATGTCTAAGGGCAAAGAATTTAAAGTTTCCAATTCTGCTGCAGTGAGCTTATTTAGTACATAATTTTGTACATTATACTTATTTTTTAGGGGTCTACCAATTCCGATGCGCAATCGATTAAAGTCTTTACTTCCTAGCTTTAAAAATATATCTTCAACGCCATGATGACCAGCAGAACTGCACCCAAAACACCTTTTTACTCGCCCAAATTCTAAATCAACATCATCGTGAATAACGTATAAATCCGACAAATTGATATTAAAATACGAAACTACTTTTAAAACTGATTTGCCCGATTCGTTCATAAATGTTGCAGGCTTCAAAAGTATTATAGCGTCATTTTTTGCTATTTTTCCAAAAAATTTCGTTTCGTTTTGCCAAGATATCTTGTTTTCACTAGCAATCCTATCTACAAGCACAAAACCAACATTGTGTTTTGTATTCATATAGTCTTTTCCGGGATTTCCAAGCCCAACAATTAACTTCATTATTATTCAACCTTCTTACCGTGTACATGGGTATCATCATCTGGATGATGTACGCCAAGTAAGTGTAATACACCATGCGCTACTAGCTCCGCTATTTCGTGTTCTAAATCATTCCCGTATTTTTTTGCTTGTCTTTTCGCTTGTCCCGCACTTACTATAATGTCACCTAAATAAAACGTACCATCCTCTAACTCCTCATTCATGTTAAATGAAAGCACATCAGTAGGGTAATTTCTATTAAAAAACTTCTTGTTTAGAGAGGTTATTTCTTTATCATCAGATACTCTAATAGAAATGTGTAATGGCTTTTTGAACATGATTTGTAGTCAAACTTTTGGGGTGAATTTTTTATAGTATTCTTCTAATATTTCTAGCTCTGCTTGCTCCTTATCGACAAGATCTTGTCTATTCCCTTTTGTATATTCTTCAATAGATTGATTGTGTTGTTTAATTAATTTTTTAATAACAGCAACAACATCAGCATCAGACAATTCTCTGCCTTCACTTTTAACTTCTATCTGTTTGTAATTTATTTTAGAGATTAAAAAACGTACAGTAGAAGTCTTTAAAACATTTTTTTCTTTTAGAGCGCTAATCAAATCTTTCTTAATAAGATCAATAAGCATTTAGTTTATCCTTTTGTTATCTAACCAAATTTTTCTAGCCTTTTCTTTAACTTTTTCGGCTTTAATCTCGCTTGGCTTTCTATAATGTTTTCTTTTAGTTAGTTCTTTAATAATTCCTGCTGTTGCCTTATTAAATCTTCTTAATGCTTGCTCTAACGATTCTCCATTTCTAACCTTGACTTTTGTCATGGTTTATAAAACACCTCCAAAAATGATTTTTTAAATATTTAAACTTTAACTAGCCCCGCCCGGTTCTGATTCACTTCCACCCATAATATGGAAATGCTCGTGCTCAAAGTGATTGTAACCCGCTCCATTATTTACTAACTTATAGCCTGTTTTGTCAAGACCTAATTTTATTATGGTTTTATAAATTACTTGGAACATTTCATCCCAATAATTTTCTTTAGCGTATCCACCAGAAATTGTGTCTTTCTTTTCGCGATGCACTTTATCTAATACCAACACATGAACTGGCGCTACCGGATACTTATTTTTTATAACCAAAAAAGCATTCGTATCTAAAATAACGCTAGCTGGTGCTTTTTTATTTACAATGTCACAAAATAAGCATTGCACGAATTTATTATAACAGGTCTCAAAATATTCTGCTAATATCTCTAATACTTACCAAAACCATCAATGTAAGTAATATCAGAATACCTACTTGATGAACTTTTGTTTCAAAACGAGGGCTAATTTTTCTTTTAGTTATAGCCTCAATTAATATAAACACAACCCTACCTCCATCAAGTGCAGGGAAAGGAAACAGATTTATAATCGCTAACCCAACAGATAGCATGCTTACTAAATCTATTAGGGTTAGCAGTGTGAACATACTAATGCCATCATAATCTAAAATGCCTGAAACAACAGAAAAAATCCCAAGAGGGCCTGCTATGCCAGATGAAACGGTACTAAAATCTTTTTCTCTTAACGATGTGCTTATTAAATCTTTAAAAGTGTGTAGAGATAACCCAAGTATGTTGTATGTATGCATAGGGCCGACAAATAATTTTTGGGTCGTGGATTCGTACGTAATTGTGCTTGTTTTACCCATATAAATGCCTATTATTCCATCTCCGGCATCATCTGCAGTGGGAATCACTGTAACATGTCTAAGCTCTGGATTAAGTGATCTAATATTCTTAATAATTACTGTAGTACTCTCCCCTACGCGGTCTTTTAGTAACTTTCTAACATCAGATGATGTATAAACAGGACTACCATTTATTTCTAAAAGCGAATCTCCTAAAGCCAATTCTGCCTGCGCTGCTGGAGAGTTAGGTTCAATAGAAACAATTACAGCGGGTGCGGTAGTAACATTCCCAAATTTAAAATTATAGTCATAAAGCATTGGTAATGAAAATGATTTAAAACCTGATATAAAAAAGAAAATGTAATATAAAAATACAGCAAGTAATATATTCATAAATACACCTGCACACAGGATACTGAGTCTTCTTAGTGGAGATTTGGCATTAAAGTTATTAGGATCATTGGCTATGTTTTTTAGTTCTTCTGGATCATCAATATCTTCACCGGTTAACTTAACAAAGCCACCAAAAGGCAGTAGGTTAATGGAATAAAGTGTTTCTCCTAACTTTTTACCCAATATTCTAGGGGGCAATCCAAATCCAAATTCTTCAACACGCACACCATTTTTTTTTGCTGCTAAAAAATGCCCAAATTCGTGTACAAGGACTAAAATCGACAATATTAAGATAAATAGTATTACTGCTAACATAATTATTTAGAAAAAGTATACTACATTAATACTATATATTAAGTAGTTCTGTCTTTTTATCTTCGCCTAATGTTTCGGCTATTGCTGTAAACTCTTTAACCGTTTCTTCAATCTTCTCTTTTTTCATAAATTTATCATCTTCACCAAACTCTTTGTTAGCAAAGGCATTGTCAATGGATTTCATTGCGTCTTGCCTAATATTTCGCATTGCATTTTTTACCTCTTCAACTTTGGTAGCGGCAAGTTTTGCAAATTCTTTTCTTCTTTCTTCTGTCAAAGGAGGGATGGGGATAATCAGCACATCATTCTTAACTGCTGGGTTTAGATTTAACTCGCTTTCTCTAATTGCTTTAGAGACTACTTCTACTATTGATCTATCCCACAAACTAATTTGAAGCGTTTGAGGATCTAATGTCGATATGGTGCCAAGTTCTTTGATACTCATTAACGATCCATACACATTCACTTTAATTGAATCAAAAACCGAAGAAGAAACCCTACCTGTCCTAATTTGTGCTAACTCCCCTTTTAAGAATTCTATAGATGCATTTAATCTAGCTTTTAATTCAGATATTTCCATAAATATATTTTACACTATCTAACTGAAAATCTGGCAAATTCCTTAATCTCAATATTTTCACCAAGTTTTGCAATGGTTTCTTTAACTAAATCTTTTATTTTTTTTGAGCCGTCTCTTATGTATTCAGCATCCAAAAGATCTCGTATTTCTACATAATCTTCTGTACAAACTTGCAACGCTACTTCATTGCAAAGAGTTTTAAAATCGTCTGTTTTAGCTACAAAGTCTGTTTCACAAGCAATAAATACTAAACTACCGACCTTACCACCAGCATGTATATAGGCATGGACTAAACCGTCTTTTGTTACTCTTTCTGCTTTTTTTTCTGCTTTTGCGAGTCCTTTTTTAACTAACGCTGCTTTTGCTTTTTCATAATCACCTTCCGCTGCAGTCAAAGCCTCTTTAACTTCTAATACACCAGCACCTGTTTCATCTCTTAATTTTTTAATTAACTCAACATTAATGCTCATTGCCCCTCCTTGTTTGAATTTAAAACCTCTTCGTTATTGCCTTCGTTGCTTTGTACATCTTTGATTGCTTTTTTACCCGCAACCTCAGTTACAACAGAAGATTCTGTCATAGACACTTTTAATGGTGTTTCTTGGCTAGGCACATCTTTTTTCTTTTCTTCTGCCTTTTTTTCAACTTTGGTTTCTTTTGCTAATTTTTCAGAATATATTTTATAACCTGCCTCTACTGCATCTGCAATTGCTTTAGTTATTACAACAATGGCCTTAATTGCATCATCGTTTCCTGGAATAACATGTGTAATACCTTCTGGATTTGTATTTGTATCTACAAGCGCGACTACTCCAGCACCATAAGAATTAGCCTCTGAAATTGCTGTTTTTTCTCTTTTTGCATCAATTACAAAAAGTGCACTTGGTGTACCTTTAATACCTACCAGTCCGCCGACCGATGCTTTTAATTTTTCAATTTTTCTGTCAATCAAAAGTCTTTCTTTTTTTGTATACATTTTGAAACCATCTTGTTCTTTTCTTTTTAAAAGCAAAAGGTACTTATCTACACTTCTTTTAATTTCAGGAAGGTTAGTTATTGTTCCGCCCAACCATCTTTGTGAAACATAAAGGGCACCGCTTCTTTGTGCCTCTGCTAAAACAACCTCACCTGCTTGTCTTTTTGTACCAACAAATATTATTTGGCCACCTTCGGAAGCAATTTTAAATAAATACTCACATGCATTTTTTAAAGCTTCTTCTGTTTTTTCTAAATCAATAATATGCACATCATTTTTTACAGAAAAGATATATTTTTCCATTTTAGGATGCCATCTTCTTACCTGATGTCCAAAATGAACACCTGCATCCAATAATTCTTTAATTTTAGGAACCTTGTAGTTACTCATATTTTTTTATCTTTTTTATTTTGGAGAATATTAACAAGCAAACGTAGCTATATAAATATTCCCTTTTAATTTTGTACTTGTATATTTCTTAAGCACTCACTTGATGGTACATCGTACCAGGGATTATCAAGAAACATACAGAGATTAGCACATGCGTATTTTTTTTACAAGGCTATGATGTTATAATCACAAGGTGATTTTATCGGACACACAAATACTGGAGGAAATAAAAAAAGGAAATATTGTTATTGAACCTTTTTCTAGAAGTATGCTAGGTACAAATTCTTACGATGTACACCTTGGTAAGACACTAGCAATTTATAAGAATCACATATTAGATGCAAAACAACATAATACCGTTGAATATATTGAGATTCCAAAAGAAGGTTATGTGCTACACCCAAGTACACTTTATTTAGGAACTACTCTAGAATATACCGAAACACATAAACACGTACCATTTTTAGAAGGAAAATCTAGCACAGGTAGACTCGGTATAAACATACATGCAACAGCCGGAAAAGGCGATGTAGGGTTCTGTAACTATTGGACATTGGAGCTTTATTGCATACAGCCGGTCAGAATATATACCAATATGCCTATAGGCCAACTTATATACTTTTCTGTACTTGGCAAAGTACAAACACTATATAAGGATAAAAAATCAGCAAAATATACACAAAAAATACATAAACCTATAGAATCTATGCTTTGGAAAAACAAGTTTTAGACCTTAAACTAATTAGCATTGCTTGTATAAGGATTTTTGTATTGTATAATCGTTGAGCATGCAAGCTAAAAAAAAGAAAAGCAACAACCCTCTTAATTTCTTTTTCACTAATTTAGATAAAAATATTTTCATATTAAAGAACATGCCCGAAGTCTTAAAAGGGGCATTGCTTTCTAGATACTCAAGATCTTCTAAACCCCTAAGACAACTGTTTTTAGAAGAATACTTGAATAGCACTGAACTAAATATACAAAAAACACAAAAAAACCTTGATTTTAATGCTGACAACCTAACAAATACCGAGAAAGCAAAGAACTTCTACAGGAAATGGCTCGCTATGTATGGCGATGATTCTATAGCGGAGTTAGGGGGTATTCACATAGGCATCGAAAATATCAGTGTGCTTGCAACAAAAAGCATTGAAGACAGAAGAATAGGTATTTCCCCTCTTGAAAAGTCGACAAGGTATGTTAGATATGATGATAAAGAAAATGGAAAATATAAATACTATGTAGGAAAAGACATCCAAGAATCAGGGTTTTATAAAGAATATGTTAAAACAATGGATATATTATTTGACACTTACAGCAATTTAATGGAGCCGATGATGGAATACTTTAGAAAAACATACCCAAAACCAGATACCATTACAGACAATGCCTATAATACATCTATTAGAGCAAAGTCCTGCGACACACTTAGAGGACTCCTACCACTAGCAACACTAACTAATATGGGTATTTTTGCAAATGGGCGGGCTATAGAATACTGCCTTACAAGGCTTTATGCAGATCCTCTTTTTGAAGCAACTGAAATTGGTGCGGACATGCATGTAGAAGTTAAAAAAATCATGGAAAATTTTGTTGAACGAATTGATTCTGAAAAAGGATCCCAATATATTGATTATTTAAAAAAAACACAAAACTTACTAGAAAAAAACGGCAAAAAATATGTTAGTAAAATAAAAAACGAACCTGGCAAAACCTCAGTAATCCTTTTAGATTATGATAGGGATGCATTAAATAAGATAATTACTAGTATTTTATATACAACTATAAAAGGGTCATATAAAGACCTAAAAAAGCATGTATTAGGTCTGTCGGTAGATAACAAAAATAAAATTTTGAATGACTATGTAAAACTTAGAGGTGGTAGATGGCATAAAGTTGGAAAAGCATTTGAAGAAACCTATTACACGTTCGAGATTGTCTCTGACATTGGAGCATATAAGGATTTACAAAGGCATAGAATGACAAGTATACATAAACAACTGTTTGGTACCGAACTTGGATACGAAATACCCGAGGATGTTATAAGTGCCGGCTATAAGAAAGATTATGATAATGCAATGGAAGCAAGCAATATGTTATATAAAAAAATCAAAAAAAGTAACCCAACTATTGCTCAATACATTGCTTGTCACGGTAATTTCTGCAGATGGCGTGTAAAATTAAACTTACGGGAAGTATTCCATTTATGTGAATTGCGAAGTTCACCGCAAGGACATCCAAGCTATAGAAAAATTGCCCAAAAAATATATTTACTGGTCAAAAAAGTACAACCTGATATCGGCAATACTATTAAGTTTGTTAATCTGTCGGAACCTGGGCTAGAAAGACTTTCTGCAGAAGTTAGAAAAGAAAAAAAATTAGACCAATTAGGTATGCTATGAACTTAAAAAATACAGATAACCAAATATATAACTTAATAAAATTAGAAGAAAAAAGACAAAAAACACAACTTGCAATGATCCCAAGTGAAAACTACGCGTCTAAAGCGGTTAGAGAAGCCGTAGGGTCTGTGTTAATGAATAAATATTCTGAAGGGTACTCTAATAAAAGATACTATCAAGGTAATGAATTTATAGACGAGATTGAACTTATTGCAATAGAAAGAGCTAAGAAATTATTTAATGTGCCTTATGTGAATGTTCAAGCATATTCTGGTTCGCCTGCAAATACAGCCGTATTTTTTGCTTTATTAGAACCAAAAGATACAATTATGGGGCTTGAACTTGCATCTGGAGGGCATTTAACTCATGGTCATCCCAAAGTTACGTTTTCTGGCAAATATTTTAATTCAATACAATACACAGTAGAAAAAAATGGTTATATTGATTACAAAAAAGTCGAAGAACTAGCACTAAAGCATAAACCTAAATTAATAATTTCTGGTACAACGGCTTACCCAAGAACATTAGATTTTAAAAAATTTGGACAAATTGCCGATAAAATAAATGCGTGGCATCTCGCTGATATTTCACATATTGCTGGACTCGTAGCCGCAGGCGAACATCCATCTCCAGTAAACTATGCACATGTTGTTATGTCAACAACTCATAAGACACTACGTGGCCCTAGAGGAGCAGTTATTTTAGGTACCGACAAAGGCCTAAAAAAGGACCCACAACTAGGAGATAAAATAGATCGCGCAATTATACCAGGGCTGCAAGGAGGTCCACACAATAACACAACTGCTGGAATTGCAGTTTGCCTTAAAGAAGCAAGTTCTGCAAAGTTTAAAAAATATAGTCGACAAGTAGTACTAAACTCCAAGAGTCTTGCAAATGAATTAATTAACCATAACTTTCAACTTATATCTGGAGGCACCGATAATCATTTAATTTTAATCGATCTAGCCAATAAAAATATAGATGGTTGGTGTGCTGCGTGGGCATTGGAACAAGCTGGAATTATAGTTAATAAAAATGCAGTCCCATTTGAAACACGCTCGGCATTTTATCCTTCGGGCATTAGGCTTGGAACACCTGCTATCACTACACTTGGCATGAAAGAAAAAGAAATGAAAAGAATAGCAGAATATATATGCGAAGTGATAAACGAGACTGCTATGCTTATTACAAAAGATCTAGACTCTGATAATAAAGATATAAGGCAACAAGCAAGAAAAGAGTTTAAAACAAAAGTTAAAGATAATAAGTTACTAAAAGAACTTAGAAAAAAAGTTAAGCAATTGTGTTTACACTTTCCTCTTCTTGATTAGTTTCTATCCCCTCATCTGTTTTGGTCAATTTGGGGTTTTTCCAACTTGAATAATTACATTCAGGATAATTGCTACACCCATAAAATGTTCTTCCTTTAGCCTTTTTAACAATAATATCTCCTGTATTACATTTTGGGCACACCATACCAATTTTTTCTAAATAGGGTTTTGTTGTTTTACACTTAGGATAATTACTACATGCTAAAAATTTACCGAATCTGCCTTGTTTCAGAATATATACGCCATCCTCGCAACTCTCACATTTTCCAAAATCAGAAATATTATGCCCATTTTCATCTTTTGGAATGTCTTCACTTAATGGGCGGGCAAACTCACAGGTTGGATAATTAGAGCAACTTAAAAATTTACCGTATTTACCAAGTTTAACTAATAGCCTTTCTCCACAATCAGGACATTTCTCTTTAGTTTCCTCTAATGTTGTTATGTCACGCTTATTAAGCGTTTTGTCTTTTTCTGCGACTATTTTTTCAAACGGAATATAAAAATCACGTATTGTCGAAACCCAATCAATTTTTCCTGTTGCTATATCGTCAAATTTCTCTTCCATAGTAGCTGTAAAATCATATTCAATTACACTTGGTATATTTTCGATAAACAAATCTGTTACTACATATGCTACTGCTGTTGGAACAAAAGAACGCCCATCTTTTTCGACATAGCCTCTGCTTTGAATTGTCGATAAAGTCGGAGCATACGTAGACGGTCTTCCTATTCCAAGCTCTTCTAATTTTTTTATTAGACTTGCGTCTGTATATCTAGCAGGCGGTTGAGTAAAGTGCTGTAATGAGTTAGTTTTATTTAAATGGAGGGGTTCTCCCTCAATAACATCCGGCAACACATTAATATCATCACTTTCTTTATCTAAACCTAAAAAACTACTTATCCCTAACCACCCATCAAAATTGATAATCGAACCAGTTGCCCGAAAACCATAACCTTTTTTAGATAAGACTTTTATTGATGTCTGATCGTAAATTGCAGGTAAACATTGCGACTCCAAAGCTCGTTTAAAAATCATTAGATAAGTTTTGTAGCAATCAGAGCCTAGCTTATTAATCTTCTTATCACTTGGAATACAAGATAAATCTGTTGGTCTAATTGCCTCATGTGCCTCCTGAGCATTCTTTTCTTTTGTTTTATATATATTTGGCTTTTCTGGTAAATACTTCTTTCCAAGCTTATTGGATATAAAGTTTCGTGTATTTGCTATAAACTCCGGCGACAAGCTTAATGAATCAGTTCTATGATATGTAATTAATCCTTCTTCAAATAGTTTTTGTGCCGCAGACATTGTCTTTTTGGCACTAAGCCCATAAACATTTGCCATAGTTTGTTGAAGTGTCGAAGTTTTAAGCGGCGGATACGCATGTTTAACACGTTGAGATTTTTTTACAGCATTAACAGAAAAAGCATCTTTAGCTAAATCAGATAAAACATTGTCTACTTCAGTTTTATTGCTAAGTTTTAATGTTTTTGAATCTTTCTCATATATTGTTGTTAGCAGGTTGTATCTTTTTTTACTGTCATTAAAAGATACTTCTATTGTCCAGTATTCTTCAGGTGAAAATGCACTTCTTTCCCTTTCTCTTTCGACGACCAATCTCACGGCTACGCTTTGAACTCTACCAGCAGATAAACCGTACCGGACTTTTTTCCAAAGTAGCGGCGATAATTTATACCCCACGAGCCTATCTAGTATCCTTCTTGCCTGCTGTGCATTCACAAGAGCCTGATTAATATCACCTGAATGCTTAAATGCTTCAAGAACTGCTTCTTTTGTTAACTCATGAAATGCTACCCGACTAAATTTCAACTTTTTCCCATCTTTTGTTGAAGATAAAATATGTTTTAAGTGCCATGCAATTGCTTCTCCTTCTCGATCAGGGTCAGTGGCAAGTATAATCTCCTTTGCCTCTTTTGAAAGCTTTTTAAGTTTAGTTACAATTTTTTTTGCTTTTTGAGGTATTTCATATTCAGGTGTGAAGTTATCTTCTATTAAAACACCTAAACCCTTTTTCGGTAAATCTCGTATATGTCCCATTGAGGCCTCAATACTAAAGTCCTTTGGTAATATTTTATTTAATGTTTTTGCTTTAGTTGGAGACTCAACTATGACAATCTTTTTCATATTATTTCACAATGGCTTCTAAATCAACACTCTAAAAAGAATACAACATCTCATTAAATTGTCAAAAATGTTTAAGAAAATGATAAAATATAAATATTATGGCAATTAAAAATATCTTACAAATTATCAATGGAAATACCCCTAAGGTTCTAATCACAAAGTGCGAGAATATTAAAAACTTTGATGCACAAACTAAAGAGCTAACCCTAGATTTATTAGACACTGCACATGCTCAAATCAACCCTCAAGCAGCAGGACTGGCAGCACCACAAATAGGAATTGCTAAAAGAGCATGCCTTGTTAGAAAATTTACTACTAAAGGTGATGAAGAACTTATAAAAGACTATATTTTAATTAACCCCGTGATTACAAATAAATCAAAAGATGTAGATGTTAGATACGAAGCATGTCTCAGCATACCTGGAGTATACGGGAAAGTAGAACGACATAAAAACGTCACTGTAAATTATTACGACGAGGTAGGACAAAAGAAGAGGCTTAAGGCCAGTGGGTTTTTTGCAAGAATTATTCAACATGAACTAGATCATTTAGATGGCATACTATATACGCAAAAGTTAATAGGCGAACTACTTAAGGACGAAGAAAAATAAATATGATAAACGTTGCTTTTTTTGGAACTTCTGATAAATCTACCCCGATTTTAGAAGTTTTGAATAAAAATTTCAATCTTAAATTATGTGTTACTAAAGTTGACACATTTATAGGCAGAAAAAAAGAACGAAGAGAAACAGAAGTAAAAAAATGGGCAAAAAAAGCTAATATAGAACTAATAGAAATATACAATCTAAAAGGAGATAACTTATCAAATGTTATAAGAGGTTTGATAAAACATAATATTGACCTGTGTATAGTATCAGACTTTAGCTTTATTATTCCTAGCGGAATCTTTAACACTCCAAGATACGGAATGATAAATGTGCATTTTTCATTGCTACCAAAGTATAGGGGTGCAAGCCCAATACAACATGCAATATTGAATAATGAGAAAACGACAGGAGTAACATTTCAATTAATTAATGCGGGTATGGATACTGGTGACATATTATGCCAATATACTTATAAGCTACGCGGTACTGAAACTACACAAGAGTTAACACACTCTCTTTATGAACTTGCCGCGGCTAATGTCATACAATGTACGATCAAATATGTAAAATGTGATATAAAGCCAAAAAAACAAATTGAATCGGATGCAACATATTGCATTTCAAAGACGCATCCAAAAAGTACATTAATATATAAGGAAGATGCAAAACTATCCTGGACTGATGACATGCTTAACATATATGCAAAAATTAGAGCATTTTATGCGTGGCCAATAGCACATACTACCCTACATGACATGAAAAGGCATGATCTGAGATATAATACGCAAGGCATATGTTTTTGCATTGATCTTGCACAATGCAAGATTTTTGATACGGCGAAAAGTGATTTAAGTGTTAAAATATACAAAGCACATATAAACAAACTTAATGGCTGTGCCACACTATGTGTCGACGAAATTCAAGTTGAGGGAGGAAATAAGATGAAATGGAAAGACTTTGTGAATGGATATGCCCTATAAATTATTTTTCGATAGCTTGAGTTTTCTTTTCTTCAAACTTTATTCTTTTTAAGCAAGATGCACAAATTTTGATTTTAACTTTTTGACCATTTATGTCAATTTTTTTGTTTCTTAGATTTGGCATCTGTTTTTTTGTAGTTCTTCGAGTTACTCTACCTCCAATACCTGTTGGAACAAGATTACTTTTCATATAGCTTTTATTACAAACATCGCAAACTTTTGACATAGCATTAGAGATTAAAACATGTGCACTTTAATACGTCAACTGAAACACATTAGTCTAAAACCGCAATATTAGCACCAAGAGCTTTATAAGTATTAATAATATCTGGGTATCTTCGCTTTAATATGTCTATCCCTGTAATCTCTATTTCTGCTGTATCACACAATGATGCCAAAAAAAGTGCTTTACATGCTTGGATAATACCTGGCGAAACAACTTTACTATCTTTAAAAACAACAGGCCCGTGTACTATAACTCTTTGAGGATCGCACACAAATATATTTGCACCCATTTTATTAAGCTCTCTAACAAAATCCAGCCCATTTTCATACATCCAATTTTGAAGTAGTAATTTGCCTTTTGTTTTAGAAGCAAGGGTTGCCATAACGGGGAGTACGTCTACAGGAAATCCCGGCCACGGCCTAACAGGTAGTTTTGGTAAATCTTCTGAAGCTAAAGCAAACCCTGAAGTTATAGGATCAATATATAACTCATTATCCCCTTTTACTAAAATGTCTACGCCATCAAAAGTAATATTTATATTAAATTTTTTAAATGTATTTACTATTCCACCAATGATATGAGGTAGGTTTGCTCCTTTTATTCTTATGTTACCTTTTGTTATTGCAGAAGCAACAATATACCCTGCAATATCTACAAAATCAGGTTCGGGAGAAAATTCCGCAGAATTATGCTGTGCTGTACCTGTTATGGTAACAATATTAGAGCCAATACCAGAAAGACTTGCCCCCATTGCTGCTAAAAGCTTTTCAACTTGTATAACATGAGGCTCACACGCAGCATCTATAAGTTTTAGTGTTCTAGATATACCTGCAAAATACATTAATATGTTTTCTGTAGCTGTAACTGACGCCTCACTCTGCCAAATCTCTACATCAGTAGTTAAATTGTTATCTATGGTAAAGGTTACTGTGTCATCGTCATTATTAAATTCAACTTTTGCACCTGCTTTTTTAAATACATCGACATGCGCAGCAATTGAGCGTTGTCCAAGTAAACACCCGCCAGGCACAGGTACCACTGCTTTACCAAATCTTGCCAACAGAGGACCAACATACATAATAGACGCTCTCATTTTACCTGCCTGCTCTTGGCTAAGCTCATATTGCGAGATATTAGAACAATCAATAACTACTTTTGAAAGATTTGAATCATCGACTTTAGCACCTAGACTTTTTAATAATATAAAATGATTTAATACATCAGATGTATTTGGAACATTATAATAAATAATAGGCTTATTTGAAATTATGCTAAGAGGTAATACTGCTACTAAAGAATTTTTATTTGGTATTGGTGTAACCACACCCTCAAGTTTATTGCCACCAATTACTTTGATTTTATCAGACATAAGATTAGACGAGTTTTATTCTAACATCTAAAAACTTAAAAGGCTAATTTAGTTTAAAGTATGTGACATGCATGCTAATATTTATGATAAAATGCATTAGCACTTATGCCAGCGTAGCTCAGTGGCAGAGCAGGCGCTTTGTAAGCGTCAGGTCGTGGGTTCAAATCCCACCGCTGGCTCCATGAATAACTCTCAGCCAGGGTACCGAAGCGGTCAAACGGAGCTGTCTGTAAAACAGTTGGCGTAAGCCTACGCAGGTTCAAGTCCTGCCCCTGGCACCAAAAACTAATATTCGGTTTCAACAATTGTTAAACTATTATTTTGCTTTTCAAAATGAAAAATCTTGCCAAAACACTCTAAAGATTGCGACTCAATTATTTCGGGATGGCGCTTTTGATCAAGTATTAAAACAACAGCATTATGCGTCTGCGCATATGCTACTAAATCGGCATATATTTTTTTAGAAACCTCAATATCCAAATTACTAAATGCTTCATCTAAAACATAAATGTCACCTTTAAGAAGAACGTCTAATGCATAAAGTATTCGCCTTCTTTGCCCTTGCGATATAGGTGGTTCTGAAAGTATGGCATCTACAAAAAACATATTGGCTTCTGGAATATAGTTTTTAAGATGTACAAACGCAGTATATTCAAAGGCAAATGCAATATATTTTACTAGAGTGTCAAATGGTATGTCTGAAGTGATATTTGCTATATTTTCTTTTTCAGTACAAGAAATAGAACTATACTCCTTTTTATGTAAATCTCTATAACATTGCTTTACTTGTTCAAAGAACCATGTAAAGTCACTACTACTCAAAAGATTGAGCTTGTCCCAAAAGGCATTTCCTATATCTGTAAAGTCATCAAAATCTTCAAGGCGTATACCCAGATAATAGTCTTTGTTTTCTAAAAAATGCTTTTTTGCATTAATTAGAGATAAAAAGTTAAAAGATCTCACTGCATCAAAAAGAAGGTTATTTTCATTAAAATATTTAATATAAAGACTTATTGCATTCCTATAATTAGTTTCAATGTTTCTTAGCCCACTCATATGGAGCTTTGAAATACCTAAAGACAGCGAAGCGTATGTTCTAATATCTTTAGTATTTATACACATAGAGTCCGCTTTAAACTCTGAATAGCGTAATGTAATAACTCTACCAAAAACAGATTTCCCCATACCAGAATTACCAATTAAAAATGACACTTTACCTGCTGGTATATGAAGCTTAGGCACATGGATTATTTTAGTATCCCCTCCTCTACCTACTTCGTATGTTAACTTAAAAATACTTAAGCCAGATGCATTCTTACAGGGAGAATCATGGCGTGCTTGTAATTTTGAATAATATTCTTTTTGCAGCGTAATATAGTTTGCAGGAGTAAGTATCTCTTTATAACTAACTATTGTCTCTAGTAAATCATCTAAATAAGCGGCTCGTTCTTCTGCTAATTTTATTTGCATTAAATTGCTAAAAATTACACTGTTTGAAAAAAGTATTTTTATAACATAAAGGGTACCTAAAACCAGCGATAAATAAAAACTATTAGATATATATAACAGCGGAATAAATATTATAAGTATTGGATACGCTGTATCTGCGGATAATGCAGACAAATTAATCTTTATAGTTGTATTTACGATTTTTTTTAGATGCTCAGTGTAGTCTTTATTATAAAAAGACAAAGATGTTTCAAGTAAAAGGGGTTGAGATTCTTTAACAGCCAAATCAAACTGATCACTATATAACACAAAATCTTTCTCAAGAATTAAATATTTTCTTCCAAGATAAAGAGAATACATATAAACTGCAAAAATGAATAGATATAGTATGGATAAAATTAAAGAATTTTGATTATTTGAAACAACACTTATAAAGATAAGTACTACGGTGGCTAATAAAACACTTATCACGGTACTACTCTTCAATGCTGTGTTGACCAATGCAAGCCCTCCCAAATCTAGCTCATTCATCAAATTTTTAAATTTGGGAATTGAAGGAAGCCTTTCTACTATAGATAACCGATAATTATCAACAATTATATCAAGAATATTATCTAACAATGTTTTAATTAAACGACGATATGAATTTTGATGCACGCTTAATCTATAATCAGAATAAAATAATAAAAGCATACATACTACGACAAAAAATGCAAGGGTACCGTACCAATGGACCTCTAGTAGTTTTATTTGATTTAAAAAGGTTACAATTACTAGTAACGCCGTATTTAAAAGTGTTTGTGCAAGAAACATCAGCCACAAATATTTTTTTAGTCCTTTGCGATGATAGTCAATTTGCTCCACAACAAAAGAAGTTTCATCTGTGTAAACCAATTTTTTAAGATTATTTATTGTACTGTCTCTTAAGAGACCTTGAATAACATTCATAACTAGCGGGAGGAACAAGCAAATCGTAGCACTTTAAGTTATGGACTGCAAATCGGTTGACTTTAATATATATCAAGGTTTTAATATCATTGCATATGTCTGCCTGGGTAGTTCAGTGGTAGAACGCTTCCATGGTAAGGAAGAAGTCGAGGGTTCAATTCCCTCCCCAGGCTCCAAGAGTAGTTTCTTCCTTGCATTATTCGCATTCGCTCATAAAGTAAAGGAAGAAGTCGAGGGTTCAATTCCCTCCCCAGGCTCCAGAGATCAACTATCACCATGCTATTTAGGTGTTATACTAGTACATGTTTGTATAGGGGTGTAGCTCAGTTGGCTAGAGCAACGGTCTCCAAAACCGTGTGTCGGGGGTTCAAGTCCCTCCACCCCTGCCAAAGAAACACCGTTCAAAAAAACAAACCGAATTTGAATAATGTACGCTGTGTACGTTATCATCCAGTTATGATAAAACAAAATAGTTCTACATCTCCTTTTAGCCTACAAAAGCAACTTCTGCTGGTAAAAAATACAACTGGTAGTATCAAAACTACAGGATATAAACCAACTGAGACAGATCTTGCTAAAAGACACTTTACTAAAAATTATAAAAAAAATAATCAAAAATGAGACATACTATTTTTATAGATACAAACATCCTACTTAGACATCTAACACACTTAATTGGTGCGCTTAACGACTATATGAAGCTAAACATTGATTTTCCTGATGCCATATACAAGCAATTTGCAATTGAAAATGATTTGAAAATAGCAACTTTTGATAAACACTTTATTAAAATTAAAGCACCTATATACCAGTTTAAATAACTAAGGTCTAAACCTATTTATATGCTATTATTCTAGGTAGAAAGGGATTATTTAAGTGACCAAAATGTTACGGAGTCCCCCTGCCAAAAATGATGACCAAGTCGATAGTGTATACAATTTTAACACTGCTTTTAAATATAGTAGGGTTTGTAATATACGTTACGGTATTCTCACCTATGAATTTACTTTCGCCACTATTGGTGCCAATCCCCTTTTCATCATTTTGTATATTTTTAAGTCGTTACTTTTTAAAGCGTAGATCCTCGTTATTAGAACTAAAATATGGTCTAACCAACTCAGCAATACACAAAAAACAAGAAAAGGAGGGAAAAACTGCCTACACTAATAATATTTTAACTCAACAACAACGCGGATATATTTTGAAAAGCATACTAGTAGGACATATATCGTTTATACTTTTGTACATCATTATGTGGATATATGTTTTGTATACTTTTAGACAAGCTAACTCATTAAATTCCAGTTTTTAATTTAAAATAAGTGCAAAGAGCGCAGTTGGCTAGAACAATGGTCTCCAAAACCGATATTCCGGGTTCGAGCTCTAGCGAGCATGCCCAGAACTTTGTAGACTCTAAAGCTTAAGCACAGGAATAGAAATAACAAGTGAAGAGTTTGTTAAGCTACAAAAAGATATATTCAAAATACTGTGGAAACGTGCAAAACCCATACTTGACATCATTTAGCGGTATCATAATTAATCTTATCTTTATCAATTAAAATACGAATATACTCTGATTTATTTATATTTGCTCTTTCAGCCATATCTGCAATATAGTCATCTTGTGATTCAGATACAAACATATTAAATCTAATATTTAATTTTTCACCTTTTACCTTTTTTAAAAAGCCATCTATTAACTCTTCAATATTAAACTTATTATATACACCACCATGAAAGTATCTGTTTCTTATCTTTTTACTAAAATCTTCATGTACAGATAAACATAAGACATGCCTCTTATTTTGAATTGCTAGTGTCGCCTCATGCCCAAGTTGAAAATCTTGTTCACTTATTTCGACTACAGTAGCATCTGTCCACATAATCCCCTTTCGTATCGCCATATAATGTCTAATGTTAGGGTCTTTATACATTAATCTTTCTTTTTTGCTTAACAAATCCATATAATTATCTTTTTCGGGAGAAATTACTGTCACACCAGCATTCTCTAATGTTTTCAACACTAAATTGTAGTTATCTTGATATTTATTCTTGCCATAATATGAAGCTGTATAAAATATTTCCATACATATATATGTATGCCACAATATTCACCTAAAAGCAAAGTATTGATATTGTTTGGATTATACATATGATAAATGGCATAGGAATACATATAAAAGTTAAGGACTTCAAACTATCTGAAAAATTCTATAACAATTTAGGATTTAAGAAAGTATTTGAATATGGTCCAAACAAAAAAGTAAAAGAAAAATACAGTGGCATTGTGTATGCCCACAATAACTGCAAATTAGAAATTGCAGATGGTCATATCGCAGTAAAAAATCAAATATTTCAAGAGCAAGTCTCAAGCTCAAAGATATCTTTAATGATATATGTAGACTCACTTAAGTACATAGTTGATAAATGCAAAAAACATGATATTAGTATTGCAGTGCCTCCAAAACATTTTTATTGGGGTACGCTTGAACTTGTTTTAAAAGACCCTGACGGTGTTGTACTTGTATTTATTACAAAATACACTAAATATAAAGCAAAACAATTAAACTTAGTTAGTTAGCTACAACAATAGTTATGTCATAAAAACTTGTGTTATTTATTAAACTCAATTCCCGCATATTAAACGCAAAGCAATTTGTAAAATCCCCTAGGCATACGACAATAAAACTATGCTACCATTTAAACAATGAATACAACTGTTCTTAACCATATATTTAAAATGTATGACATAAGGGGTACCACCGATGAATTAACTGATGACTTTTTTTATAAACTTGGGTTAGCATTTGTACAAAGATTTAATCCTAAAAAAGTAGCAGTTGGCAGAGACTTTAGACCTGAAAGCACTAGCTTTACTAAATCTTTAATAGCCGGATTATTAGATGCTGGGTGTGATGTGGCAAACATTGGAGAAATTGCAACAGAAATGTTGTATTTCACAGTTGGCCACTACTCAAAAGAATTAAACGGAGGTCTTATAGTTACTGCATCACATAATCCAGCGGGTTGGAATGGGTGCAAGATAGTAACACAAGATGCCTTTCCTGTAGGGCTTGAAGACGGACTTGCTGATATTAGAGACATAATCATTAGGAAAGAGTTTAACACTATAAATAATAAGCACGGCAAGTATGAGAATATGGATATTTTTGATGAGTACAAGAAAAAAGTTTTATCTTTTCTTGGAGATAGTGCAATTCCTAAGTTAACTATAATTATTGATGCAGGAAACGGCATTGGTGGTGAAATATATAACAAGGTATTTGGAGAGTTAGATA
>CAZHJE010000003.1:0-28310 GCA_964532965.1 uncultured Candidatus Saccharibacteria bacterium
GTATCTATGCATTCTCTAATATTCATTTGTCTAATATGTTTCTGAACTTATTCAGTGGGATTTTACGTAAAACAGTTCAACAAAATATAGTGGATTCTACGCGAGTAACGCACGGTAAAAGGCATCTTTTTGACTAGGTTCCACAGGCAATAACTTTAACTCACTATTTTTAATCATATACGCAGTCTTTATATTAATACTACTAAGAAACTCAACATTATGTGAAACAACAATTATTGCACCTCTAAAAAGATTAAGTGCCTTAACTAAAACATTTGTAGTCTCAATGTCCAAATTATTTGTAGGTTCATCTAACACAATTAAATCTATTGGAAAAGCACTTATCATTGCAAAAATAAGCCTCACCATCTCACCACCGCTTAAATCTTTACCTAACCTATTCATATCCAACTCGCTTTTAAACTGCATTTTACCTAGCTGTTCCTTTGCTTTAAAATCTGTCATTTCTTTGTCATACTTTTGAAGGTTTTCTATTAAACTTAAGTTGGGATCTATTAGGCTATAGTGTTGGTCAATATACACCCAAGATAAATTGCTACCTACATATACATCTCCCATTAATCTTATCGCATCGTCTTCTATGTCATTACCAGTTTCGGCTTTTGATTGCTGTTTATCTAAAATAGCTCTTAACAATGTAGTTTTTCCAGAACCATTATTGCCTGCGAGCACTACTCTATCACCAAAAGATACTTTCAAATTAATTTTTTTAATAATTGAAACATCCTTAATTAATAACTGTGCATTTTTTACCTCAAAAATAGTTCTATTTGTTTGATCTTTTACATTCTTGAAATTAACAAATGCCAAATGTCTAGTATCAATTTCTGTATCTTCTAATTGTTGTTGTGTTTGCTCTACTATTTTTTCCAAAAGCAAGTTTGTTGACCGCTGAGAGCTTTGCGCTGCGTTCTTACCATCGCTAAAGAGTTTTTTTTCTAAACTACCTTTTATAAATGCTCTTTTTGCCTGATTTGCCTTTTTTGCAGCTTTTTCTATATGTTTTTCTTCTTGTTCTTTGGCTTTATTTAGCTTTTTTTCGGCCACATCACGCTGTTTTTTTATCCCACGAAGATGTAGCGCTTTCTGTTCTTTATAAAAATCATAGTTTCCCCCATACGATGTTATTTTTTTATTTTCTAATTCCCAAATTGTTGTAACTACATTATTTAAAAAATACACATCATGTGAAACTAGAACAAATGTATATCTACTTTTTTTATTCTCATTTATAAAATCAATAAGTGTACGAATAGTTGCAACATCTAAGTGGTTAGTGGGTTCGTCGAGTACCAAAACATCAGGTGAATGCTTAATTGCAATTGATAAATTCACCTTCATAAATTCGCCCCCACTTAATGTTCTAATATCTCTTTCGACATCTAGCGAGACTTTAAAAGTATTTTCTAATTCTGCTAAAACTTCCCACCAGTCTTCATAATGCTTGGATATATACTCATACAACTTAATACTCTGTCTTTTAGAATCTAAATCTAACTGTGGTACATAATAGGTTTTACAATTAATTGCTTGAGTTCCGTTATCTAGCTTTAATTCCCCACACAATATTTTTAAAAGTGTACTTTTTCCGCTTCCGTTTGCGCCTACAATTGCTATAACGTTCCCCTTTTTCACACTCAATTTCAAATCTTCAAACAAATAATCCGCACCAGGGTATTTAAATGCCACATTATTTAGTTGTATTAGTACTTTGTCTTCTATCACAAGCCTTATTTTATCAGGAATAGCAATAAATATACAATTTTCAGATTCAACTCCAATAAAGTGAATTAGTCGTAGTATAAACTTATATATTAAAAACAATGCACCACATTGACACTATAGGGTACTTATAGTAGAATGCTGAAGTTAAATATATCCAGCCCAATAACAAACTAATATGCAAATAGAAGATAATAAAACAAATCAGCTAGCTGATATAATAGAAAGTTCATCACATATCGCAATAATACCTTCAAAAATTGGGCAAGATGATTCTTTTGCCGCTGCTGTAGGATTATATTATGCGCTACTTCAAAAATACAGTAGTGAAGAATATTGTCTTAAAGATTTTAAATTTATTTTTTTTGGTAAAGTGCCAGATGGTTGTAAAAATCTTATACAAGCAACTGAAATTGCAGATAATTTGGACGAACGAGATTTAATTGTTTCTATAGATTATTCTGGAACATATGCTAATAAAGTTCACTATTCTACTGAAAATGATATATTGCAAGTAAAAATAAGCCCAGTTCCAAAAGATTATGAACTTAGTCGAATTAGATCTAAAGTAGTTGGTTTTAACTTCGATTTAATAATTACTATTGGTGCTAGAGAGTTGGAAGATTTAGGTCCAATATATAGCAGATTGAAAGACGAAATACACAGTGCCAAAGTAATTAACTTTGATAATTCTAATGCCAATAAAAGATTTGGCACCCTAAACATAATCGATGCCGAGGCCGATACATTTAGTTCACTGATATTTAAGAAACTATCAGAGTTATCTATTGTTCCAAATAAAAAAGCGGCAACTGCGTTACTTTATGGAATAACATACAGAGAGGGTGTAAGCGTTAATTAGTGGTTGATTATTAAGGCATTCACTGATAAAATAAAGGAGCTTTATGGCACTACAAAAAAAACAAAAAGATCAAATAATCAAAGAGCATCAACTTCATGACGGTGACACAGGATCACCAGAAGTTCAGATTGCACTCCTTGTTAACAAGATAGAGCAGTTGTCTGAGCACCTTAAATTACATAAGAAAGATGTGCACTCAAGAAGAGGGCTTCTTCAGATGGTAAATAAAAGACGAAGACTTCTTGAATTCTTAAAGAAAAAAGGTGAAGAAAGATATACTAAGTTTGTAGAAAAGCTAGAAGTAACAAAGTAAAGTTTAGTTAAATTTAAGTCGGGAAAGTTATTTAGTGATTAGATCGAGGACTAAAATACATAAAAGTTTTGTGTTTTTTATCTCTTTATTTAATCACATAACACATTCCGCAAAGTAAATAAATGAATAAAATCATAAAAAATGAAACCATGTTTGCTGGTAAAAAATTAATGCTTGAAACAGGCGAACTTGCTAACCAAGCCAATCTTGCAGTTAAGGCAACGTATGGAGACACAGTAGTTCTCGCAACAGTTGTGGCAGGAAAAGCAGCTCCAGAAATAGATTTCTTCCCACTAACAGTTTCGTACGAAGAAAAACTATATGCAAGTGGAATAATTAAGAGTTCCAGATTTGTAAAACGTGACGGTAAACCAACCGATGACGCAGTTATAACACGTAGGCTTATAGATCATGCAATTAGACCGCTTTTTCCAAAAGGCTATATGGATGAAGTACAAATCATACTTACAGTACTTTCTTTAGATGAAGATGCAGACCCAGAGTTTTTATCTCTTATCGCAACATCAGCAGCTCTTCACGCCTCAAACATACCATGGAACGGGCCGATGGTATCTACAAAGGTAGGATTTATAAACGAAGATTATGTGTTAAACCCATCAAAAAAAACTATAAATGAGCATTCAGAACTTGACATGACTGTATCTTTTGTTGGAGAAGATAAAAAGTTTTTAGCAACAGAAACAGAGGCCGGTAATCTAGCAGAGACAATGATATTAGGAGCAATAGAATTTGCAAGAAATAATATTGATAATCTTTATGCACTAATAATTGAATTTGCAAAAAATGTGAACCCTCAAAATATAAAATATGAATACGAATCAAAGAATCTTGATGATGAAACACTCAAAGTGCTTGGTGAAAGCATTGGAGAACGTGCAAATGAGTTATTAGTTCTTGAAGATAAAAATGACCTATCAACAAAAAAGGCAGAACTCTTAGCCGAACTCTACGAAAAATACGAAGGCGTCTATAAAAAAACAGATATGGAAACGGCATTAGCAAAAAACATGAAAAGTGCCTTTGTGCAAAAAGTAATGGTCGATAAACAAAGAGTAGATGGAAGAGCTTTTGACGAAATTAGAGATATATCTGCCCAAATTGGAGTACTTCCTAGAACACATGGAAGTGGTCTTTTTAATAGAGGCGCAACGCAAGTATTAACAGTTACAACTCTTGGTAGTCCCGCGCTTGAACAACTAATACAAGATATGTATGGTGAAAGATCAAAGAGATACATTCATTACTATAACTTTCCACCATTTAGTACTGGTGAAACAGGAAGACTTGGCGGTGCAAAACCAAGAGAAATAGGACACGGCATGCTCGCGGAAAAAGCACTAAGACCCGTGATACCTACACAAGAAGAGTTTCCATATACAATACTTTTAATGTCCGAAACATTAGCGTCAGATGGTTCAAGTTCGATGGCAGCTACTTGTGCTTCTACATTAGCATTAATGGACGCAGGGGTGCCAATTAAAGCTATGGTAGCAGGTATTGCAATAGGCCTTGTCACAAACGAGGATCAAACCCAATACGAAATATTAACAGATATACGTGGTATAGAAGATGGCTTTGGATACATGGACTTTAAGATGACGGGTACAAAAACAGGTGTTACTGCAATTCAGGTAGATTTAAAGCTTCCTGGTATTCCAATGGAATTACTACCTAAAATTATCGAACAATCTAAAAAAGCACGTGTACAGATTTTAGAAGTAATGGAAAAAACCATTGCAGAACCTAAAAAAGAACTTAGTAAATATGCACCAAAAATTGCAACGCTTAAAATTGATCCTGCAAAAATTGGTATGGTTATCGGATCAGGGGGAAAGACCATAAGAGAAATACAAACTAAAAGTGGTGCTGAACTTAACATTGATGAAGAAGGCAATGTGTTCATATCCGCATACGACCCAATCGCACTTCAGAAAGCTATTGATATTGTTACAGGCATGTTAAAAGACCCTGAAATTGGTGAGATATACGAAGGTAAAATTGAAGAGATAGTAGATTTTGGTGCATTTGTAGAGATTTTGCCAGGTAAAACAGGACTTTTACATGTTAGCGAAATTGCACATGGCTTTGTAAAAAATGTTAGAGACTACCTAAAAGTTGGTGACATTGTCAAAGTTAAAGTCATAGAAAAAAATGGTGATGGGAAGATCTCACTTTCGAAAAAGGCTCTAGAACCAAATCCATATCCAAATGAAGAAACAGACAATAGACAAAAAGGTGGTAAAAGATTTGAGAGTAATAACAGAGATAACAGACGTTTTACCAAAAGACGCTAATATTTTAGTGGTACAATTTAACTATGTCTAATGATAAGTTCATTTTTGACGAGTTAAACTCGTTAGCAAAAAAAGTACAAAACACCGAAGGATTGCCCGAGGACTTAACCGCAAGACTCAATCAAATGCTTCAACGCCTAAATAGAATGGCAGAGTTGGGGCATTACGCGTCTGAGTTTGATACCCTCTCAAGATACATTGACGTAGTGACTGAAATACCATGGAACACACGAAGTGAGGATAGTCTTGATCTACAAAATGCTAAACAAATTCTTGATAAAAACCATTATGGAATTAATTGGGTAAAAGATAGAATACTAGAATATCTTGCGACAATGATCCTAATTAAAAAAAGACGGGAAAATGAATTTGGGAAAGCCCCAATACTACTACTGGTTGGGCTTCAGGGTATTGGTAAAACTACGCTCGCAATGTCGATTGCCGAAACTTTGAAAAGGCGGTTTGTTCGCATTTCTATTGGGGCCTTAGGCTCGCCGTTAGAGCTTAGAGGCAGAAGTAAGGTATTCCCAGAAGCTGAACCCGGACAAATTATTAAAGCGTTAATAAAAACTAACGTTAAAAATCCAGTAATCTTGCTAGACGAAATAGAAAAAGCAGCGGGAGAACAAGGATTAAGAGCAGATATTATGGCAGCGCTTCTCGAGATACTCGATCCAAACCAAAATTCAACATTTAGAGATCATTATATCGATTTTCCGGTTGACTTGTCGGAAGTGCTTTTTGTATGTTCGGCAAATAATACTGGTAATATTTCTGCAGCTCTTATGGATAGGCTAGAAGTAATTAAAATGCCAGCATACACAGACGAAGAAAAAATAGTTATCGCAAGAGATTATCTTTTACCAAAAGTAATTGAGAAAGCAGGATTGAATAATGAAGAACTAGAAATAGACCCTAGTTTGTGGCCAAATATTGTTAGGCCGTTTGGGTTTGATAGTGGAATACGAAGTTTAAACAGAACACTTGACGCAATCGCAAGAAAGGTAGCAAAGGAAATAGTAGAAGACAAAACCAAAAAAGTCTATCTCAATCAAGATAACCTCAAATACTATTTACCTAAATAATATGCTTAAACCTAATTTAGAAGAGCTTGATAAAAAAAGACATGAAGGTTTTAGACCAGGATTTGTGTTTTGTTTTATAAAAGACGAAAAGCTTCTTTTGCTTTATAAAAGAGATTACATGTGTTGGCTAATACCTCAAGAGGGTATAGAACCAAATGAAGACCTAGAAAGCGCAAGGGATAGAGGTATTCGCGAAGAAATGGGACAAGAGTTTTTAGGTTATTGCGAGCAGGGATTCGAATTAGTGTTTGAAGATCGTATTGAATTTTCGCAAAATAAGCAAAACAGTAGAGATTTATATACAAATAACGGCACTAAAGTTTGGATGAAAGGAAAATACTACTATTATATTGTAGTAAAGAACCACAGCATAAATATTAATTTGCAAGATACAGAATTTGATTTTGCAAATTGGGTAGACTATAAGACAGCAAAGTATCTCAACAGTAAAATGCAACAAAAAAATAAGCGCGAGATATTTGACAAAGTTTTAGACACTCTTAAGAGCAAAGGATATTTAAAATGATTAAAAAAAACAAAAAAGAAGCATTAGATAATCTTGAAAAAATAATAAAAAACTGCAAAAAATGTTCCTTATGCGAAACAGCAAAAAATGCTGTACCTGGAGAAGGCAATTTTGAAAGTGAAATAGTATTTATTGGAGAAGCACCAGGTGCAAAAGAAGATGAAACAGGGAGTCCATTCGTAGGACGCGCTGGAAAGCTATTAGAAGCACTTCTCGAAAAAATAAAACTCAAAAGAAGTGATGTCTGGATTGGTAATGTTATTAAGCATAGACCACCAAACAATAGAGATCCTCTGCCAATAGAAATTGCTGCCTGCGAAGGATATCTAGCCAAGCAACTTGATATAATAAATCCAAACTTAGTAGTAACACTGGGAAGATTTGCTATGAATTATTTTTATAAAGATGGGAAAATAACACATGACCACGGACAGCTTATTAAAACATCTAAATGTTACATATATCCTTTATATCACCCCGCGGCAGCACTTAGAAATACAACGTTTGCAAAAACGCTTGTACAAGATTTTATTAAAATACCAAAAATGCTTGAGGAAATTAAAAGTTTAAAAAATTTAGAAAAAGCGGATACTAGGACAAATCCGTTAGGAATATAAAATGAAATTTATACAAAAAAGATTTTCGAACACAACACAAAAAGAAAATCAACCAGAATTAAAAATATTAAGTTTAAGCGGTAGTGAGGGCGCTACTAAAAACATGACTGTCTACGAATGCGGCGATGACATAATAATTGTAGACACAGGAATTGGCTTCCCAACAGATGAAATGCAGGGTGTAGAAGCAATAATACCTGACTTTACATATGTTATTGAAAACCAGCATAAAGTTAAGGGACTTTTTGTAACACATGCGCATGAAGATCACTTTGGGGCAGTGCCATTTTTATTAAAAGAATTGAACATGCCAATTTATGCAAATAAGTTAGTACAAGAATTTATTAAAGGAAAAATAGTAGACAGAGGAACAAAAGAAATGCTAGCCGGTGTAAGTTTTAACTTAATCTCACCCGAAACAGATGAGATCACACTAGGAAATTTTAAAATATCTGCATTTAGAGTAAACCACTCAGTACCTACTTCACTTGGATTATCAATTCAAACACCACAAGGAAGAATATTGCACATGGCAGATTACAAAGTGGACTGGTCTCCTGTGTTAGATAAACCAATTGATATTGCCACAATTTCAAAATATGGGGAGGAGGGAGTGTTATGTCTTTTATCAGATTGTCTTGGCGCAAATACCGAAGGTTATTCAAAATCTGAACGTACAATGAAAGATACATTTCATAATATGTACGAAGAGGCCGAGGGAAGACAAATAATGATTACAACTATTTCATCGAATATTTCTAGAATGTATCAAATAATTGATGCGGCCATAAAAGCGGGACGAAAAATTGTTCTAGGGGGCAGGTCTATTAAACAAAGCGTAAGAATCGCAAGAGAGCTGGATTTCTTACCCTTTGCAGATGATGTATTTATTGACGACGAAAAATGTAACGCATACCCACAAAAAGACTTAGTATACCTAGTTGCAGGTTGCTTTGGACAACCTGGATCAAGTCTAGATAAGATAAGTAGAGGTGAACATAATACAATTAGACTTGAAGAAAATGCAATGGTTATATTTTCTGCTGATCCTAACCCTCCAGGAGTTCAAGTTGCTGTTGAAAGAGTAATGGATAATTTAACATTGAGGGGCGCCGAAGTTGTATATAGCAAAATTCAAGCAAATTTACATGTATCTGGACATGGCCCAAAAGGAGATTTAACTATCATTGCATCAATTGTTAAGCCAAAATATTTTATTCCAATTGGGGGTAGTGTTACTCAAACAAGATCATATAAAAACATGGTAGAAGAACTAGGTTTTGATAAAAATACTGTTTTTGAACTGTTAGAAGGAGGAAGCGTTATTTTTAGAAACGGTATTGGTGAAAAAGGCGAAACAATAACCACAAAACAAGTTTACATTGATGGAAAAGGCTTTAGCGATCTGGAACCAATCGTTATAAAAGACAGAGAAGTACTGTCAAATGACGGCGTATTCGTGGTAATAGTACCTATCGATAAGGCAACAAAAAAAATTATGTCTGGGGTAGAAATAGTTACACGTGGATTTGTTTATGTTAAAGAATCAAAAGAATTAATGGCACGTTCAAAAGATTTGTTGAACAAAGTCTTAAAAAAACACGAAGCACTAGACAGCAATTGGGGAAAAGTACAAAACAAATTAGAAAGAGATATTGAGAGATTTTTATTTAAAGAAACCGGAAGAAGACCAATGATTATTGTACAAACAATTTCTGTATAGTTAATCATTTGTTAAAATAACATTAATGCCTAAAAGAGGACGTAAAAAAAAGTTCAAATTAAACCTCAATATAAGAGCAGAAACTGTCCGTTCTGCTGTTGGCGTATTGCTAATTTTATTATCAGGCATAATATTGATATCTTTTTTGGCTAGTGGGTATAGTGCTAACTCTAAAATCCAAGAAATGCTGCGCTTACTTTTTGGACATGCTCATTTATTTTTAATACCAATTTTATGCATTTTTGGACTTTTATTATTTAATAAAATTAAGTGGAAATTTGTTGAGATTAGAATTGTTTCAGGATTTATTCTGTTACTATTTAGCGTTTCGGGACTTCTTCATGTGTTTTATGGTTATGATAGCAGTGCCTATAACGATGCAAAGAACGGCAATGGGGGTGGAATTTTAGGCTTTAAAATACTTTCTATTTTGGCAAATACAATTAGCATATATGGAGCTGTATTAGTTCTTTTGGCGTTAACAATAGTTGGTACAATAGTTGTGCTTGATAAACCTATCGATGAAATAGCTCTTAATATCTTGGAACAGATAAAAAAGATAAAATTATTAAATAAAATAGGTCTAAAAATACCAAATATAAAGAAAATAAAGGACAAAAAAGACTCGGAAGATGAATACGAAATCGAAATAACATCAGGACTTAATATCTCAAATACTGATACTGGTAGTCCATATAATGTCGAAACAAAAGCTAAAAGCTCAAACACTTATGTAGAGGAACCCAGCTTTGAGATTATTCCAACAATGTCTGAACCACAAAGTGCAAAATCACAAGACAGTGCAAAAAATACAACAGATTCACTTGTACCAGCTAACCCACATTTACCGTATACAGATAAAGTGTGGGAACTTCCACCACTTGAATTACTTTCAGAGCCTCCAAATATCCCCGTAGATAGGGGCGATGTTAAACAAAGAGCTAAAATTATCGAAGAAACATTAAAATCGTTTGGTATCGCATCACAAGTTAAAGAAACACGATTTGGACCATCGGTTACTCAATACGCCTTAGAAGCAGAGGCAGGAACAAAGATTGCAAAAATATCAGGTCTTCAATATGACTTAGCTTTGGCTTTAGCATCCCCATCAGGCTCTGTTAGAATAGAAGCTCCAATACCAGGAAGATCTCTTGTTGGTATTGAGGTACCAAATAACAACCGTGTAGCAGTCAACTTTAAAACACTCTTAACATCAGACCAAATGAAAGCAAATAAATCTAAACTAGGGATAGTTTTAGGACTAGATGTTGGTGGGCAGCCTGTTGTATATGATATACAAAAAATGCCCCACCTTCTTATTGCAGGGGCTACAGGATCGGGTAAATCTGTATTTATACATAATCTAATGTTTTCTATATTGTATAAGGCAAGCCCACAAGAATGTAAGTTCATTATGATCGATCCAAAAAGAGTCGAACTTGTTTACTATAATGATATTCCGCATTTATTAACTCCAGTAGTAACAGACATCGAAAAAGCACCTGCAGTATTTAAATGGGCTGTTTCTGAAATGGAAAGAAGATATAAACTTCTAGAAGCAGCAAAAGTTAGACATATCGACGCGTATAACGAAAAATCAGGATTTCAAGCGTTACCGTACATTGTAATTATTGTTGATGAACTAGGTGAAATAATGGTCACTGATCCGGCATCGGTTGAAAAAAGTATAATTAGAATTGCACAACTTGCGCGAGCAACAGGTATACACTTGGTACTTGCCCTTCAAAGACCATCGACTAATGTTATTACTGGGCTTATTAAAGCAAACATACCATGTAGAATCGCTTTTAACGTTACAAGCCAAGTAGATTCGAGAGTTATTATCGATCAGCCTGGTGCAGAAAAACTGTTAGGTAAAGGTGATATGCTTTTTGTACCACCAGATGATTCAAAACCAAGAAGGCTTCAAGGAGCATTTATATCAGATAAAGAAATAAATAATCTTGTAAGTTACCTTAAAGCTGCGGGGTTAACACCTGATTACAGAGAAGAAGAAATATTTAGCGTCCCAGATAACACAAAAAGCATATCAGCCGGTGGTGATAATGTGGATGATTTGTTTCACGATGCTGTAGAAATTGTCACAACCGAGAAAAAAGCATCCGCATCGTTACTTCAAAGAAGATTATCTATTGGATATGCGAGAGCTGCAAGAATACTTGATGAACTAGAAGCAAAAAATATCATTGGACCGGCAAATGGAAGTAAACCAAGAGATGTACTTGTCGGTTCAAGTGATACTCTTAACTCATTATATGAATGATTATTGACACAAGAATATACGCGTGTGATACTAGATCTGAAAGGAATCTGCCCATGGATGTACAAGTACTATTAGTAATCTCGCTTTCTGTTTTAGTTATTTGCATTGTTGCAGTGTCAATGTATTTGGTAATTATTTTAAAAGAATTTAAACAGACACTTCAAAAAATAAATGGCGTACTAGAAAGCACAGATAATATAAAGAATTTATTTGTAAACCCAATAGCTACAATATCTAACATAGTTGCGACTATCTCTGAAACAATAAAAACAGTAAGATCAATAAGAACAATAGCAGATGAAACTAAAGATTTTAAAAAGAAAAAAGAAGATTAACATGTCAAAAAACGAGGAAAAAAAACAAAATAATTCAGAATCATTTTTACATGGGACAATATTCGGAGTCATAGCTGGTACCATTATAGGTCTATTAATTGCTCCTGATAAAGGTGAGGTCACAAAAGAAAAGATTAAAATTAAAGCGGGAGAACTTAAAACCAAATCCCAAGAATTCGAAGAAAAAATGCACCCGGCATTAGAAAAAACTAAAAACGCTGTACAGGAAGCTGCACAGATTGTCGAGAAAAATGAAACCTTAAGAAATATTAAAAAAAAGATTCTTAAAGAAAAAGATAAGAAAGATTAGTTATATCTTCCAACATAACAAGCATGATGTTAATATATTCTTATGGATATAACTGCTCAAAATAATTTACAAAACGACAACATAACATCTAACAAAATGACCCCCTCTAGTAAGACCAATGCTGCTAGTGACCCTGCAGTAAATTCACAAAGTAACACAAGAGATATTTCGTCATTACTAGGCGATATAAATGATACAAACACTTCAAGTGTGCCAATAGATGTAGACGATAAAAATAACAATATGCCACTAGACGCTGACAATATAAAAAAAATGCAAGAACCACAAGGACTAACCTCAGTAAGAGAAGGGTTGTCAACAATTCCCTACCAAAGTGCAGAATCTCACAGTACCCAAAATGTCGAAACAATAATAACCGAAACACAAAATGTGGAGAAACCTATTCCAACAGAAAAGCCAGTTGTTATTGAAGCTGTGAAACCAGCAGAAACAGTGAATGTCCCACAAGAAGATAAAAAAGATCAACAAGAAAAAGTCGAAACTATAGCGCAAACAGATGTAAAAAACCCAGTACAAGTAATAAATACGGTAGATCTAAGAACTGGAGATAAAAAAACAATAAACGTTAGTCCAGATGCCGATAGCACAACAAAAAAAGCTGATGTAGAAGAGCAAGAATTTATTGATAATATAGAAAAAGAAAAACATGAACTTAGCTGATTTAGCCTTTAATACATTTTGGATACTTGTTTACATAATTGTGTTGGTCTTATTATTTTGGGTAATATTGGATAGCTTTCTAATATGGAGACGCAGGCGATACCAAAGGCTAAGTCAATACAAACTAACATTTTTACAAGTTAAAGTGCCGCAACAAAACGAAATAGAAATTAGTGCGGCAGAACATTTTTTTTCTAATTTAATAGGATTTCAAAGACCTTTTTGGCAAAGGCTATTAAAGGGACAATATAGAATATCTTTAGAAATAATTTCAAAAGAAACTGGAATTGGCTTTTATGTTGTTGTACCTGATGAACTTGTATCATTTGTAGAAAAACAGATTAACGGGGCGTACCCAGTTGCAGAAATAGATATAATTGATCCAAATGAAATATGGGATCGCGGCACACACACTGCAATATCCGAACTTCAATTTGAAAACTCATCATTTTTTCCAATAAGAACATACAAAGACATGGAAAAAACTTTTCCTTTAAACGCCTTGACTTCGGCACTTAGTAAACTACAAAAAACAGATGTTGTTGCAATACAATATGTGGTATCGCCCGCTACAAAAAGTTGGATAAAAGCAGGAAAAGCATTTGTTGCACACATAAAACATAAAAATGCATCCAGCGAAAAAGGAGGTAAATTTGATGAATCTAGACTAGAAGGAATAGATAAAAAAGTTGGAAAATCTGGGTTTGATGTGGCAATAAGAATAGTTGCTTTAGCTGATACTAAGGTTGCAGCAGAGAGCCATTTGAGAAACGTAGCGACCTCTTTTGAACAATTCGCAGATATTAAACATAATAGATTCAAAGTCAGAAAAACACGAAGAAAAATGAGACTAATAGATGAATTTATATATCGTGAAATGTCTGTTAAAAAATTACATATACCTTTGTTTAACATAGAACTGTACTCAAAATATCCAGTATTAAATACAGAAGAAATGGCAACAATTTTTTATTTGCCTAACAAAGACATTCAAACACCAAATATTTTATGGTTAAGAGCACGAAAGGCACCTGCTCCATCGAATGTGCCGACTTCTGGGCTATATCTTGGTACAAATTATTTTAGAGGGGTAGAAACACCAATCTACCTTAAAGAAAAAGATAGAACTAGACATATGTACATTATAGGACAGACAGGTACTGGTAAATCTGTTTTTATGAGCTCACTTGCAATGCAAGATATATATAATGGTGAGGGTGTTGCTGTAATAGATCCTCACGGTTCTGATGTTGAAGAAATGTTAGAAAAAATTCCACCAGAAAGAATCGATGATGTAATACTATTTGATCCATCAGACACCCAAAGACCAATGGGTCTAAACATGCTTGAAGCTCACTCAGAAGAGCAAAAAAACATAACAATTAATGCGTTTATTGCTTTGCTATACAAATTATATGATCCAAACAGACAAGGTATTATGGGACCTCAACTAGAAAGAGCAATAAGAAACGTTATGTTAACAGCAATGGTAGATCCCGAAAGTACTATGGTAGATGTACTTAGACTTCTTATAGATCAAAAGTATGTGCAAAAATTTATACCTAAAATTCAAGATCCGTTAGTAAAAAGATACTGGACTGATGAAATGGCAAAAACAAGTGACTTTCATAAAAGCGAAAAAATGGGATACTTTGTTTCAAAATTCGACAGGTTTGTAACCGAAAGATTAATGCGAAATATTTTAGGTCAACCCAAATCGGCATTTAATTTTGCGGAGATCATGGCAAAGAAAAAGATACTTCTTGTTAATTTATCTAAAGGACTTATTGGCGAAGAGAATTCAACATTTTTAGGGTTATTATTAGTTCCAAGAATATTATCTGCCGCATTATCAAGGGCATCGTTATTGGGTAAAGAAGATTTTCCTAACTTTTATTTATATGTAGATGAGTTTCAAAACTTTGCGACACCGGATTTTGCAACAATATTATCTGAGGCAAGAAAATATAAATTAAATTTAACTGTAGCGCATCAATTTGTTGCACAACTTGAAGATGATATTAAAGAAGCAATATTTGGTAATGTAGGTTCTATGACAGTATTTAGAGTAGGTGCAGATGATGCTGAATATTTAGAAAGTCAATTCGAACCAACATTTACAAAAAATGATTTGTTAAACACCCCAATAGGGAATGCATATACCCGACTTTTGATAAACGGGCACCCAAGTGAGCCTTTTTCATTAAGAGTAGATTGGAATAGAATATCATCTGAAAAAATGAGTAAAGAAACAGCAGAAACAATTAAAAAACAATCGCGAGAAAAATATGGAAGACCACTAAAAGAAGTCGAAGAGTATATTGCGATGCGTGCAGGGTTTAATGAGCCAGAAGAACCAAAGTTTGATCCAAGAAAGATGATTCCATTTTAATGGCGCGATGTAGAAAGAATATTTATGGTAACAAGAATATTAAACCCAACAGGAAATGATGTTTTTACTCCCAACGATGAACAAAAAAGCCACATTGGTAATCTAAAAGATGAATTGAGTACCCGAATAGATGCATTAAAAGAAACATATGATACTAGAGATCGTAAATTACTAGCACTGTTAAAACAGGCAAAAGAAAACGTTTCAGACTTAGTCACCTCCCTAGATCCTAATTATAGAGCAGAAGATAAAAATGCTTTTAATAAGGCGCATAATCTATCTGATGATGCAACCGAAGATGAGATAAAACAAGCTTGTGAAAGTAGCCCCATTTATGCCGAATATTTAAAGGGTGTTAGAAGATTAGAAGAACTATTAATATTTTTATCTCACGATGCGCGAACAAACACACAAAGCGCTTATGCCTTGTGTAAAATCATCGCAAGAGCAAAAGGTAACACAAACATTGCTGGCAACGATGATCTTACACAGTCTATTAACACTCATGTAGCAAAAATCAAACCTGCACCATTCAGTGATTTTTACCAAAATATAACTAGCAGTACCCCAGGAACTGAACAACAAAAATTAGAAGCATACTCCACAGCGTTAGTACGTAATTATAGGTTGTTGCTTAGAGATTTAGACGATGCATTAGAGGTAAGTGTGTTTGAAAATGGCAAATATGCGTGGGAACGTGGTGTAACTGCAGAAAATATTAGACCGAATATCCCCAATTATAAACATGCAGAACAAGTGCCAAAGAGAGATGTTATTGTAAATAGCAAAAGACATGAGGAGTTAAGACATTCCCCTGGCATATTTGGAATTGAACGAAAAGTACGCGGTCCTGATCCAGACGCTTTTGTAGATAGATACAAAGGATATGTAAACCAAAAAACAGGTGATGGAAAAATTGTTCCTAAGCAAGTAACAATAGTAAATTTAAGTGCATATGAAACACGATTACGATCAGAAGATGCTGGAATAGACCCTGGAGTAGCATATTTACGAAAAGTAGGGCTGCATGAGGAAGCGCATTACAGAGGGTGGACAATGACAATAGACACAATGGTTAAAGCAGTAGATTTTAAAGAAAATCTAGAACAAAACTCACTAACACAAAAAGATGAAAATGGAAGAATTGTAGGGCATTTAGTTCCGGTAACAGCAAAAGAAGTTGTTACAACGTCATCAGGACAACAAGAGGTAGTTGAAGCTACTAAATGGGTCTTAATTTCAAAAGATGTATATAACAGTTGGACAAAAGAATTGGATGGATGTATTAGAAGTTATGAAAGGTCTGGGTTTGACATCGCAACAGAAAGAGAGAGATTAAAATCACACAGAGAGCGTGTTGCTGTTTTGGATGAAACCGTAGCAGCACAAGAAGATTGGATTAACGTTTTAAGAGCAGCAAATGGACTGCGTACACTAGAAAAAGATATTTTAGAGCAAATACCAGAAAACGAACGGGGTACGTATATCGATATACTAAAAGGCTTACTTACCTCATATGAACAGTTTTCACAACATTTTAGAGAACATACATATTATTCAGCCTATGCTAGAAATATAGCAAGAGAAATAGGAAATTCGATACCTGGATTTAATCAAGCCCACGTACAAAAACTTGCCGAACAACATGCCGCTGAAATACATGAAGAGTTAAAAGAACTATATTTAAAATATGCATCTGAAATACTTTACTTACTTAAAAATACGCAATTGTCACAAAAGGATTTAGAACAACTATTATTAAATATCGACACTGAATTAAAGAGAAGAGTTAAAACACTTGAATTCAAGAGGTTGTTTGGACTAAATAATGACGGTGCAATAGACAAAGCAAATGCATTAATACCACTTAGACAAGAGCAAGTGTCTACCATTGCAGGTACAGATGCAACGACAAGTACAACAGCGGAGCTTACACAAAATGACTTAGCAAAACTAGAGATATTTAGAACCTTACTTACTGACGATGCATTAAAAAGACTAGCAGCCGGTGATAATGGGCATCTTTTTAATAGAGCGAGTTCGCTTTTAGGAAGAGATTCAGTAGATAAAGCCACATTTCTACAACTTATAGAACATTTCAAAGAAAGTATTAGACTAGCAAAGGCGGAAGAATTTTTTTCAAAAATGTTTACCGATTCTCTTTTGTCAGTTGATGAGTCTAGCATAAAAGGCCCAAGCTTGCAGTTTACTAATATAAACCGGATGCTTAAAGAATTAGGCATAAGAGAAATAAGCATAGAAGAATTTAGATTACTTTTTGCAAAAATAAAAGGTGTGAGAGTTGCTGAAAGGTTAGAACAACAACTTACAGCAGAAAAAGCTAGGGGAGAACAAGCAGAAAAGATGATAGCTGACTTAAGAAAACAAATAAAAAATGCTGAGGCTAATGGGGATAATTCACAAAGAATTGCAGAACTTCAACAACAACTTCGTGAAGCACTCAGTACTGCAGAGGAGTTCGCACAAAGAGGGCAAAGCGAGCAAGGACACAAAACTAAAAGCAGGGTTGATACAGCCGAGGCACAAGAAGCAGCTTTAGAATTTAGTAGTGCCAACGATATTATTGACTATATAAGTAAAAGTAATTTTGTAGATCAAATTGAACTGGCACAAATACTACAGGGACTAAAATCGATTTCAACAAAAAAAGATCTTGAAACTATTGCAAATGAGTTTTTAGCGAGACATAAAAAAAACATTGATACGATTTACGAAAAGTACGGCTCTAATATAACTGTACAAGATGTTATGGAGGCGTTCATAAAACGTTATGGATTACAACTAGCAGATTTTGATGATGATGATCTTGGCTTGAATGTAGGTGGTGCTGTACAAACAATTGGTGACCCACAAGAGGGCCCGAAAACTGAAGATGTTGTAATAGAACCTAAGGGGACAAATCTGTCTCCAGAGATACAAGCAAAAGTTGAGAGTTTTGTGAGTGCAATACAAGAATGGGATGTAATTGGTAAACTTCCCAAAGGCAGTACAGTTAAGGGCACGCTGACTAATAGAAGTGGCGCCTATTACCATTATGGTGAGAAGGAATTTAAAATGTCCCTCCGATTCCAAAGTTTTGAAAGCCTTTATACAGTATCCGAAAGGGCGTACCCTGAAGTACATGCATTAGCTCTTAAAACACACGCTGTTACTGTTGAACGAGATCCAGCAAATCAAAACAACAGCATCATATGGGTCTCGTTTCATCAAGACACAAGTGCAGTTGATAACCGAAAAAAGCACACTGTGGCACATGTAGCCGTTATAATGCCAAGCAACAAGGCCAAAGATTTTATTAATACAATAAAAAATGAGCCAGACGCGCTTGAAGAATTTTACAAAAGAGCTTTTCCAGAGTTGGATGCGGAAAAAGATAGACCCGGTGCAAAAAGACTGCGGGCAGGAGAATTTATCCTTTTACAACAACCTCAATTAGATGAAATTGCAACGCTAGACTTAGATGACCGTAATGCTGTGACAAATACATTTAACAATTTACCAAGATATACGTATAAAAATGGACCATATGGGGTTGTGGAAGCAATATAGTATTTTTGTATAAAAATGAAACACTATATGCGCATACTAATGTATAATAAATAAAATGATAAAACTGCCGCTTAGTTTTAAGCACAAAAAACCGTCAGATATATTCTTAACGCTGGACATAGGTAGTTCATCTATAAAGGTGCTCGCCATAAAACATATAAATGACCATTTTGAAATACTTGCTGTAACCGAAGAAATTTTAGAACAAAACATAGTGAGAGCTGGGCACATAATAAATAAAGAAATAGTTATTAGCAAACTGCATAATGCACTAAATCAAATTTCATACAATATAGAAGAACAAGTAACAGATGTGATAATTGGTTTAGGCGGCGATTTGTGTACATGCCTAACTACAACAGTAAGAGTAAATAGAGGCAAAAACGATGAAATTACACAAAAAGAAGTAAATGAGATTACTGATAAAGTACTTGAAGCATCTCTAGATCAAACTCAACAAAATATATTTAACACTACAGGGAATGAAGAAGTAGATATTCAAATAATTACGACAACAAATGTATATACAAAACTTGATGGGTCATTTCAAAATGAGTTAATTGGGAAACAGGGAAATAAAATAGAAATCGCTACTTTTACATCTGTAGTACCTACTTATCATTTAGATCTACTAGAAAAAATAGCAAATGAACTCAATTTAAACATACTTGCAGTAACACCCAATATATACGCACTTACAGAGATGTTGAAAAATACAAAAAACGAACAGTCACTTGATGCTGTAATTATTGATGTCGGCGGGGACACTACAGAAGTTGCTGTAATATTTGGCGGGGGCATTGTGGCGTCGCAAGTTTTAAATATAGGAGGAATGCATTTTACACAACAATTAAGTACCGGCTTGGGCGTAAGTTTGAATGAGGCAGAAAAGAAAAAAATAGAATATGCCTACAATATGTTAGATGATAGCCAATCGATACATATAGAAAACGTACTGGATTACGTGGGAAATATTTGGCTTGATGGAATTGAAATACTTTTTAATGAATTTACTGGTATAAAAACGTTTCCATCAAACCTTTACTTAACTGGTGGGGGTTTTGTTTTACCGATACTTCTTGAAAATATGGAATCTAAGCCATGGACTAAATCTATTCCATTTAAAGAGTTGCCTAATTTTACTAAAGTGAGCATCATAGATTTTAACCCTTTAATAATAGATACCACAGGTAAAGCAGATGAGTTAAAATATGTTAATGTTACTTCATTAGCATTAGTTTATAGGGAATTAAAACCTAATTAATATGACAAAAATAAATTTAGATATTCACGATTCTGTTATAGATGTGATAAATAAAATAAGAGGGGTTAATGATTCTGGTATTGAACTTATTATACCTGAAGGAGCGATAATTTTTGAAAATATATTAAACATTAGGGTAATCCAAAAAGAAGCCGAAAAATTAAGTAAAAGCATAAGCTTTACAACGCAAGACCAACAGGGCCTAAATCTAATACACAATATAAACGAAGAAACTGACGAAGACGCAGATTTCATTGCGAAAGAAATATCTCTGTTGGATATTGCTGATGATAAAAGATACCCATCAAAATTTCAAATGAAAAAGTTGCCTTTTGCAATGCCAAAAATTAATTTTACATTACCAAATGTAGATTTTAAAAAAATGAAAGTACTACCTATAGCATTATTTTTATTATTTAGCATCGGAATTGCAGGTGCATTTTTTATTCAAAAATTTCATAAAGTAAATGTAAAAATTGTTGTCAATTCAAAACCTTTAACAAAAAGTATACAGATACAAGTAGCAAAAGACGCAGAAACAAATGCAGATAACAAAACACTAAAAGGAACATCTGTACAAACTGTTATAAGTAAAACAGACAAAATTGCTACCACAGGCGAAAAAATAGTAGGCGAACAGGCAGAAGGTGAAATAAAGATATACAATAAAACACTTACAGAAGTCAACATTGACAAAGGTACAAAAATTATCTTCGAAGAAGAAGATTTAGAATACGAACTCGAAGACGATGTCACCGTACCCGAAGCTACAGAAGAAAGCCCGGATGAAGTAACCACAATAATTACTGCAGGAGAAACAACCGCTTCAGTAAAAGCGGTGGACATAGGAGATAAATATAATATTGATAAAGGCACAGACCTGACCGTAGAAGACTACGATAAAAATGAAGTATTTGCTAAAACAAACAAAGATTTTAGCGGTGGCGTTAGTGAGACTGTAAAAATTGTGGATATAACAAATATCGAAGAGCTCACGCAAAAACTAACGCAAGAAATTACGCAAGATGTAGAGAAAGAACTAGAAAACAAAGTTGTTGGGGACAGAAAATTCATAGCGGGCTCACAAGAACTCATCGTGACAAATACAATACTTAGCCACCAAGAAGGTGAAGAAACAGATGAGTTAGAAGTAACTCTCGAAATGAGTGCAACAGGCCTTGCCTACTCAACAGATGACATTGATAAAATACTAGATAGTTTATTAGAAGGTTTTATACCCGAAGGCTATGTTTTATCAACACAAAATAAAGATGTTAATGTTGAAATATTAGGCAATACTGAAACTACAACACTTTCTAGTACTAGTGCAGATCTTCAAATAACAATTAAAACTGCTGTTGTTACAAATGTGGATACCGAAAAATTAAAAGATGAATTAAAAGGTAAATCACTTGCTGAGGGTCAAAAAACACTTAGCGAAATAAGAAATATTCAAAATTATGAAATAAAACCAAACATACCGGTTTTGAAATCATTTCCAAAAAATAGAGATAACATTAGCATTGAAGTAGATAAAAAATGACTAAGGAAAGAAAAACTGTAAACGAAGAGCTACTTTTAGGTATAGATGTTGGAAAAAGTAATATTGGTATAGCAATAGGAAGAAGTGGATATGTGCAGCCAATACGAATACTTCCAGCTAAAGATGTGTCAAACGTGTTGATTGAAATTAGTAAAATAGCATTTGAAAATAAAATTACTAAATTTGTATTAGGTTTACCTCTAGATTCAAACAACAAAGAAACCCCACAATCTTTAGAGGTAAAAAAATTTGCAAAATTATTAAAAATACACACCAGATTACCTGTTGCATATGTTAACGAATATCTGTCTAGTAAAGAAGCATTGGGAATATCAATCAAAGAAAATACTTCACAAAAAAAGAGAAAAACATTAGATGATATCGCGGCTGCTCTTATACTAAAAAGGTATTTCGAAGAAAATTAAATTAATTAGTGGCTTTCAACACTACTTCTTTTGAATCACACTTCAAACATTGAAAATTCTCACCTGGTACAAGACATGAAGGGCACATATAAGTACCATTTTGATATATCATCTCTGTATTATCACACGTATTGCATAAAAACATTACTTCATCTTGCGTAACCTCACCACATTTTGGACAAATGAATTTAAGGTTAGAATTTTGATGAAACTCTTCTGCTGTTTCATCTTCTTCATTATATATATCATCTATGTTAGTCATGAAAAAATACTAGCATACTTCAAAGTTATCAAGCAACATGTTAATCTTTACATATGGATATTCTTACAACTATATTGCAGATATACTTGGGAATCGGAATATTGTATGCAATATACATACTCCTTTTTGGTTATGACCACATATACAATTTTCCAATAAATGTGTTATTTGGACCAATTACTTTAGTGCTAAATATCATTGCTGTATACACAAGAACAACAATAAATGACTATAAAAAAATGTTTAAGAATAAAAAAGTGGTATTTTTCGATTTAGATGGAACTATAGTAGATACCATTCCTTATTGGAGAGAAGCAATAAAAAAGATACTTGGTACCGATGGTAAAGCACTTGCAGACATAAACACAGGGGAGGGCACAACACTAGAAAACAGGTGGTTAGATATAATTGCAAAAAACAACTTTAAAATGCATATACCTGTAGAAAACCTTGTTACGCAGACATATACGGAGTTCATAAAATTAACTGCACAACTCCCGCTTGAAATAAAAGACGGAGTTGTAGAACTTATTAGCAAATTAACAAATAAAAATATCAAAGTTGCACTTGTTACAAACTCTAAAAAGGATATTGTAGATAAAATACTTAAAGATGTTAATTTAGACGGAATGTTTGATTTAATAATTTGTGGAGATGAAGTAAAAAACCCAAAACCACATCCCGAAATTTATAAAGAAGCACTTAAAAAACTAAATCTTGAACCTCAAGACGCACTCGCATTTGAAGATTCGATACCAGGTACACAAGCGGCAGTAGCTGCTGGAATAAGTACTGTATGTATTTGGGATAATGTTGAAGAACAAAGTAACTACCCGCGAAAAGTTAAAATATTTGTACCTGATTTCGAAAATTTAGACACTTTTGTAGATGAAACTTATGATAATTCATACAAAGCATATCTTGAAAGTTTAAAGCAAGAAGCACAAGAAGAATTAGGAGAAATACAAAGCACTACATCTAAGAAAAAGTGATTTTTGCGTTTTTTATAATATTCAATATATTGTCAATAATATCTTTCATATCGCTTTCAGTTATTTTAGTCATATCAAGATCCATTCCAGTACCTGGATACCTTCCTCCAGCGGCCCTAATATGCCCACCACCAGAAAAATAATCTCTACATAAGGCATTAACATCGGGACCACTTGGTAATGATCTAAAAGATAATGAAAAGTGTGTCTCTTTAGGTGAAATAATTAACCCCCAAGGAAAATTCTGTATCTTTCTAATAACTAAAGTTTGATAAATACCTCTAAAATGTCTGATTTCTTCTTCTGTGAGCTCGGTTACATCTGTAGGTAAAATATATGACATTGTTAAACCTGGCACTGAAGAAAGCTTGATGTTACGAGTATTTTGCATAAGCACTTTAACTAAATTAAATGCTTTTTCGGGCATCTCTTCTATAGACATTAAAAGTTCATCAAGTTGTGCAATTTTAGCGTATGCAAGTAGCCGTGGCACAGTTGTAAATACAGTAGTATCATTGCTACCAACATATCTAAAACCACCGCTATCTGTCATTATTCCAAGCAGTAACGCTTTTGCTATTACTTCATCTAAGTCTGTATCTTGTGTAAAAACCAAATCAGCTAAAACTTGGCACGCAGAACATAAATGCTTAGATATAAAAAGATCGCTTTTTTCTGGGCTACCTCTATGATGATCTATATAAATTAATCTTTTGTCATTTAAAACTTCTTTAAGTCCTCCCTCATTAAAACTAACCATAGAAGAGCTATACAAATCTAAAAATACTACTGTATCGTAATTGGTTAAAACACTTACTACATCAGGTACCCAAATAATATGTTCATAGCCGAATACATTAGCAAAACTAGGGGATCCAGTACCCTCGATAAATAAGTCAAAGTTTTTATGAGAATAGGTTTTTTGTAACCAAAAATAAAATGCCATAGCTGATCCAATAGCATCGCCGTCGGGGGATTTATGTGTTATTACAGCGATATTCTTAGATTTATCTAATATGGTTATTAATTCGTCTCTATAGTTGTTAGTCATCTAAATTATTGCTTTTTGAAAATTGATGTTCCTTTGAAATTTCTGTGATTTCAGCTAGTATAGCATTTATTTTTGAGGTTAAAGCGTGTTCTTTTTGCTCTAACGCGATAAAAGCACCGTTTTCTCTTAAATCTCCGTCTTCTTGTGCAATTAACCCTCTTTCCATAATTATTTGTTCTCTTTCTGCGCGTAATTTAGAGACATCGTTTCGTAAAATGGACAACTTTTTTTCTATTAAGAAATCTGCAGGGGTTTTAGAAGACATAAGAGACTTATAGCAAACAATTTGCGTTTATGCAACAACAAAGGTAAAATTCACACGTATGCCTATGCAAACAATATCACTTGAACACTTTAAAGAAATGGATATAAGAGTCGGAACAATAATACATGCACAAAATGGAACAAAACTTAAATAGTATTAGGCTTTACTATACCAACTATGCAAAAAGAGATTTTAGAAATTAAAACGTACCATATTCAAACATTTGGCTGCCAAGCAAACATAGCAGATTCAAATACCATTGCTGGGGTATTGGAAGCATTGGGTTTTGAAGAAACAAAAAACATAACTGAAAGTAGTGTTTGCATAGTAAACACTTGTTCGGTAAGACAAAAAAGCGAAGATAAAGTGTACGGCTTAGGAAAAGTATTTAAAGACATACATACTAAGAAAAAACCCTTTATTATACTTGCTGGCTGCATGGTAGGTTCTGTAACAGGAGATAGACAAAGATACGAATTTGATGAGCTTAGAAAAAGAACTCCATGGGTTGATACATATATCAATCCTACGCAAATACAAGACATACCAAAAATACTTGCTAAACATAAACTTTTAAGTACGTGGACACTTTCGAAATATGATCCAAATAATACGATTTCAAAGCAGAACAACAACGTACACGCTTTTGTTAATATATCGTATGGGTGCGATAACTTTTGTACATTTTGTGTTGTACCATACGCGCGTGGTAAAGAAGTATCAAGACCAAAAGAAGACATACTAAAAGAAATTAACCATCTAGCAAATAGAGGCTTTAGTGAAATTACACTTTGTGGGCAAAATGTTAACTCATGGGGGCTTAGTATGAATGATAAGTTTGAAATTAGAACAGGAAGTAACCAAAAAATCCCATTCGCATCACTACTTAGAGAAATACATGCCATAGATGCAATTAAAAAGATTAGCTTTTTATCATCAAATCCATTTGATTTTACTAACGACTTAATAAAAACAGTTACATTACCAAAAATTTCCAATTATTTACATATAGCAGTTCAGTCAGGTAATAATGAGGTGTTAAAAAGAATGAATAGAAGACACACGATAGAAGATTTTATCAACTTAACTAATAAACTTAAAAAAGTTAAAAAAGACATTGAGTTTGGCACAGATATAATTGTTGGCTTTCCTGGAGAAACAGAAAAACAATTTATGGATACAGTAAAGCTATTTAAAAAAGTAAAGTTCAATGTAGCATTTATATCAATATACTCACCAAGAAAAGGAACACCTGCGCAAAAATTTTTTGAAGATGATGTATCACTTAAAGAAAAAAAAAGAAGACACGCGTTGTTAACTAAAGTATGGAAAGAGACAAAAGAAAATTAAAAAAAATATACGTTATTGTTGGACCAACTGCAACAGGAAAAACAGCTCTCGCGCTAAAGCTTGCAAAAGAATTTAATGGTGTGATTTTTTCGGCAGATTCAAGACAAATTTATAAATATTTAGATATTGGTACAGGAAAAATTCCACAAGATACTACCCAAATACAAATTCATAAAGAAAGTAATAAATGGGTAGTTAACGGCATTGACATGTGGGGATATGATATGGCGACACCTGACATGCAGTTTTCTGTTTACGACTATGCAATAACTATTGTACCAATTATTAATGAGTATTTAGCAAATACAAATAAAAATATTTTTATTGTCGGTGGAACTGGATTATATATTGATGTGCTGCTAGGGAAGTTACAGTTAAAACCCATGCCGATTAATCATAAATTAAGAAAAGAATTACAAGAACTAACACTAGAGGAATTAAAGGAGCAATGCAGGTCGTTAAATGTAGCTCATATTAATTCTTCGGATATCGAAAATAAAAGAAGATTAATTAGAAAAATTGAAAAGCATTACCAAAGCAAAAAAAAGCCTAGTGCCGTTCACAAAACTTTACCTAAACTATTTCCCGCAAAGCACATACTTATCGGACTTACCTCCCCTAGACACTATTTATATGCCAAAGTTGACCTGTGGCTAGAAAATATCTGGGACACCACGTTATTTAATGAAATAAAAAATGCCATAAAACTTGGGTATGGCGCTTCTAATAAATTACACGGAATCATATACAAACAAGCTTTAGATGCAATAAATAATGTTGAAGAAAACGATAGTGCCAAGCAAAAGGCAAAATACGCGCTTCATGCATACGTCCGAAGGCAACAAACATGGTTTAAAAAAAATGAAGCAATTATTTGGATTGATATACAAAATAAAGATATGTATATAAAAGCTAAAAGTTTGATAAAATAGTCTTATGGATAAACACATAGTTATTTCATTTAAAACAGTTTTATACACAGTTATCTTTATTTGCGTTTTTTATGTTTTATATAATATTCGCGAAATATTATTTTTATTATTGCTTGCCTTATTAACAGTATTATCATTAGAACACCTTGTTAGATTTTTTATGCGACAAACAGTATTAAATAAAAAATTATCGAGAAATGTCGCGGTATTATTAGCATATACATTAGTCATATTATCAATACTTATAGTTATAACAATAGGTTTTCCGCCGGTTATAGTACAAGCACAAAAGCTACTAATTAGCATTACCGCTTTTTCACAAGAAGTTCCAATTAATGATAAGGTATCACAAGTAGAGTTAAAACAATTTGTTCCAAACGTTACTACATTGTCAGAAAAATTAGTAAGTCTAACGTACACATTTTTGTCGAATATAATTTCAATTTTTGGAGTGCTTATACTATCTATATATATGTCTATTGACTGGGAAAATATTAAAAAAAGATTTTGTGCTTTGTTTCATGATGAGTTAAAAAGTGAAGTAGAAGAAACAATTACAGATATAGAACTAACAATGGGACATTGGATCAAAGGACAAATTACTTTAATGTTTGCAGTAGGTCTTGCTAGTTTAATTGGGTTATTAATTCTTGATATTGATTATCCCCTTGCATTAGGGTTAATTGCAGGGCTTATGGAAATTGTCCCAGCGTTAGGTCCTCTAATATCTATGGTGCTTGCCGCAATAGTTGGCTTCTCAATTTCTGTGCCTAAAGGGCTTGCGGTAATAGGATTATTTCTTTTAGTTCAACAGCTGGAAAATAATTTTTTAGTTCCAAAGATTATGCATAAAGTATCAGGCTTTAGTTCGCTAGTGATACTTATTGCGCTTCTTATTGGTAGCAGTTTGTTTGGTGTAATAGGGGCTTTAGTAGCAATACCGCTGATGATGATTGGGGTAATTATTTTTAAGAGAGTAACAAGTTTCGCACACCCGATAAATTAACATCTATACTAATATTTCATAAGAAGACTGTAATTGCTTTAGGTAGGAATATTGTGAGGCTTCACAGGCTATCGCCTGTGACTTCCTCCAGTTTCATATTGTAGTTGACTCTATGTAGGAAGATTGTAAGCCGGATTCTGTTTTATGTGATCATCTATCTATGCCCCATCTTTATACCTCGCCGAGCAGGCTCAAGCGGTAAGTTCGTGGGTTGCTGCGGGTGGGATTGCCCGTTTCACTTTTTTCCATATATCAGATGATACTTAGGAAAAAAATCGTCACTGTTGCTCTCAAAATGTGTCAATTCACATTTTGTTCCAGTATACTTTCGTATTTGGACACCAGCGGTTACCCGTCAGAGTTTGCACTCCGTCCCCTTGCTCTATGCAGTCCGGACTTTCCTCCTCATTTGCATGAGGCGATCACTCATCTTCCTACATTTGGATTTTAACAGATATTTTAAA
>CAZHJE010000003.1:28410-29965 GCA_964532965.1 uncultured Candidatus Saccharibacteria bacterium
GCCATACGTAAGTATGGATGGTGTGTACATGGGTCAAATCTCACCAAAAAGGAGGTGAGAAAAATGGACACAGCAACAATCATTTTACTTGTTTTGGGGGGCTAGCGTTAGCCCCCTTCGTAATAGGGTTTGTCATCGAGTTATGGCAAAACCGTAACCGATGAAACACGACAACAAGCATATACCTTCACACCACTATATGCTTGTTGTTCAACTAGATTTAATCACACAAACCCCCTAAATATATGCTAATATAGTGTATTATGACTCCAGAACCACTGGACCCAAACAAATACCACATATTCTCTATGCTAAACCCAAAAATAAAAAAAATAGTATATATATCTTTAACACTTTTAATAGTATTCACACCAATACTTGCAGTTTTGTATTATAAAGCTGCTGTAAATAGACCCTCTCAAACAGACAATGAAGTAACAATCGAAATACAAAGTGGTGAAACTGTATCTGATGTTGCTAATTTACTTTATGCACAAGATGCAATAAACTCAACTTTTTTATTTAGATTCTATTTTTTAATAAATGAACTGCAAAGCAATATACAAGCTGGTGTGTACACAATACCTGCTGGTACTAACATTAAAGAATTAGGGCGTATGTTGCAAAAAGGTGTAAACGATAAATCAATAACATTTATCGAAGGCTGGCGAGTAGAAGAATTTGCGGTACTAGCCAACCAAACATTTGAAAAAATTGATTACTCCGATTTTATTAAAATTGCAAAAACATATGAAGGTTATTTATTTCCTGATACATATAACTTTAATATCGAAGTTAGAGAACAAGAAATTGTTGATACCCTAATGGCTAACTTTAATGAAAAAACACAAGACATTTTGACACCAGAAAACTTAGCAAAAATAGGGTTAACTAAAGAAGAAGTCATAATATTTGCATCTATTGTCGAAAGAGAAGCAAATAAACCAGAAGATAGACCAATAGTTGCAGGCATACTTATTAACCGCTGGCAAGATAATGAATTATTAGGCGCAGATGCAACTACACAATATACTATTGCAACAAAAAGATATGGCTGTGACATACCAAATAAAAAACTAACTGGCGAGGATCCTATATGCCCTGATGAAGATGTAATACCAAATGTAGATTGGTGGCCAAACGACTTAACTCTAACCGATTTAACTACAGATAATGTATACAATACAAGGTATGTAGTGGGCTTACCTCCAGCGCCAATTGCAAATCCTGGGCTTGATGCAATACAAGCAGTAGTTAACTATACAAATACTGATTATAGATATTATTTACATGATAATGATGGGAATATCTTTTTTGCTAAAACACTAGAAGAACACAACGCTAACATTGCTAAATATTTATAGCGGCTTGTTTTAGCCCATGCTATGGGGTATAATGTCGCAATTCACCTTCTAAAGTGGTGCACTTAGTTTTAGAACCTACAAGACTTTACACTGGCTCAACGGCTTTGTACTAGTACATAAAATGTATCGTGTATTAATACAAGGCTTTTGAGCTGTTGGACCCGAGCTCAGCGGGACTCGGAGGGCTCAAA
>CAZHJE010000003.1:30065-38814 GCA_964532965.1 uncultured Candidatus Saccharibacteria bacterium
TTGTAATTTTTATGCCACACATACTTACTACCTCCGAACTAAAAAGTATTGGTGTACTTGTTAACAACGCTATACACATTGCATCTGTCACTCTTGCATCTATATCAATTATTTCACTGTCTTTAAGTAACCTAATATAGGCATAAAAAACATCGTCTATAACTTTATACACAATACACCCAAATATCTTAGCTTTTAGTGCGTATAGTGTTCTTAAAAAAGTATTATGTATATTCGGTCTTGGGAATAGCTTTTTTTCTTTTGCAATTAAAAGTGCCTCACATTCCCACTTCCCTGTCGATATTGGTATTAATATTTTATCGCTGCCACTATACATATATACTGTATAAACATCTATCCCAGTCATATCCGGAATAATAGCCTTAATACTAAATTCTACTTCCATAGGTAGCACTCCTAAACTATATAATCTCGTGGTTGGGATTTTATTAAATTAAAAATGTTATACAAAAGTTAAATAAGGTATAATATACTCGTTATGTTAAACCTGCTCAAAGATCTATACGATCGTGCCGAACAATTAAAAGGTAAACGCCTCCTTTATACCCTACTTGCCACTTTTGTAGCATTTCTACTACTTGGCTTTGCTACTAACTATATTATTTCTAAATTATTAAAAAATAATGAAATTAACACTGCAAATAGTCTAGAAAGTATAGAAAACACGTCACAAGAAGTGTCTTATTCTGGCGTTATTACCTACACTGAACCAAGAAACTATCCAAACGAGAATATTTCTTATTTATTACAAAATGCAGATGGTAGTACAATAATATTGCTTAAGGCAAATGATAAAAAATTAGAAGTTTCAGAAGGTCTTTTTGCAACTGTCGTAGGCACAAAAGAAAAAACTACCGACAATAAATATGATGTACTCGATGTAACTAGTATAAAAATTAATACAAAAGGTACAAACTAATATGCCACAAGTTGAATTTATTAACGTATCCAAACAGTATGATGATTTTATTGCAGTTAACAATGTGTCGTTTTATATTGAGAAAGGCGAATTTTTATTTTTAATAGGTCCCTCTGGTGCTGGAAAGTCTACATTAATTAAAATGTTAATTAGAGAAGAACTCCCTACCGCAGGAGACATACTACTAGATGGTGAAAGTTTGCTGTCGATACCTCAAGAACAAATACACACATTAAGAAGACGAGTTGGAGTAGTATTTCAAGATTTTAAAATATTACGCTCTAAAACTGTTTTCGAAAACGTAGCTGTTGCACTTGAGGTTGTAGATAGTCCAAAAAACGAAATCAATGAAGTTGTACCAAATGTCTTAAATTTAGTTGGACTTCAAGATAAAATTAATTCACTACCATACAAATTATCTGGTGGTGAAAAACAAAGACTTGCAATTGCAAGAGCTCTTGCACATGAACCTGACATACTAGTAGCCGATGAACCCACAGGCATGATTGACCCGCAAGCCTCGCAAGATGTATTAAATATACTTAAAAAAATTAATGATTTAGGAACAACAATACTTATGTCGACACACGATAAACAAATAGTAGATAAAATGAAAAAAAGAGTAATTGTCCTTGATAAGGGCGGCGTTATAAGTGACAAAACAGGAGGTAAATACGATGCAAATGCAAAATCTTAAACAAATGTTTCAAAGAGAAAAGTTGTTGACTGTATCAAACATTGCAGTGATGACAATAACATTTTTAATACTTGGGTTGTTTATTAGTATTGTTGCTTATTCACAAACAGCAATACGTAATTTAGAAAAACAAGCACAAATCTCAGTATTTTTTAAAGATGATTTTGTTGAAGCAAATATCTTAAATTTAAAAGCTGACTTAGAACAAGACAAAAGAATAGATAAAATAACTTATATTTCAAAAGAAGACGCCTATAAAATATTTACCGAAATAAATAAAGACGACCCGATAATTTTAGAATCTGTAACTGCCAAAATATTACCCGCAAGCTTAGAAATTAGAGCTACAAATATCAAAAATCTATCACCGCTTGCACAAGAATTATCGCAAAATGATGGTGTTGAAGAAGTTAAATTTTTTGAAGACGTAATAAAAAAATTTAAATTTTGGAGAAATATTGCATATGGTGTCGGAGCATCTTTTGCTTTTATCTCTTTATTAATATCGTTTTCTGTAATAATTGTATCTTTAAGAATAACTATTAACTCTAAAGGCGAAGAGCTCGAAATATTAAAACTTGTCGGTGCATCAGATATGTTTGTTAAGCAACCTTTAATTGACATGGGAATATTTTTTGGAACTGCCTCTGCATTAATAGCATCGTTAATTTTAATAATTATTTCATTAATCTTTAATATAGCTGGGGCTGGCGGAAGATACATTGAACTAGGCTTTCTACCTAATGTTCTTATTAATATAACAGTATTTGCTTTTCTTTTGAGTGCTATATTAATTGTTGTCGGCACATCTCTTGGCTATTTTGGTAGCAAGGCGGCAATTAAAAAATACCTAAAATATTAATATGAAAATTAAATATATACTAATATCCTTATTCACGTTTATTTTATCTACGGCTTTTATCAATCTTTTTGTATTTGCCGAAGAAACAAATAGTGACGCTATAAATAATCTCCAACAAGAAATATCGGAACTTGAAAATAAAATTGCACAAAAACAACAAGAGGAACAAACCCTTCAAAGAGAAATAGATCAATTTAATTATCAAATAGATTTAACACGGCTTAAAATACAACAATCGCAAGAAGAAATTATACAAAAAGAAAAAGAAATCAAAGAACTTGCAGGTGATATCGATGATTTAAAAACTAGAATAGAAAAATTAAAAAATTCAATAGTATATCAAGAAAAAATACTTGGAGAAAGGCTTAGAGAAAGATATAAAACACGCGAAGAGTCGCCATTTTTTGTAATATTTGCATCAGAAACTGTTAATCAGCTAGCTAAAAAAACAGAATACTTAAAAGTGATGGAACAACAGGATAAAAAGTTATTAGATCAAATGAATTCGACAAAAACAGCATTTGCAAATCAAAAAGATATTTTCGAAGATAAAAAAGAAGAAGAGGAGACTTTAAAAAATCAGTTAGAAGCAGAAAAAAGGAATCTAGAGAATTATAATGCAGATTTAGAAAGACAAAATTTAGAAAAGAAAAGCTTACTTGAACAGACGAAAAATGACGAAAATACATATCAGGAGTTATTAAAAACGTCCCGTGCTGAGCTTGAGGCAATACAAAACATAGTAAATAACATTAACTTTAAAAATGGCACGGAAATAAAGAAAGGAGATCCCATAGCTATAATGGGTAACTCTGGATATCCCTCATGCTCATCTGGGCCACATCTACATTTTGAAGTTAGAAAAAATGGACAGGTTGTTAATGCTGAAAAATATTTAAACCCAAAAGATTTATACGTTTATGACTACAATTCTGGATACAAAACTATTGGAACTGGAAACTGGAGTTGGCCAATGGAGTCACCTACTATTAACCAGCGGTATGGCGAAACACCTTGGTCTTGGAGATATCCTAGTGGCAGACACGACGGAATTGATATGGAAGCTTCAAATAAGTATATCTATGCACCAAAGGATGGGATAATTGTTAGAGACACCATGGGTTGTTATAATACGGTTATTAATTATGCTGCAATTGATCATGGTGATGGTATTGTAAGCTATTATTTACACATTCAGTAGTACCCTACTTAAAATAGAAAACACTATTTGATACACACATACATTTTGTATTAAATAATTATGTGAAAATATATTTTTTAACTAATCTTACTAATACGAACAATGAGATACTTTTATACATCGATACAACACAACAAGAAATAGAGAATACAAAAATAAACATACAAAGTGTGGATACAGCTATTCTAATACACAACCCACAAAGTAACTCGTGGGTATCAAACAATACCTTATGGACTAAAATACCAAACACACAAAAAATATATAAATTAAAAATCTTAAATGATATAAATACTAAAAATGAAATGTATATAACTATCTTAAATAGTTCGACGGGAGAAGTAATTAAAAGTAAAGATTTTACAATTTATACTAATGCATATTACTCACAAGAATATATCTCAAAAATAAACAAAATTATACAACTACAAAAAAGTGAAGAACCTATTATACAATACACAGCCCCTACCACTAATACAGGACACATACACAGTCTACTTAATACTAACTTTAATACATATTTATCACTAAGTATTTTTTTACTTGCAGTAGTTTTAGGAATTATCTCAAAAAAGTATAAAATGTTAGAATTGATGAATGCAAAATATGACCAAACAGTTAACAAACTGGATACCTACATTGATAGTATGCTGTGCAATATTTGGGATTTCTTCTTTACCAGGGACTACAGTGAATAATATAGGACTGGGAAATAATTTATATCATATTAATGGACACTTTTTTTTGTATTTTCTATTATCACTAGCGTTGTTTAAAGCAACAAAAGGTTACATGCTATCAGCACTCTTATCTTTTTTATACAGCATAACTGACGAAATACACCAATTATTTGTTCCTGGAAGATCTTTTGAATACATTGATATAATTGTAGACGCAGGAGGTTCAGTTTTAGCGTTACTAGTGATATGGAAATTATTACCAAAAGTCTCGATGAGACTAAAAAATTGGCTATTAAACTAGCTCACAAATTAAAGCCTAAAGATGTTGTTGCACTTTACGGCGACCTGGGAAGTGGTAAAACAACTTTTACACGCTTTTTAGTTGAGGCACTAAATATAAATGTACGAGTACAAAGCCCAACATTTGTATTGCTTAGAAAGTATGCAACGTCAAATGCTGGCGATACTAACCAAGATATCAACACAGTATATCATTTAGATTTATATAGGTTACAAAATATTAGTGACTTGAGTGAACTTGGATTAGAAGAATTATTTGACGATAAAAATGCAATTACCATTATTGAGTGGCCAGAAATTGCACAAAGCCTTTTACCAAAAGAAACAATAAATATTAAGTTCGAAACATTAACCGATGAAACAAAAAGAATATCGCTATAAAATATATATAAATACAACAGAGAGATTTAATAGATCTATTGAAATAGTGAAAAAGGGTACCTCTATTATAGTAGAGAAAGTATCTGGTGACATAAACATTATTCCAACTCTTGCTACTTTATTAAAAAAACATAAAATAGCGGTGTCAGATATTGAAATTGTCCCAAATACAGGGCCTGGTTCATTTACAGGGATAAAAATTGGTATAACCATTGCTAATGTATTTAGTTGGGCGACAGACAATATAACTCGATATAAGCCTAATTACGGCAAAGAACCAAACATCGAAAAAAGAAAAATGCTATAATCATTTTATGAAAATATTAGTTACAGGCGCGGCAGGGTTTATTGGAACTAACCTTGCACTCCGATTAAAAAGTTTAGGACACGATGTAATTGGTATCGACGCCTTTACCGATTATTACAACGTAAAACTCAAAGAACTTAACGCAGATGATCTTAAGGCGCAAGGGGTAAAAGTACACAGACTAGACTTGGCAGAAGACGATATTTCGAAATATCTTGAAGACATAGAAGTAGTTTATCACCTCGCGGCACAGCCGGGAATTTCGCAAAAGCCTACTTTTGAAGATTATGTAAAAAATAATATATTTGCAACACATAAAACACTAGAAGCAGTAAAAAAACAACAAACATTAAAATTATTTATTAACATCGCCACATCTTCCATATACGGCGCAAATGCAGATGATACTGAAGACACAGCACCGAAACCGACATCATACTACGGCGTAACAAAGCTTGCAGCAGAACAGTTGGTTTTGGCTTATAACCGAGACCAAGGCGTGCCAGCATGTTCATTCAGGTTATTTTCTGTATATGGCCCAAGAGAAAGACCAGAAAAGGTTTACCCAAAATATATAAGAGCAATTTTAGAAGACAATTACGTCTTTCCATATCGAGAAGAAAGTGAAAAACATCTTCGAAGCTATACCTTTGTTGGTGATATTGTTGATGGGTTAGTGTTAGCACTTGATAACATTGAAAAAATAAATGGCGAGATTATTAATTTAGGTATCGATACTGCTACAACCACAGGACAAGCACTAGAAACACTCGAAAAAGTCGCACAAAAAAAAGCAAAAGTAAAAAGTGTACCAAAAATGCCGGGAGACCAACTTAAAACTGAGGCAAATATTACAAAAGCAAAAAAACTTCTCAACTATAACCCATCAACACAAATAGAAGATGGGCTAAGACAAGAATATGAATGGTTCAAAGATAATGTAATTGGTAAAATAGACTTTGGAAACGTAGGGAATTAATACATGAATAAAAATAATTTAGTATCAATTGTAATACCCTGCATTAACGAAGAAAAAAATATAGATCGAACAATTGATGCGATCATAGAACTTACAAAAAACCATAAATATGCTTTTGAGATAATTGCTGTAAATGACGGAAGTAAAGATAATACATGGCAAGTAATTCAGAATTACTCAAAAAAATATGACAATGTAATTGGTATAAACTTAATGGGTAATTTTGGACAATCTGCTGCATATCAAGCTGGCTTTGATATTGCACAAGGAGATTATGTAATAACTTTATCCGCAGATTTAGAAATAGAAATTAAAGAAATAAATACTGTAGTTGACAAATTAGATGAAGGGTATGATTTTGTAAACACAAATAGACAAGCTAGATGGAATGAAGAAAAAGGTGCAAGACAAACAAAGAGCAGTTTGGCAAATAAAATACTAAGTAAAATATCTGGCGTCACAATGCAAGATCGTGGTTCGGGTCTAAAAGGATTTAAGAGTGTATTAATTAAAAACCTTCGCCTTTACGGAGAGATGCATAGATTTATTCCAGACTATTTAACTGTATACAATGCAAAAATGACAGAATATGATGTTGAATTTAAAGATAGAGATTATGGAACATCTTATTATAAAGGGCATAAAAGAACAGTAAAAGTATTACTCGATTTAATCACACTTGCATTTTTATTATACTTTGCAAAAAAGCCATTTAGAGCTATGCCAGGTAGATTATTTGGCTTTACTGGCGCGATAATATCAGGTGTTGGTGTACTTGCAGGTATCTACTTGACTATTCTTAAATTAATGGGAGAAAGTATTGGTGGAAGACCACTCCTTATTGCAGCGGCATTGATGATAATTGTTGGTATTCAGTCGATAATGCTTGGTATGCTTGGAGAATTAATGCTTAGAATATATTTTGAATCATCAAATAGAAAAACTTATACTATCAGAGAAACCACCAATATTTAATGTGTTAGTTAAAAATATACTGAGTAAGCGTATAAATACTAAATCCACCGTAAAAAAGAACTGCTACAAGCATCATTGATATTCTAAACAGATTTGGCCTAATTGCTTTTTCAAGAGTTGTTAAGTTTAACCAAAGAGTCAGTCCTACGTGCACAAACATTGCGAATGCGTTAAGTACTGCTGCAATAGTAATTAAAAGCAAAGGTTGCGTAATACCTGAAAAAAGAATAAGTGCCCCTGCTACTACCTGTAGCCAAAGAAATGCGTAGTATACTTTCGGAATGTTCTTTTCTGCAATTTTATTTGAAAATAACACCAAATTTTCTGCAAGAATTCTGCTTGTGGCATCAAATACACCAAGCTGAGTGCTAAATAGCATCAACGCAGATATAAAAAGAAAGAAGGTGCCAGCAAACGGTATTAATCTTTGACCTATTACAGTTGCCTCATAAAATAGAAAGTCCAAACCTTCTGTGGTGTCACCATGGTAAGAAGTTGCATAAGATAGCAAGCCCAATAGTACCATTGTTATGGAACCTGTTAAAAAGAAAACAGCAAAATGTTCAATATTAATATTTTTCCACCATTTATTAAATTCTGTAATATTTTCTTTGGACACATCAAATCTTGTGCCAACAATAGATATATCTTTTTTATTACCGGTAAAAAGTCCTCTTATTTTTTCTGCATACGCTCCCATGCCGTATCCTTTTTCGCGAACATAGAATGATTGCGCTAAATTCAAATTACCGCCCGCCCCAGAATAAGCCAAAGCAGCAAGAAAAGAAGCAATAGGAATACCAACTGGCAATAGATTATACCCCTCACCTATTCCTAAGAGGCCTTTAGACAACAACACCCAATCTTGTTTGCTTGACAATAAAATTGACAATAAAAATACTACAGGTACCCCTATTAAAGTTATATACTTTTGGAGATGCTCTACCGTTTTATACAATACCGGACCTAAAGAAAGTATCAATCCAATTACTATTAATATAAAGATTGTAAGCATGATGGAGTTTTGTATATTAAATAAATGGGCAAAAATCTTAGCCGCAGAGGCTGCAATGCCTGGCCAGATCCAAGGAATAAATGTAGATATCAAAAACCACAAAGAGAGTATTCTTAGTTTTCGTGCAAAACCAACAAAAATACTTTCACCTCTAACAAGCGCATATCTTTCTATCTCCATATTCATAAAAAATTGGAGTAATATACCTATCAAAGCACCCCACATTATTCCAAGACCATAGTTACTAGTTAAATACGGCCATAGAATTAATTCGCCACTTCCAAGCCCTAACCCTAAAAGTATAAAACTAGGACCTATTAACTTTCTAAGTGGTAACGCCTTTGGAAAGTCTTTTGTTTTTAAATCTTTTATATACACTAAAAAAATTATAGCAGGAATGAACTAACAAGCT
>CAZHJE010000004.1:0-35046 GCA_964532965.1 uncultured Candidatus Saccharibacteria bacterium
CTTATCGTTGCCACTAAATGATAATAGTGTAATTGGATTATCCTTTGTTTATGACGGTTTGGGCTCTGGCACGTTTGATTTATGCATAAAAAGTTCTCCGTTTTTGAGTACTTGTGATATTAAAAAAGGAGAATATCTCAATAGCAATGATGCCAATGTTGCGACTTTTTTTAGTGGCTTAAAAAAAACAGATACCCCAGTCATTTCATTTGTTATTAATGCATTGGGAGCTGAGGAGACAGAGGTATCATTTCACAAGCTTAGCTTAACGCTTTTAAATGAAAGTTCTAAGAAGGTTTCCGGTAACTGGATGCTGTTTACAAATAATACCGAATCCGATAATTTACCTTATAAATTATCTGTCAAAAGCGGGGATATTGTTCGTATACAAACTCTTCCACATAATTATTACTTTTCCTCAAGTGAGAGTACTTTTCCGATAATATACCCATACTTACAATTTTCCACACCTGTTAGTAATTGTGCAACAAATAAAAATGGCAGTGTCAGTAAAAAATTGGTCACAACAGAATACGGCCCCTATCTGGAGTATACATCAAAAAATGCATCTATCTGTGAAAGCCATTTATTAGATTATATACTGTATAATCCTGGACAAATAAATATAGTTGATTACGCGAATATTTCTGGAAGGGGTATAAATTATTGTATACTATTAAATCCATCTGGGTTTTGTTTAAAAAACACAATATTGGAAGCGCAATCAAACACATTTTCCAGTTCTAGGGAAATTACGGTTATACCACCGATAGATTCGAAAAACAACCTTGGTGTCTATTTACAAAATAGTTCTAGGAATTCAGATGATGTTAGAATAAATAGAGTAGGGGCTATAAGGTTTTTACCATTTCCACATGTTTGGTTATCTTCAATAACACTTGAATCTGGTGATTCTAATAATATTAGCTCTCTTTATACAGTTTCAAGAGTACTTCCCTTTATTTATACATATGATAAAAATACAGTGCAAAAGAATGATGTATTAGCAATATACCAAAGTTTCGATGATGGATGGCTAGCTCTGTGTGGTTATAAAAGGTGTCCGTCAGAACACCATATATTGAATGGTTGGGCAAATGGTTGGTTGTTTACTTCGTCGTATGATGGAAGTGTTACAGTAGTTTTCTGGCCGCAGTTGTTTGAGTTTCTTGGCCTTTTTATAACTGCATCTGTTACAATTTCTCTTTTTTTAAAAATTTTAAAAACAAATAAGCAGTGAGAGTATGTTTGTTCCAGATACCCTAGACTTTACTAGCTCTAAAACCAAACTCACTTTAATGTACTGGAATAGAGCAACCAGCATAAGCGCACTTTAGAATTCTAAACCTAAAACCGCACGGCTGTAGTAACAAATTTGGCTTTATTGTTTATTGCCACCACAGCAAAAGTAGAATCGTATATTGTTGGGAGTTGCCCTATAGTATTGACACAAACTACAAAATAGGGTACAATCAGCATATCGAGTACTACGTTACTCGATTTTGTTTATCGTCCAACAAGAAGTGCATATATTAGCGTAATCTCAAATGGTTTGCTTTTTGCACTACATCTTATTGAACGAGAATATACTAAGTACATAAGTACCGGTATATTCATATTTTCTGCCGTATCCCTGCCAAAAGGTTAATATATGTATAAAAAAGCATTAAAAAATGGTGTATTCCCTATAACTCTGGTATTATCAGTGGCTCTATTGAGTGGTATTTCTTATGCTGACTGTGAGGCCAACTATGGTGGAGGAGAAACTTGTATTTATAATAAGTCTTTTGAAGTAGACAAAAAAGTTAGAATACAAGGTGATGATAATTGGAAAGATAAAGTAACAGATGTAGAAAAAGACGATATAGTTGAATTTAGAATTAAAATAAAGAATGTTGGCGAAATTAAAGTTGACGATATGAAGATGAAAGATTTTCTTCCAGATGAAATGGAAAGAGTAGGCGGAAGTGGTCTTACAGAATATTGGGACAGCTTTATACCTGGTGAAAGCAAAGAGTTCAAAATAGAAGCTGTACTTGATGAATCTGAGTTCGATAGAGAAAACTTCGAAAAATGTATTGTTAACAAAGCTGAAGCATATTATGATGATAATTTCGAAGGTGCTGATACCGCGACAGTATGTTATGGTAATGCTACAATAACAGAACTTCCTGAAACTGGTGCAAGTAGCACATTAATATTTGTATCGCTAGGGATGCTCTCTTTACTTGGAGGAACATTAGTTAAGAAGATTAAACTTAGTTAAGTTTGATCTATGGCTAGGGGGTTAGTTATCTAACCCCCTAATAAGCCACTTAGTTGGACTTAGTGTAGAATAGTTGGGTTTGGCATCTCTTACGCGACTATTCTATAGTGAGTCTAATTTTGTTTAGGTAGCTATCTGCTATACTGTATTAACCAGTTCAACCATCCTGTCTAATGTGACCTATAATGAATAAACTTGAAGATATTAAGCATTCTCAAAGTATGACAAAAAACGCACAACTAGCATTTTTAATTGTTGTATTAGTTTTGCTTTTGTCTTATATTGCCTTTAATACTCCAAATACACTAGATTATATAAAAAATAGTTCTTTTACTATATTAAATATGTTCAAAAGCACACTGGGTAGCAAGTTCTTTTCTACTGGAGGTACTGTAAAAGAAGCAGAGGTTACTGAACCAATATCGATATTTAGTGATTTAACTAAATCGCTGTATTTTACTCCCAAAAGGCTTTATGCATCAGAAACAGCAATAGATATACAACTCGAAGAAGTGGGTGTAGAGAGTACAGGCCATCTTCAAACACCAGCAAGTTGGGATACAGGGGGTTGGTATTATAAAAGTTCTAAAGCAGGTGATAAAGGTAATATAATAATTAATGCACATTATGATACTAACTCTGGTGCACCAGCTGCATTTTGGGAGTTGAAAAATTTAGCCAATGGTGATAAAGTATTTTTATTCGATGATCTAGGTAGATCATATACCTACATAGTGAGTGAAATTTTTTATATCGATGTTTCAGATCCAGACAGGTTAAAAATATTTGAGAATAATGACAATGTATCAGAATTGACACTTGTGACTTGTGGCGGAGTTTGGGTACCTTCTGATGGGTATAATAAAAGGTTAGTAGTTAAGGCTATTAAACAATAAGACTGTTTAATGTAGTTGCTTGAAGTTGGGAGGTAGCTCGGGGCAGTGGCTATCTTCCATCTTTAGGCAATTAGCAAATTCATTTGAAAGGTTTTCCAAAAATGCCAAGACCAAAAAGAGACAATTCTGCACAAACCGATGCAGATCAAAATACTCACTCAGTACCAGATTCGGGAGATAATAATTCATCATCAAATAATGAAAATAGAATTACATCTAATGTTAGGGTGACACCTACAAGCAATGGTAATAATAGATATTATGTAGGGGAGACTTATAAAGTTAACGGTACCTTAGAAGTATTTGGTGATTACGGTGTTATACGACAAAAAGAGTCACTAAATGATGAATTACCTAAAGATGTATACATTAGTCAATCACAAATAAAAAGATTTTCTTTAAGAATGGGGGATCATATTGATGGTTTTGCCCGCGCTCCAAAAGAAAGAGAAGCTTATCTTTCTTTGCTTCAAGTCGAACAAGTCGATGGTATGAGTCCCGAAGAAGCAAGAAAAAGACCCTACTTTAACAATCTTACAGCAATATATCCAAATGAATGGATTAAATTAGAGACAGAAACCGACATTCTTTCGACACGATTAATAGATTTGTTTGCTCCAATAGGTAAAGGTCAACGGGCAATGATAGTAGCACCTCCAAAAGCAGGTAAAACCTGGCTATTAACAGATATTGCAAATGGAATAACTAAAAACTCACCAAAGGTTACACTCCTTGTAGCATTAATTGGTGAAAGACCAGAGGAAGTTACACATATGGAACGCAGTGTAAATGGGGAAGTATTTGCGAGTAATTTTGACACTGAACCTGCAGAACAAACAAGAATGGCAGAGATATGTTTAGAAAAAGCAAAAAGAATGGCAGAAAAAGGTAGTGACGTAGTCATTTTAATGGATTCATTAACAAGACTTGCGAGAGCATATAATATGGTTGTGTCTCCATCAGGGAGAACACTAAGTGGTGGGTTTGATCCTTCTGCACTTTTTCCTGCGAAAAAGTTTTTTGGTGCTGCACGTAATCTTGAAGAAGGTGGTAGTCTAACAATAATAGCTACTGCGCTTGTCGACACAGGATCAAAAATGGATGATGTGATTTTTGAAGAGTTTAAAGGTACTGGAAATATGGAACTAAGACTTGATAGAGGATTATCTGAAAGAAGAATATTTCCTGCAATTGATATTAAAGCAAGTAGCACACGCCATGAAGAGTATTTGTATGATGAAAAAACACTAGAATCGGTTACAAGGCTTAGAAGGATGATTGATTTACTTGATGAAAAAGAAACAACTAACCTTGTAATTCAACAAATGAAAAAAGCAAAGAACAATGTAGAATTCCTTGAGAATCTCCATAAAGCAAACTAGTCGATTTTCTGTTAAAATGATCTAGTATGTCATTGAACATAAAAGGCTTTTCACCTAGAGAAAAATCTCTGTGGAGTATTGCTTTAAGAAAACCTAAATCAAAAAGATTTTCCCAACTAAGCTTTGAAGGTTTTAAACCTAAAGGTAAAAATGTAATGGAGCAATTATTAAAGACGTTTTTTGGTTATTTTAAGTTCGTCGCTTACTATATAAGAAAAAAACTAAAAAAGACATTAAGACTTTTCAAAAACATTTTTATTAAGACCATAGCAAGTATCCAAGCAGTTAAAGAGACGATTGTAAGAAAATTGATTTGGTCGCGTGGTAAGTTAGCCCGTCCTATTGCTACATCTATTGTTATGGGATTTTCATTTTTCATCTTTATGTTAGGGAAAGTTTTAAATAGCTCTAAGTTCGTGAATAGTCAAGAAATTAATCCCGATTATCTATCAAATGTTACCGATATCATACCGCAACGTAATGTTGCAATAACTACGATACCCGAAAGTAGAAAAAGATCCGAACCATTTGAATATACTGTTCTTCCGGGGGATACTTTAAGTTCTATTGGAAACAATTTTAAAATATCTGTTGATGCATTAAGATATGTTAACAATATAAAAACAGATGATGTATTAAGCGTAGGACAAACATTAACAATTCCTCCTATATCAGGTTTAATACACAAAGTAGCATCTGGGGATAGTTTAACTTCTATCGCAAGAAAGTACGATGTACCTTCACAAGCTATTGCTGACTTTAATTATATTCTTGACACGTCTAGAATAGCTGTTGGTACGGAACTTGTTATACCAAATGCTAAAGTCCCACAACCCATTATAGTATCAACAGGTTTTACTACAATTTCATCTGGTCCTGTAACAGATACAGGTGCCTCTTATGGTTGGTGTCTTTGGCCAACAACGGCACGTGTTATTACACAAAACTTTTCGTGGTATCATAATGGTGTTGATATTGCTGTGCCTTCTGGGCAAGGTATGCCACCATTATATGCGTGTGCTGAAGGTATCGTAATTAGATCAGGATGGGATCCATTTGGGCTTGGACTACATGTCATGATAGATCATGGAAACGGCTATCAAACTGTGTATGGTCATATGAGTAGGTTAGATGTAGGTTACGGCGAACGTGTAGGTAAAGGTCAGACAATAGGTGCTATGGGAAGTACTGGAAGGTCTACAGGGCCCCACATCCACTTTATCATAAAGTATCAAGGTGTCCCTCAAGATCCATTAAATTATATTAATTAATATGTTAGTAGATATAGCAAAAATTAAAATACAAGCAGGAAAAGGGGGAGATGGGAAAGTTTCTTTTAGACGTGAAAAATATATTCCAAAAGGTGGCCCTGACGGTGGTGATGGCGGTAATGGAGGCAATGTTTACTTAAACATTTCACCAAATATGCTTACTTTAATGGATTTTCGATCTAAACATGTATATAAAGCAGAGGATGGGTTCCCTGGCGGTCAAAAAAAAATGTCGGGTAAAGCGGGTAATGACTTAATAATAGGCGTTCCTAATGGTACATTGATATATGAGATTAATCCAAGCACACAGGAAAAGGTGCTATTACGCGATATGTCCTCGTATAACATGCAGGAAGAGTTATTTCTTATAGCTAAGGGCGGTAGGGGCGGTAAAGGTAATGTTCATTTCAAGAGTTCAACAAATAGAACACCTATGCAATTTACACCTGGTAAATATGGCGAAGTAAGAGAACTCTTACTGGAGTTAAAATTAATTGCGGATATTGGATTGATAGGGTTACCTAATGCAGGAAAAAGTACGTTATTAAATTCTCTTACGAAGACTAACGCTAAAGTAGGTAGTTATATGTTTACAACTTTACACCCTAATTTAGGAAAATTAGTTTTAAATGAAGATCAAAGTGTGATTGTCGCAGATATACCTGGATTGGTAGAAAATGCATCAAAAGGCAAAGGGCTAGGAGATAAATTTTTAAAACACATAGAAAGAACTCGGATACTTGTTCACATAATAGATCCTTATGATGGAGAAATACTTGATTCAAAAGTGTTGATAGATAATACACTTAAAAAATATAAGATTATAAGAGATGAGCTAAAAGAATATGACAAGACTCTTCTTACTAAACCAGAAATTGTTGTTATTAATAAAATAGACATAACGGAGATAAAAGATATATTAAATGATTTAAAGGAGAAGTTTAAGAAAAAGTATGATATAGGTGTTATAGGCATTTCGGCAGTAACTGGTGAAAATATAGATACTTTAAAAAAAGAGATATTTCATGTATTAAAATCGCTGCCAGAAAAAGTTAAATTTGCGTCAGAAAAGAATATTGAAAAGACATTAAACATAGATGATTTGCCAAATAAAAGAATGATAGAATAATCAAGAATATGTTTGGGCCTGTGGCGCAAGTGGTTAGCGCGCTTCAATGGCATTGAAGAGGTTAGGGGTTCGAGTCCCCTCAGGTCCACCAAATGAATCTTGTGTTGATTATTATTGAATGGTAGTATTCTGGCTAGTATGGTTTGGAAGATATATTTTTGGTTAATATTTATTTCTACTTTTTTCACCATGATTTTTCAGTACGGAGTTTTAGAAGTTTGGTATTTTGTGACTTGGTATGAGGTTGTAAGTTCTTTGTTTGTGTTGCTGGGGCTGTATGCTTATGCTTTTAAGAAAGTAGTGTTTACCGTTACTTTTTGGTATTTCTTTTTTTGGTACAATGTTTTGGCAACGATAGTTGCTATATTGTGGGAGTTTACACCGGTAGACACTTATATAAATGTTCCTTCTTGGTTTTCTTCTCAGTTAGAATATACTGGGACCGAATTGTTACTAGGAACTTTCATTGGGTTACCAATTTTTTACGCATTGTATAAGTTAGGTAGAAGTAGTAATTCTTAATTACACGCAGTTGATTTGCACTAATTAATATTGTATATTACTTATATGCTAAAAACTTTAAAATTAACCAAAGCATTTTCTGATCAGAATAGAATAAAAATAATTAAAATGTTGTGTGATGGGGACAAAAATGTTAGTACTGTCGCTGATAAATTGAATGTCGAAGAAAATTTAGCATCGCATCATTTACGTGTACTTCAAGCTTTAGGATTTTTAAAAAATAATAAAAGAGGCAGGCAAGTAATATACTCATTAAACAGAGCCAAATTTATAAATCTTATTCGTGATTTAAATCAAAATGATTTCTTTCGTGAGGTTTTACTAGAAGCTTTAGAAGAAGAACTAGTACCAAGTAAAAAATCAAAAAAATAATTTAATAATTTCTTATAATTTTTTAACGTAAAACTACCTGCGTTAGCTGGTAGTAGTTGATATCTTAAAAATCTCTAGAAAGTAGTCATACTATTTTACGCCGCTACTGTAAGTAATACGGTAATAGTGCGGGAATACGTACCTAGATAATGTTATTAGAAGTTATCCACAATGAGTATTTACACCGTCATTTGATCCTTACGTTATAAGTGCGGGAATTAAAGTCCTATTTTAGGTAGATAGTCATAATTTAATAAAAATGTAGAGTGTGTTTTTATTGCCTTATGTTTGATGATGCAAGAAACGATTTGCTTTTAAAAATTTATAAAAAAATAGTTCTAGTATGTTTTATAGTGTCTGTTATATCCATCTGTATTGTTGTTTTTTTGTACAATTCTCTATCAAAAATTAAGAACGAAAAGCCTGTAGAAGAAGAAAAGTACATAGCTGTAGACATTGCAGGGGCTGTTAAAAATCCCGGTGTATATTCATTAAAAGAGGGGAGTATAGTGTCTGATGTTATAAATGAGGCATCTGGCATATTGAATACAGTTTCATTTGATTGGGTACTAAAAAATTTAAATCTATCAGAGCATTTGGTCGATTCTCAAAAAATATATATTCCATTTGATTATGAAATTGCTTATACCAATAAAGATTATAGTGAGGATATTGCTGTAGATATTTTAGATAGATTAGTCGAAGAACAATTAGAGGACATTTTAGAAGAAGATAATAAAAATATTGATTCTGATAATGTCTCAGATCTTCTTAATATTAATTTAGCTTCTCAATCTGAACTCGAAGCACTTCCTGGTATTGGTAAAACATATGCAGAAAAGATAATTGCTAACAGACCTTATGCATCGGTTGAAGAACTTAGTGAAAAAACAAAAATACCTCAATCCACACTAGATAAGTTTATAACCTTAATTACTTTTTAAATACATGAGTAGGCTCTTTCTATACATAAAAGCATATGTCTTTTATATATTTTTATTCACAGTATTTGCAGTCAGGGTTGTAAACACATGTCATAGTATCTATAAATATGATTTGTTTACTAAGTGCTTGATCTCAAAAATGTCTATAGGTGCAGATAACGGGGAATCGTACATCGCTACTAATATAGATAAGATGAGAAAAACAATGTCAAGTAGTGTCCGTAATTATCTCCCAAGTCCGCACTCAGAACTATTGCTTGGCATTGTTGTGGGTATAAACGATTTAACAAAAGTACCTGCGTTTAACGACATGGTTCGGAGTACCGGTACTATACATGTCGTTGTGGTTTCTGGCTACAATATTAGTTTAGTTTTTTCTTTGATTATTGGAATACTTGGAACTAAGTATAAATTTAAAAATTTTTTTATTGCGCAAATACTTGCGTTAATATATTCCATACTTTCGGGATTTGAGCCACCAGTTATTCGTGCGTGGATAATGGGATTAATTTCGTCTTTTGGAAATTATTTGGGGCGGCGTGTCAATGCACTAGACGCGCTGATATTGTCAGCACTAATGATGTTGGCATATAATCCAACATATTTTATTAGTTTAAGTTTTCAGCTCAGTTTTTTAGCAACATTAGGCTTAGTACTTTATGGGGATATTTTTTCAACCATTTTGAAAAGTAAAAACATTTTTATTGTTGATCTTAGTACAACATTATCCGCACAAGTCTTTGTCTGGCCATTAATATCACATATATTTGAGAGTGTTAATATTATTAGCCCCCTTGTCAATTCATTAATTTTATGGACTATACCGTTAGCAACAATTGTTGGAGGTATTTTTTTAGTTTCTACATTTATAAATCATTCTATTGCGTTACTATTGTCATACTTTGTTGTAGTTCCGTTGGATTTATTCATTAGATTAGGCCTTTTGTTTTCAAAACTTCCATTTAATTCTGTCGTGTTTCGGCCGAGCGCTAATTTTATTATTTTATATTATTTATTAACACTTTTTTCACCTGTTTTTATGAAAAAAATCTTTAAAAAGAAAGGCTTTAATGAATCTTAAATTTTTCTTTATTTTGTGTGTTTTATACTATTTATTACGCTTATTACAGTTTGATCACTTAAATTCTCAAGACGATGGAAAATTAATTATTTATATGTTTGACGTTGGGCAAGGAGATTCTTTATTAATTAAAACACCTCACAATAAGTATATCTTAGTTGATGGTGGTGATAACTATGACGTTGATTATCATATCTTTAACACACTACCTGGGTTTAGATGTAGTCTGGATTTAATAATAGTTACGCATCCTCATAAAGATCATTTGTTTGGTGTAAATAGATTATTGCAACATTGCAATGTAAAAGAAGTCTTGCATGTTCCTGTTGACTATACATCGTACGTTTTTGATGATTTTAAAAGATTATTAGCAACTAAGCATGTGGCTTCAAAGCCGGCATATCAGGGTGATGTTTTTACAATTGATAGTGTAACGCTATACTTCATTTGGCCTTCAAAAGCTTATATAAAGGATAAGGATTATAAAAATAATATAAATGATACTTCAATAGCGTTTTTATTAGATTACAACGATGTTGAATCATTGTTTTTGGGTGATATCGAAATTACTGCTCAAAAGTATTTGAATATCTTGGACATTAAAAAATATATTGAAGACAATAAGCTGGAGTTTTATAAAGTTTCCCACCATGGCTCTATAAATGGAACACTTAATGCGCTAGTTTTAGAACTAAATCCTGTGCTTGCAGGTATTAGTGTTGGCAAAAACAATAAATTTAGACATCCATCACCAGATATAATCGACTTTTTTATGAAAAACAACATAGAGTATTTTAGAACAGACCTTATGGGTACACTAAAATTATCGTTTTTGTAGTATAATTCTTGTCACATATGTTAATCGAACTAATTAATAAAGCAGTAATAGATAGTGTTTACAAAGAATATGGCATTACTATTACTAAAGATACTTTTTTGATTGAACATCCCAATAATCCAGAGTATGGAGATTATTCTGTAAATGTGGCAATGTTGCTTGCAAAAACACTTAAGCAATCACCTTTGTCTATTGCCAAAGCACTACACTATAAGATAGAGGAGTATTTAAAAGATGAAGACAAAAACAAAATTTTTTCCAAACTCCAAGTAGCAGGAAATGGTTTCATTAACTTTTATTTATCTCTGTCTTGGTTAACAAGTTTACCCGTAAACATACTAGCTGCCGGTGATAATTATGGGGCTAACGATAAATATAAAAATGAAAAGATTGCACTCGAGCATTCTAATGTTAATCCAAATAAAGCAGCTCATGTAGGGCATTTAAGAAATGCATGTATTGGGCAATTTATCGAACGAGTTTACGAGTTTTTAGGCGCTGATGTAAATGTGCAGTATCTTGATAATGATCTTGGTGTTCAAGTTACAACATCATTAATGGGTGTAAATAAAATAAAAGATATAAGTCCTAATGATTATAAAAAGTATGATCACTATGCTTGGGATGTTTATGCAAGAATGGAAAATGAAATATCTAATTCTCAGGAGCTTCAAGAAGAAAGAAAAAGGCTTGTTGCAGTACTTGAAGATGAGACGAACCCCATATCTGTAGAACAAGTGAAATTATCAGAAAGAATACTTAAGGAACAACTAAAAACTTTTATTGAGTTAGATTTTGATTATGACGTGATAATTAGAGAAAGAGATATTGTAAGTTTAAAACTTTGGGAAAAAGCATTTGAGCAGCTTAAGAAGAATGCTAGTTTTTATTTGGCTACAGATGGTTTATCTAAAGGGTGTTGGTTGATTAAGCTACCAAAAGATGTTGATCAACCTAAAAACGAAGACATTGAAGAAGATAAAATTATTGTACGATCAAACGGCGTGCCAACTTATACTGGAAAAGACATTGCGTACCATATGTGGAAGTATGGGTTACTTAATTTGGATTTTTATTATATTGACTTTGCACAAGGGTTACAAGAAAAATCACTATATGTAACAGCTTATAAACAAGATGGTTCTATACCCGGTGTCTCTTTTACAGATAATACTATGGCAATTAATGTTGTAGATGTAAAACAAACATATGCACTAGATTCGGTGCGACAAGCTCTTTACTATCTAGGATATAAGACCGAGTCAAATAAAATGATTCACGTAAACTATGGTTTTGTGTATTTATCGCCAAAAACCGCAAAAGACTTAGGCATTGACACTTCGGATAATAAAACAAGATATGGTATGAGCGGTAGGAAAGGTTGGGGCATTAAAATAGATGATTTTATCGAAATGGTAGATGTTAAGCTTACCCAAGAATATGGGGATTTCAATGCAAAAAAAGACGTCAGAAATGGTGCTATAAAATTTGAAATGCTTAAATATAATACCTTTCAGGATTTAGTATTTGATTTGGATTCTGCATTAAATATGCATGGTTTTTCTGGACCATATATTCAATATACCCACGCAAGAGCGTCTTCGATATTAACCAAAGCAAAGGAACAAGGAATAGCTATAAAAGATATAGTTGATAATAAGGTCACGGTAAATGAGACTGACTTAAATAAAAAAGAAATAGATATACTACGTCACATATATATCTTTCCAGAAATAGTAGAAAGATCTGCACAAGAATTCGCCCCGAATATAATGTGTAATTTTCTTTTTGAACTAGCACAAAAATACAATACTTTTTATAACGATGTAACTATTCTTGGTGAAAAAGATGCTTTAAAAAGAGATTATAGATTAATCATCACTAATTCGGTTATTAAAGTACTAAGTACCGGACTTTATTTACTTGGTATAAATTCTCCTAGTACTATATAATTTGTATAATGTTTAAATCAAAAAAAGATAAACCTTCTTTTGCTAAGAGATTTTTAAGATCCGCCGTGTCGATAACTATACTTTCTGCTTTTGTAATTATTTTATCAATTTTTGTCAAAGCTTTATCTAGTTTGAACAAGCAGAGTTTTGTATCTTTAACATCTCCTATTGCAAATAAATTAGGTCTAAGTAAAGACGATGTTGGGGAAGTAGCAGGTGAGTTTGCGCAAAGAGTATCTGAAACCAAAATAAACCCTAAAAATACTGTAAATGCACTTGATAACTCGAAGACAAGTAGCGAAGATAAAAATGAGAACATCGAGCAAGCATTATTTAAAATAGCGTTACTTGCAGATTCACACAATGCTAATGATAATTTAAAGCAGGCAGTAGAACAAATAAATAACGAAGGCATAAGATACATGGTGTATCTTGGTGATTTAACCGATTGGGGGGATATTGCGTCGCTAAAAAAAGCACAAGAAATATTAAACACTTTTACACATGCCTATTTTGTACTCCCAGGGGATCATGATTTAGCACAATCTGTAGGACTAGATAATTTTTTAACAGTTTTTGAATCGCCAAATACGATATTAACACTTGGAGATTACAAATTTGTTTTATTTGATAATAGTGCCAACTATACACCTATAACTGAAGGTAATATGCATTGGTTACTTTTGAATATTAAAGATGCTGACTTTGTCATACTATCCCAACCTTTGTACCACCCTATAAATACAAGAATTATGGGTATTGTTGATTACGAAGTTGTAAAAGATGTAAAAGAACAAGCAGATGTGATACTTAACGCAATACGAGTATCTAATGTAGAGGCGGTTATTTCTGCAGATCAGCACCAATCAAGTATAAATATAGATCCAGAAAGAGAGTCATTAAAACATATTGTAGTTGGTGCCTTGGCATCAGAAAGAAACTATCAGACACCAAGATATAGTATTTTAAACTTGTTTGAAGATAATAACTATACTATTGAAGATATTATTTTGGAATGATATTATTCGTCTATGATTGAACGATCTTTAGTATTATTAAAACCAGATGCAGTTAAAAGAGGCGTAGTTGGTGAAATTATTCATAGATTTGAAAGAGCTGGTTTAAAGATTGTTGGGTCTAAAATTCTTCAAGCTAGCAAAGATGTAGCAAAAACCCATTATAAGAAAGATGAAGATTGGCAAAGAAAGGTTGGGGAGTTCAATATAAAAGATTGTGAAAAATTTGGGCTGTCTTCAGAAGATATATTTGGTACAACTGATCCACTAGAAATTGGGAAGACTGTTAATGAGTGGTTATATTGCATGTTTGATATTGGGCCAGTTTTTGCTTTTGTCTTTGAAGGGCCTAATGCAGTGTCAAAAATCAGAAATTTGGTTGGTTCGACGTTTCCTGATGTTGCACCTCCAGGAACAATACGAGGTGATTATGGCTTAGACTCTGCTTTTTCAAGTTTAAAACGAAAAAGAGCGGTATTGAATCTTATTCATGCATCTGGTACTTCTGAAGAAGCAATTGAAGAGATAAAGCTTTGGTTTAAGCCTGATGAGCTATTAGAATACAAGAGAATTCATGAAGATTTATATAATTATTAATTAATGCAACAAAAACCCTCAGACTATTGAAGAAGCAAGAAAATACTTTTTAACATCTGAATTTTAATAATCACATTTTATGGCGGAGGGGGTGGGATTCGAACCCACGTGTGCTTTCACACGCATGGTTTTCAAGACCAGCCAGATAGACCGCTCCTGCACCCCTCCAGACCTGTACATTTATGTATTTTAACACAGGATGTTATAATTTCTTAACTTAAAAGTTGCTTCGCAAGCAACCTTTGGTTGGATACTTGCGTACTCTGGTAGATGAAGTTGCACCAACTTGTTGGGTTTTGCATAGAAAATAAATTGCAGCATGCTACCTGCGTTAGCTGGTAATAGTTGATAATTTTGACACCTTTGCCCCTGTAGTTAAATGGATATAACCTACCCCTCCTAAGGGTAAATTGCAGGTTCGATTCCTGCCTGGGGCACCATGTTGAATAAAATAAAAAAATAAATGTTAATCTGGAATAAAATACCTATTTCCACTAAGCAATTCTTTTGATAATGACTCTAAAGACTTGTTTGAAGCCACATTTACGATACTTAAATCACTAAATATAATATATGGCAGTTGTACCGATAAAATAGCCGGTTTAACCTCTTTCCAAGGGGAAGATGTATGCCTATACTCGAAAAGTGTATTTATCTCATTTGTGTCGATATTTAGGTTATATACCCCAGTCAAGGTTTGAAATGCTAAATTAGAATCATCTATCCACAATATTGAAAGAATCTTCCTAGCTATATTCATGCAATAGTTATCGGCAAACTCAAAATTTCTAAACAGTTCTGTTTTATTATTAGTTTGTAAATCTAGTAGCATTATGGTGCCTCCGCGTGAGCCATATTTTGTAAGTAAGTATGTCTCGCCAAATTGCAGGCAATTCTCGGCGCCAATCGAATAGTATAGTGCCATCTGCTCTGGAGTATCTAATTTATTTAGATCCTCAGGTGCTACAGGACCAAATGAACCAATATACGCTACTTTTGTACCACTTGGGTTAATAAAAGCCCTTGCTGGGGTATCTTCACCTTCTGCTATTGGTGGTAAGTTTTGTAGTTTTTCAAGATTTTTTATATTGCGGTCGAGCTTATACCATTGCTCCCACCATGCAGCACCATCTCCTCCTATATCATTTAGATATAATGTTTTAGAATCTGGTGATTTTGCCAAAAACTTAAAGCCAGAGTATATTTGAGTCCTTTCGCTTAGAAAGTAGCTATCTGTTTCTTTGTTTGTGTTTAAAGAAAAAATCTTTAATCTTGAATTCTCTGCAAAGTCATATTTACCCTCGGAGGCTATATAGGCAATAGAAGAGCCATTATCTACAAATTTTGCATCAGTAACTCTTTCATTGGTAGAGCTGTCTAATTGTACGGTTAATATCTTTGCAGGTGCGGCTCCTTGTAGCGAAACATCTAACTCGTAAATATCAGCAAATGTTTCTAAATTTTGAATTATTAGTATTGTGTTATCTTTCCATGTATTGGTAACTATATCTATGGTCCCTGTATCAAAGGTAAATGAGTGTGTTTTTATATCTCTTTCATTTAGATTTTTACCCGGTTTAAAGATACTATAAACACCTTTCTCATCGGTGCTGTAGTCTACAACCAAAACTTTTGGCAGGTTTGCTGAGGTTATACTAGTGCTTTGATTTTGGTTTATATTTGTATAAATATTTTCTTTCAGAATTTTATATTTTTTATATGGGTAAAGTATAAAAGTAATCGCAAGCAACACTGCGACTACACCTAATAGTATTACTTTATGCTGTTTTGCTTTATTTACAGAACTAGTTTTTGGCGTGTTTTCCATGTGTATTAAAGTATACATTTTTTTTGAGTACACAGAAAGTATGATGGTGTGGATTAAAAAACAATCAAGCTAGACAAGATTATGAAATAAAAATATAATATGAGTGCTTAAATCCCAACCACGATATTAAGCTCCCCCTGAGCTCTCGTGGTTGGGTCACTAAAGGTAAAACTTTAGTGGGTAGCAGTAATGCTACTGCTTGAGGGGAGCTTTGTGTTTTAACTTTTAAAATGCTAATCTTTAAATGTGCCCAAGACTTACACCTATAAGCAGAAATTAAGTAAATCACAGATAAAATTATATAAAATTATTGCTAATATATTGGTCTTGTGCGGTATCTTTTTGATACTTTTTCCATTTTTTCCAGTTATTAAAGATGAAATATGGTATAAGTTTCGCCAGTTTAAAAACCAGCAATATGTTTTAGCTGAAGCGAACAATGAGCCTACTGAGAGTGTATTTGCAAGTTTAATATCTGATCATCCAATTCAAATACAACCAGTTAATAAAGATTTTTCAATTGTTATCGAAAAAATAGGTGTAAACGCCCCAGTCAAAGCTGATGTTTCTGTTACTGATTCTAAAGCTTATACAGAGGCATTAAAAGAAGGTGTTGCGCATGCTTTAGTATCCTCATATCCTAGCGCACAGCCGGGCAATGTATATCTGTTTGCACATGCCTCTGTAAATTTTTGGCAACTTGGTAAATACGCCACAGTATTTAATTTACTCAGAAAGTTAGAACCGGGAGATAAAATTCATGTTTTTTATGATGGGCAAGATTATGTATACGAAACAATTGGTAAAGAAGTATTAAAAGGTTGGAATACATACCCAATAACGCGACCTGTCCTTGAACCTATACTTACTTTGCAAACATGCGATCCACCGGGAACAACACTAAATAGGTTAGTAGTTACAGCAAAATTAATTAGTTCTAACTAAGCTATCTAATACTTACAGTATAAAGATCTGTTTGTTCGCCAGACTTAAATGATGTTAAGAATATTAATTTATCTCCACCCGGAGTGCTATAGACTTTATTGGAATACATTGTGTTATTGTATAATTCTGTTTTATTTGTTCCGTCTATTCTAATCAAAGATATTCTACCTTTTTTCTCTTCTAAAATGTTTGCATCAACTAAAATTAAATGAAAGCTATCTGCATACCATGAAACTTCCGGTTGTTTATCTGAGACATTTGTTGTAAATACTATGGAATCTACATTCTCTCCCACAGGTATTGGTTTTTCCATATTATAAACATGATATTCAAGTGTTGTACCTTTTATAATTGAGTATAAGAACTTTTTTTCATCTGGAGCCCACAAACTAGTAGGTGATGTTGCAATTTCAAACATGTCTTTTGGTATATCTATTCTTTCAATAAAATCGGTCCTTTTTGTCAATAATTCTTGTTCCCACTCTTGTCTTACTATTTCTGGGTCTGTAATTAGTTGTGTTGTTTTTGTTTCTATATTAACCAAATAATAGTTATTTGTTGCACTTTGGACCAAAAGCTCTTGCTCAGAAGGGCTCCATTCGATAGATTTACCGTTTGAATATAATGTTGTGGAGGTATCTTCAATTGCAATGTATGAATCTGCTCTAAATAAGCTTATTCCAGTATTAGTTAGAGGCGTTATCAAGATACCTGGATTATTTTGATCTTTTGAAAAATATGCAAGTTTAGTCAAAGTGGGGGATATTACCGGGTTTTGTGCTCCTGTATTTGTTAAAGGCTCTAATCTTGGGCTTTGTGATACTAATACAGCAGTAATATCTGTAACAAGTTCTGGGAACACTTCTACGTCTTTTTCCCACGGCACAAAACCATTTTTAACTACTTTAAGTTTGTATATCCCTGGATCTAGTGCTTGGATAGTATCATTTGTTGCGGTTTTTAATACGCCGTTAACATATATATTTGCACCATCTGGTATCGATTTTGCACTTATCATTCCTGTTTTGCGTAGGTCTATTGTCGAAGTGTTTTGTTCTTTAGATATTCTATATCCGGAAGTATAAAGAAATATTACAGTTGTTATACCTAAAAGGATTAACACAGTTATAAATGTTTGAAACCAATGTGTTTTCATGCTTTTATTGTACCTTTTCAATGTTTTCTAGTAAAGTCACATGCTTCACAAGTAAACTGTTATTATAGTAAAATAGGGCAATGAATATAGGTATTGACGCTTCGTATTTAACCCCCGAATTAACCGGAGGTATGCAAGAATACCTTAAATATGTAATTCAAAATCTATCTCTACTAGATACTAAAAATATATATACAATTTATTTTAAGTTTCCTATCACTAGTGATTATTTTAATAAGTTAACGAATAATAATCCGAATTTTAGTTATAAGTGTCTTAAAACCATTGTGTCCTGGGAACAAGTATCTTTACCCATAGAGCTTTTTAAGAATAAAGTCGATATACTATTTTGTATTTGGCATACAATTCCGATATTACATCCCAAGAGTTTAAAAATAGTCTCTGTTATTCATGATTTGGATTTTAGTTCAAAGTACATGTTAGCTCCTTATTATACATGTTTAAAATCCGACTTATTAGTTGCCGTTTCTAGTTATACAAAGAATGCGGCTATCAAAAAGTTTAAAATGTCTGGTGATAAAATTAATGTAATTTATGAAGGTGTTGATCTTGATAAATTTACGAGAGCATCCAAAGAAACTATAAAAGAAACGCTTTCTAAATACAACATTACTAATCCATATTTATTTTTTATTGGTACTTTAGGTCCCAGAAAAAACATTCACAATATGTTACGTGCTTATGCATTGTATATAAAAAAGTATCCTAATAGTGATATTGGTTTTGTAATAGCAGGTCGCTGCATGTCTGGGTATGAAGACATTTACACTGTACCTAAGCAGCTTGGTATTTCAAAAAACGTTAAGTTTTTAGGGAAGATTTCTGAGAAAGACTTAATATCATTATATTCCAATGCGTGTGCGCTTCTTTACGTATCAAACAGTGAGGGGTTTGGGCTACCTGTATTAGAAGCTATGGCTTGTGAATGTCCGGTTATTACATCTAATACCAGCGCGTTACTAGAGGTTGCGAAAGATTCCGCCCTGTTAGTTTCTCCAAAAGACGTACAGAAGATAAGCATTTCAATAGAGAATGTTTTGAATGATAATGTATTAAGACAAATGATGATAGAAGACGGTAAAAAAAATGTAAAACACTTTACATGGGAGAAAACAAGTTTACAGCTATTGGAGTGTTTTCGTAAAATTAAATAACTATATATGCAAAAAGATATATACAAATCACTTATTATTGAACAAAAGAAGTTATTAGATGTACGTGTTGATTTTGGAATAAATAAAGAAGCACTTATTTCATGGATAAAAGACCGTATACAGTCGCATAAGAAAGGTACATTGTCGTATATTTGTACTACTAATCCTGAATTTATCATGTTAGCGCAAAATGACAGCAAATTTAAAAATATAATAAATAATTCTACGCTGTCGCTCCCTGATGGCTTTGGAACTATCTTGGCATACGAATACATAAAGAGTATAGAAAAAGTAAACTTATCGTTGTTTTACTCACTTATTTTATTTTGTAAAGGATTTATTTTAGGTATTAAAAGTTTTTTTTACTCCTTTCCATCAGAGGCCTATTTATTGCCAGGTTCTAAACTTGTCTATTCATTATGTGAGTTGGCATCAAAAAATAATTATAGTGTCTTTCTTCTTGGTGGTAGACCAAAAGACTTTTTAGGTAGAATGAAAAAGGTAGATTATGACTTGGCAACTGACGCCGCAAAAATTTTAAAAAAAACTTATCCGAAACTGAAAATTATAGGTGCCTCCTCAGCATTTAGCGGTCATAAGAGCGATGATGATAAAACAGTTGCTTACATTAAAAGCCGTATGCAAGAAAGTAATTGTTCTTCTATAGACATACTTTTTGTAGCTTATGGCGCACCTGCACAGGAAAAATGGATAGTACGAAACAGCAACAAATTAGATGCAAAACTAAGTATAGGTGTAGGTGGGTCGTTCAATTATATATCTGGAGATGTCTTACAACCTGGTACTTTTATCACAAGACTTCATTTAGAGTGGTTGTATAGGTTACTTTTACACCCCTGGAGGTTGAAACGTATTTTAATTGCTTTTCCTATATTTCCATTAAAATTATACTTATATTACATAAAAAAACATAAAAGTTATTGACAACAAATTTTTTGTGTGCCACCATAAAGTTATGAAATTAGAAGATAAATTATATACATCCACAGAAGTAGCTGACATTCTAGGGGTTAGCTTACGTTCAGTTTATAGATACTTAGAAGAAGGGAAACTTGACGCTGAAATTAAGACGGCAACTGGTAGACATAGATTTACAAAGAATAACATTATTAATTTCTTGTATCCAGATGGTGTCATAGATAGCGATCAAGAATCTTTAAAATCAAAAGTTTCCGCAAGAAACGTTTCTGAAAAAGAATACATTGATGAAAGTAAAACAGAAGATGAATTTAATAAGTACGATAAATATGATGTAAATACCTATATTGCAGACGATGATAGAAGTTCTACTCAATTTCCTGTCTCGGATGACAGTGATGAAGTAACGCATACAGATGAGGTCGAAGAAGAAGTTGAGGTTGAAGTTGAAGAAGAAGTTGAGGCAAATGCTGAGTTAAATCAGGATGAGGAAGTAGAAGTGGATTGGCTAGCCAAATTTCGTGCAGCTGCGGAGAAACATAGAAAAGCGCAGGAGTCCCAATCTATAAACAAACCTTTTACAGATAATTTAAGCACATTAGTAGACGAAGATGCTACTGAGGTTGAAGATGCTGAGGATGAACCAGAAGTACTTACTGATGTTTTTTATTACAAAAGCGGTGTGGGTGGTTTGAGAGAGTTAGCACAATATATAAATAAAACTGCAAGAAAATCTAATCTACCTTATGCATTCACAATGAACGCAGGTTTGTCCCTACACAAGCTGATTAGACCTTTTTCCATGCTGCATATATATGTGAAGGAAAATGACAAAGAGTTTTTTGAGCGTGCTTTAGAATTAACTGAATCAGACCAAGAAACAGCTCAACTGTGTATTTTTATTGATAGAGAAGGTGTCTTAAAGGACAGAAAAGAGATTCACAGCTTGTATGTTGTGTCTGATTTGCAGTTACGAAAAGATTTACTCGACAACGGAGAAATAGACTTAGCAAGCGAATTAGATGATGTAACTGCATAGTTTATACTCCGGTCGAAAAGAAAACTTCGTGTTTTAATGCTGCGCTTCTCATTATAGACTTTACTGTTAATATTTGATTATTGAGCTGTTTTCTGTTACTTTAAAGTAAGTTGTGAATAGTAGCATTTTACCCGACATAATAAAAATAAAACAAAAGATACTACCGTTAAAAATTTTAATGGTAGGTACTGAGGCTTATCCCTATGCAAGCGAAGGGGGTTTTGCTTCTGTTCTTTTTTCTCTATCTAATGCACTCAATGATAAAGGAAACGATGTTAGATTATTAATTCCTAAATATGGTTCGATAAATGAAGAAAAATATCAGTTAGAATTAATCTATGAAGGGCTTAAGGTGCCTACAGACGATCCTAACACACCATTTTTGATTTGCAATATCAAAAAGGCAAAAAGACCGTTTGGGGCTACAATATATTTTATAGAGAACCAAGAGTACTATGAAAAACGCGCAAATGTTTATGGTTATAGTGATGACCCAACTAGATGGGCACTTTTATCTAGAGGAGTTTTAGAGTTTATTAAAGCTGGTATATTCGTTCCAGATGTGTTGCATACTAACGATTGGCATACTGGCATAGTTTCAAACTATCTGAAAACTGTGTATTCTTTGGATCCTGTGCTATCAAAAGTTGCAACTGTATATACAATCCATAATTTAAAATATCAAGGCAATTTTGACCATCACAATGTTGCTGAATTAGATACTGATGATGGTAGGTCAGTTATTGCGTCTTTCTTTTCGGAACGCCTAAACAAACAAAATTTCATGCGTCGTGGAATTTTACACGCCGATATAGTTAACACTGTTTCTAAAAAATATGCCAAAGAAGTTTTAACACCGGAATATGGTGAAAAATTAGATAAATTATTACTTGAATTAAAGAGTAAATTTTTTGGAGTAATTAATGGTCTTGATTATAAGGAATTTAACCCAGAAACAGACCCCCTGATTGAAAAGAATTACAGTATCTCAAGTTTGGAGGATAGAGTATTGAATAAGTTAGCGCTTCAGAAAGAGTTTGATTTACAAGAAGACCCTGAAGTACCAACTTTTGGATTTGTTGGTAGGTTAGACTATCAAAAAGGTGTTGATCTTATTGTCGATGTATTGTTTGAGGTTTTCAAAGAGTTTGATTTAAACTATGTCTCTGTTGGTGGCGGAGATCCGAGTTTAGTAAAAAAATTGGAGGGTTTGAAACAAGCTTATCCAAGCAAGGTTGGTATTTATACATACTTTAATACAACACTTCCGCGGTTGGTTTTTTCTGGTGTGGACTCAATAATTTATCCATCTCGTTTTGAACCCTGCGGTGTTGTTCAACTCGAAGCAATGCGCTATGGTGCAGCACCTATAGTTAGAGAAGTCGGGGGGCTTGCTGATACTGTTGTCAATTTTGACTCTGATGCTTTAACTGGAAGTGGTTTTGTATTTAAAGAATTTAATTCTTATGCTTTATATGGACAGATAGTGCGTGCAATTGAATTATATAAACAAAAAAACATTTGGAAACGTCTTCAAGTTAATGCAATGAAATGTGACTTTAGTTGGGGATTTAGTGCAAACGAGTATATTAAGCTATATAGGCTAGCAATTCAACATGCTCAGATACCAAAAAAGCCATAACACGCTCAGTTTGACAGACCTATAATATGGGAGTATAATACGGTGAATTGTACATCTTGATCCGAGTTGGAATTATTTTCTATTCTGTGGGCAGGAGAATAGGAAACTTCCACTCGGACCTGGTTGTACAATTTTTTTATTCCTAGTAAAATGAAGCTGTGAAGTGTGCAATTTTACTACATCTATACCAACCATTTTTTCAAGAGAAATCCGTTTTTGATACTATTTACAATCAGAGTTATAAACCCTTGTTAGAGCTAATAAAAGAGAAAAAGAATGTAACATTTACACTTAATGTGCCACTTAGCTTATTAGAGCTTATGGATAAGTTTGGCTATTCGACTTGGATAGCTGATTTAAAAAAACTTTATACATCTGATCATATTGAGCTTGTAGGTTCAGGTGCTTATCATCCACTTCTTTCGACCTTGCCCGAGGACATTGCTACGGATTCTATAATTTTGAATGAATATGGTCTAGGTTATTACTTAGGTAGTCATACTGGTTTTGATGGCGATCCTTGCATTTTATTAAAAAACATAAATGGTTTTTTTCCTCCTGAATTAGCAGTCAATACAACTCTTTTTTCATTGCTATCGTCTTTAGGGTATACATGGTGTCTAGTAGACACATTTGCAATTCCTGAAGGATATGATAAGAGCGTTGTGTACAGAATAAATGACATATTTACAAGTATTGTAGTAAGAAATAGTGCACTAAGCAATGCAATAGCATTTAAAAGAAGCTCTAGTATAGGAGATTTGATTGCACTGCATAATGAGACAAATGTAATAGCTCTTGATGGAGAAACGTTTGGTTTCCATAACCCGCTTGGTCTAGTAATGTTAAATAATCTTATACAATATTATGAATATAATAATATACAATTAGTATCTTTATCCGAGCTTGTCAGTCTTCAACCTTTAAAAATACTTCCACATATCACTGAGTCTACTTGGGCAATGTCTCATGTGAGTCAAAAGGAGATATATTTTAATTGGATTAATGATAAAAGTCATATTAACAACATTCTATGGAAATTGCATCAAGTTGTAGTTAATACATATAAAAAGCTGCCGAATACATCTAGAGATGATCTTAGTGATATTATTTCACTTTGGAATAATAAAGATGGCGCCAAAGAACAATTATACGTAATATTGCAAAAGATGCTAAATAGCGATATGTTTTGGTGGTCTTCAGACAGATATTTGCCCGATAATATTCACCTATACAACAAAGATGTTTTAATACGATCACTAACAGCATATATGAACCTATTAGATCTTATTGCACCAATTGAATTATTAAAAGATATCAAAGATATGCTTATTATAGTAAAAAATGATATAGTAAGTAAATGAATATAGTATTGCTTTTACACTTCTATCAGCCGTATTATCAGCATAAAGATATGCTCTTTCGCATAATAGGGGAATCATACACCCCTTTAGTAAACATATTAAGTAATGCACCTAAGTCTAAAAAAATCACCGTAAATATTTCCGGCTCATTAGTGAGATTATTTCATGAAAACAGGTGTAATGAATTATTAAAAATCTTCTCCAATTTATATTCAACGGGAAGGATAGAACTTACTCGTTCATCAATGTATCATTCTTTACTCCCATTATTACCCAAGAGTGAAATAATGAGACAAATAAATCTAAATGACGAAATATTTGAAGAGTACTTTAAGGGTTATGCCAAGAACACCTTTGGTTTTTTCCCCCCAGAATTAGCTGTAAATCATACATTACTTGAAGTACTAAAAGATATAGATATAAAATGGTTAATAGCTCCTCAAGTTTCATACAATGATTTATCTGACAGTAAGCAATTTGCAAATGATACAATATACATTGATAAAAAAACTAATATTAATATTTTTTTTAGATCAAAATTACTAAGTTCACTAGTGCTATCCGCTACAATACATTCTGTAGATGATTTATTGAGGGAAGTAAGAGATATAGATGATATAGCAAATAAATATTTCTTTCTTGTAATGGATGCAGAAACGTTTGGGCACCATAGGGTTGGACATGAACGTTTTCTTAGTGAATTATTACACGATAAGCGTATAAATATAGTGACACCCAGTGACTTATTGAGTAATAAGCTGGCATTAAAAAAAGAGTATGTAAAAATACGACCGAGCTCTTGGTCGAACTCAGAGCAGGATTTCTGGCTTGATAAAGAAAGAACAACATACACAGAGAGTAATTCTTTTATATTATGGAATGATCCTAACAATCCAATCCACAAGTTGCAGTGGCAACTAACTAGACTAGCTCTAAAATGTGTTAACATGGCAAAGAATAAGAAAAGTGCGGCTTGGGAGAAAGCTAGAGATTTACTTGATAAAGCATTAGCTTCAGACCAGTATTGGTGGGCAAGTTCAAAACCGTGGTGGAGTTTAGAAATGATAGAACTTGGAGCGTATTCACTAAAAGAAGTAATACTAAAGTTGCCAGATTCAAGTCATGTTCATAAGAAAGCCGACGTTTTATACCGTAAAATTCTAGACCGGGCGTTTTATTGGCAAAGGAGTGGTTATATTAAAGCGCAACATAGCAAAAGTTCTGATACTTATCTAAAAATACCATTCAAAGATCGAACCTCGAGTGAATGGTTTAATCAAGTAATATTAGAATTTGAACACGAGATGAAGCTTGCAGAGGCTAAGCAAGACTACGAAAAGGCAATAAAGTGGAGAGATGCTGTAATTAAAATTTCTCTTGGTGCGGATATTTATGATGTGATTCATGTTGTTGATGAGCTTTGGCTAGGAAGAAATGTCAAATGGGCGGAGCCACAAGTAAAGCCTTTTTTAGAACACACATGGGAAGAGTTTTCACCTTTTGCTAAAAAACATTTTTTAGAATGTTCTTCAGAAAAAGAATTTGATGCATGGAAAAGAAGAAGACAAAAAGATAAGAAAGAATGATATCATAAACATATGCGAACATTATTTGTAACCTCGGAGTGTGCTTCGTTCAAAAAGTTTGGTGGCCTAGGTGATTATTCTTATTCATTGCCAGTCGCGTTAAATAAGTTAGGTATTGAGGTTGATGTGATTTTACCTTATTATTCTGATATAGTTGTTACGCGCTCTAATGTTTATAAGCTTTCTGATCTCGTGATTCCTTACAAAAACTCATCACATACAGTTTCTTTTTTTAAAACCAAATTTCCAAATTCTGATATATCTGTCGTCTTGGTTAAAATACCAGTTGATTTTGGTGCTGCTGATTTTTTGAATAGCATTGAGTACTATGTTTTTTTTAATGTTTGTGTTGTTGAGTATATAAAATCGCAATACAATATTTATGATTTAATTCACTTAAATGATTGGCATACTGGATTTATTCCGCATTTGCTTGAAGAAATAGGTACAGAAAAACCCAAGACAATATTTACTATTCATAATTTGGCATATCAGGGTATTCAAAAACCAGACGTTATGAAAGACCTCGGGTTAGTGCCTGGGCAACATAGTTTGCTGGACTGGGACATGAAAGATGGTGACATAAACATGATATTTCAAGGCATAACATCAAGTGATTATGTAGTTACTGTTTCTCCAAGTTATGCTCAAGAATTATCCACAAAAGAATTTGGCGGTGAGTTTGCCGATTATATAAGAGAACGGGGCGCAAGATTTAAAGGAATTCTCAATGGCATTGATTATACGACATTACCTAGATCATATAATTTGCTAGATTGGAAAGAAGGTAAAGCAGAAAACAAAAAAGTCTTACGAAAGAAACTGAAACTAGATGAAACATCCCGCCCCATATTTTCATTTATATCTCGTTTGGATCCTGGTCAAAAAGGTTTAGATGTTTTATATCCTAATATTTCATATATTGTTGGAAATGGTGGTCAGTTTATATTGCTTGGTACAGGAGATCCTGTTTGGGAAGAAAAATTTCAAAAATTAGGCACAAATGAAAATATATCTATAAATATTAAATTTGATAACGAGCTTGCAAATTTAATCTATGCGGGATCAGACTTTTTTATGGTACCGTCTAAGTATGAACCTTGTGGTTTAACTCAAATGATGTCGATGTGGTATGGCACTTTACCAATTGTACACGCGGTCGGGGGCTTAAAAGATACTGTATTTAATCATGTAAATGGTTTTACTTTTGACGATTATACTAAGGAATCTTTGCAACGTACAATAGAAGTAGCCTTTGAAACATACTCTGATTCTAACTTATATGCGCAAATGGTGACAAATGCTATGCAGCACGATTATAGTTGGGATAAAAGTGCTTTAGTTTACAAAAATTTATATGAGGAAATAGTTTATGGGTAAATTAATATTTGATCCTTTAACAGGTGATCCAACAATTTTAGCAACAAACCGAGCTAAAAGGGTAGATCAAACCGGGGCAGTTACAGTTACCCCTAAAAAAGATGTCAAAAAGGCTATTACAGATAATCTAGATCGATTTGCAAAAGGGAATGAACACTTGACACCACCTACAGTATATCAAGATTGTGATGACTGGAATGTAAGAGTATTTAATAATAAATATCCCTTACTCGATGATCATGAAATAATTGTACATTCTCCTTATATTGATAAGGACATAGAAGATTTGCCCGCAGCCCACAATGAAAAGATTATTAGAGCGTTTTTAAATAGAGTAGAATATTATTCCTCTAAAGATAAAGAAGTCATTATTTTTAATAATAGGGGAGGCAGTGCCGGGGCATCAATTCTCCACCCTCATTCACAGTTAGTAGCTTCTAAAGGGTTTCCTGGTGTAATGGAGAAAGAAAAAGCAGAGGCACTACGTTATTATAACGAGAATGGGATATCATTTTGGGAAAATGAAATCAAGGAAGAATTGGAATACGCAAGGAGAGTAGTTGTTAATTCGTCACATTATCTTTTGTATGTGCCTCGTGCTTCTAGGTGGAGCTATGAAATGAGGTTGGTGCCCAAAAAACAGCGTGCTAATTTTGGTCAAATAGAAGAACCCGAAATAATTGATTTGGCGGATGTTTTAAAGAAAGCTTTAAATGCTTACAACAATCTTTTTGATCGCCCTGATAGGAACTTTTGGATTCATACATCTATGCATGAGCCATTCCATTGGCATATTGGGTTTCTTGCGCACATAAAGGTTTTTGGCGCATTAGAAATTGGATGTGGCATTTGGGTTAGCGACAAAGCCACACCTGAGGATGCTGCCGAAGAACTTAGAGGTGCTCTCAGGTAAATACAACGCAGTAATTTTTAGTTTTAATTTAAAACTACTTACGTTAGTTAAAAGTTGCTGTTTAAAAAGAAAAACCCCTATTAAGGGGTTTTTTTTGTCTCAAATCAAAATGATATTATGGTGTTATTTCAATTCAACTTTAGCACCTGCTGCTTCGAGTTTTTCTTTTGCTGCTTTAGCATCGTCTTTTTTAGCACCTTCTAATATTGGTTTTGGTGCTGCTTCTACTAAATTTTTTGCGTCAACAAGTCCTAGTGATTGATTTAACTCTCTAACAACTTTAATAACAGCTATTTTGTTGCTTCCGGCCTCCGCGAGTATGACATCAAACTCAGTTTGTTCTTCATCAGCTTCTCCTCCTGCTTGTGCCCCTCCGTTTGTTGCAACCGCACCCATCATAACTGGCGCCTGAGCACTTACCCCAAATTTTTCTTCGAGTGCTTTTACTAAGTCATTTAGTTCAATAACCGTCATTTTTTCGACTATTTCCATTACTTTCTTTGCATTTTCTGATAATTTTATTTCTTCTGCCATTATTATTCCACCCCCTTCTTAATTGCTACTGCATTTAGTGCATATACTAATTTTCTATTTACTCCTCCAATAACGCCAACAAACCCTGTTATAGGCATTTTCATTTGTATGAGTATTTTTGTTAATAGTTCTTCTTTTGACGGAAGAGTACTTAGTGCTTCTAGATCTTTGGCAGGTGTATATACACCATCAAACAACCCGCTTTTAACCTTTGGGAGTTCGTTTTGGTTAATAAATTTGAACAATGATTTAATATCTGTTAAGGTGTCTTCGTATGAAAATATAGCTACAGTAGAACCCTTTAAATCTTTTTCAAAATTGCTTGTTTCAATGGCATTTTTTGCCATAGCTACTTTTAAAAGGGTATTTTTTGCTATTTGTGCTTCTGATTTCGTTTCTTGCAGTTGCCCTCTTAGTACATTCATTTGGTTTGCACTTAAGCCTTTATAATCAGCAAATACCACAGCTTTAGCTTTTTTGAACTTTTCGCTTAAGGAACCTACAAGGTCTTTTTTATCTTTTCTTATTTTAGTTACTTGTACCATATTTATTTGTTATTGCCGGGATAAAGACTAATAATAACAAGATTTTAAATCTTGTTTTAGTATAGTTTTGCCTCGGCAAGATTATTAAGTTTATACTTTAAACCCTTGCTGTCTTTGGTCTGAACCAGCTTACAACTATTGAGTTTGATTGTCAATACTTGTACCATTTGTAGATGGTAATTCTTCGGCTGTAAGCTGTGTACCACTATTTGTTATATCACTAGCTTTTGCCGCCTGTTCTAATTGTTCGGCAGTGAGTTGTGTATTTTGTTCATGCAGTAAGTTTGATATTTCTTCTAGTTCTTTAATTACGATGTTGTAATCAGGTGAATTTACCGGAACCAGTGATTTAGCTATTTCTAATTCGGTTTGAGCCAGTGAGTAATTATTCAACAATTTTAGTACTGTAGCATAGTTATAGTGGGCCGTAGCATAGTCTTGTTTCAGTGTGATAGCTTGTCTATATGCCTGTGCTGCTTCGTCGTACTTTTGTTGTTTTAAATATGTATTACCAAGTTGCAACCTTAATAATGGATTAATGGGGTCAAGCGATATTGCATTTGCATAGGATTCTAGAGCTTTTTCTTCTACATTTTGTACAATTCCAATCAAACTGTTGTATATATTTGCTCGGGTTTCCCAATTTTTAACATCATATCTATTAATACTTTCTGTTGAAATAATAGTTTGTCTCACAGCCTGTACTATTAAAGTTGTAGCTAAGTCTTGTATTTGTTTTTTTTCTTGATCCCCCATGTTTTCAGTGATTTGACTTAAATATATTTTTGAAAGTGCTACATTTGTTTGTGCATACGAATTTCTATATTCTGTTCGTTTTGTATTATACTTTATGGCTAATTTTTGTAATTCGTAAGCTTGTTCCAATCTGTTCTCTGTAATAGCGACGAAAGCTTTTCGCATGTAGTATTCTGCCCTATATATGTTTGTTGTGAGTATTAGCCCCATTACCAAAACAGGTAAAACTACAATACTAAGTGTGTATGCTATGAAGTTAGTATGCTTAGTCTCTATCAACGTTCCAAGTGTCCCTGAAAAAACTCCGAGTTCTACAATGTTTTCTTTGTTAATATGTGTTATTAATAGTATGATTGTGGTTATAAATACAAGCTGTATTGATGCAGTAGTGAATAGGTATGATATTAAAACTAAAAGCATTAGCAATCCTGCTAGTTGATCGATTGTGAGCTGTTCTGCTCCTTTACTGACAACAATCTTATTTCCTGTTTTAGATAGAAGTTTAAAATATGCCAAACTAATAACCAAAAACCCGACTATACCTAAATTTGCAAGAACATTTAATGCCTCGTTGTAAGGTTTGTCAAAGTTAACCGCCCAAAACTCACTTTGATTAAGTGCGAGGGGTTTGTAATTACTAAATGCATATAAAAATGTAGAAGGTCCTGTGCCCAGAAAGGGGTAATCTCTTGCTGTTGTGCTTGCCACTATCCAAGACATATCAAATGGCAATTTAATTTCTTTTGAAAATTCGTTATTTAAAATAAATTGGTTTGTTAAGTTAGTTTTTGTAAATATAAAGAATATTGCAGTTGCTGCTGCTAATATAACAAGAAAAATATTTGCTTTTTGTTTATTGATGACTTTGTCTATGAGGAAGTAAAGTAAAAAACCTGAAAATAGAACAACAGTGCCTGCAATGTTGCCGTATACTATAATTACATATATGTTCAATAATGTTCCTAAGACGACAAGAAATTTATATATTACTGCTTTGTTCTGTGTTATAAGCCAAAAACCGATCATACTTCCAATTGCAGCCAAAACCGTGAGCGTAGTTTGTGAACCAGTGGTATTAAATTCTACATAGTTAAAATACGTAACATTTTTGAGAATCAAGGTTATGAAATTGTTGTAACTCAATGCCGCGATAAAGCTTGCTAGGGTAATACTTGAAAAAAAAGTTTTTAATATGCTTTCTTTGAATTTGCTTTCTGCAAACAATGCCCCTGAAATGTAAAAGAAAATAACAAATATTAGCACTATAAATAAACCAGGGAACCATCTTTGATATTGTCCAAAAATTGAGACGTGTTTATTGATAGAAAATAATGTAGATAAAACCAGTATGATAAGTGAGGCGTTTAGATATATGTTAAGTTGGGATTTCACTGTGAAAATTATTTTTGTATCATAAGTTCTTATTGTCCATAAAATTAATATCAAAAAAGTGGCAATTGTAATTAATATCAGCTTATTAAACTCAAAAAATTCTGTCGTTATTGGTAAAAAAAATAGTGGGACTAAAAATACTAAACTTAAAATTATTTTTGAATTTATTTTGTCAATTTGAGCAGAAAAATTTTTCATAATGCTTAAAGACTATCTCCTTTGTATATCTGTTGTCAAGAGTTTATCAAAGGTATTTATATCAGCGTTTGGTAGAGTTATTCGGTTTCTACAATAAACCAGTTAAATTTGATTTCTGTGTCATGCTCATTTTCTATAGAGATTTCGAAGTATTCTTCATCTTTTATCTCACTAATATATAGATTGTCACCATTAGTCTTAGTAGTTGGAGTAATCATTATTACAGATGAACTTTTCACATTTTTACTATCTATTTTTACAGACGTTTCTCCACTTTTAATCTCAGCTGTACCTATGGTATTTACATCTCTAATTGTTAATCTATTTGTTGTGATTTTATCTAGCTCGATACTTCCATCAGGTTTCAATACAATTTGCGTATCAAATATGTCAATATTTCCCGTTTTATTTTTTTGAATGTATAAAGCTTGGTTATTGCACAACGTGTTGTCAAGTTTTCCTGAGTCATTTACACAGCTGGGACCTAGTACATCAATGCTGTTTTCTAAAGAATCTATTGTTACAAAGCCAACATTTAGAGATTTAGTAACTGTAATATCACTTACAGTGCTGGCACCAAGAATGTTCAAATCTTTGTTTATTGCTAAACTGTAGGTATCGTCATTATTATTTTGTATACTAATCCCTATATTTTCTAATTCTTGCATTACTTGTGAAAGTTCTATGTCTTCTGATGCAGGTATAATATCTTCTTCAAGCGGAGCATCTTGTATTATTGCGCTCTGATCTATTTTATCCATTTTTTTCTGAAGAGATGCTATTTCCTCATTTAGAGTTTCTATGTTATCGCTTATTGTATTTAATACATCTTCTACATTAATGTCATTTATAATTAATTCTTGTGTCTTTAGTAACCCCACTGTTGTATTTGCAGCATATAAATTGTCAAAACCTCCGTTTAGGTTTACGATCTCTTTGGTTTCCGTGTTCAAATTAACATAATTATCATTTTCATCTATATTAATTGCAAATGTAGAGTTGGTAGTATTTTTTTCTTCAGGTTTTTGCCACGACGGATTAAGATATACAATTATTGTTTCAACCTTTTCTTTGTCATCATTTGTGTAGCTTGTTAAGGCTTTACCTATGACATTCCCTTCTTTTGTAGCCTTCATACCGATACCTGGTGTAGAAGATGCTGTTATATAGTCTCCTGGTTCAATATTTCCGTTTTCGGTCGTAACTTTAACAGGTACTCTACCTACAAGCGCTATTTTTAATGAACTGTCTCCAATTTTTGATCCCATAACTTCGTATGGTGAAGTGGAGACTATGCCTAACATTTTATCATCGTATGCTTTGGTGCTTCGACCAACAAGACCAGATTTATGTATAGAAATTATTTCGCCTTTATCGGGTAATCCTCCATCTTTGTTTGTTTCATACCACTCTGCTAAATCCGCATTCTGGAAGGCAGTTGGAACCTCTTGTGATTCTTCTTGCTCCAATTTTCTTTGACTTAGTACACTGTTTCTGTGAGAAATGTATGTATCTAATGTTTGATAATAGTTTGGATCCTTAAATACTAATTTACCATTCTCAACAATAAATGTGTTAAGGACTAGCGATGACGATTGTAACCCAAAATGATCGGCAAATATTATTAAAGCCCAGGCCCTTCCTGCAAGTTTATATCTATCCGATATACTGTTTAAATCGTCCAGTGTATTTATGTTTTGAAGCCACCCTCTTTTATTAACAATGTATTTTCTAAGTTCTGAAATTGTTTCTTCTTTATCTTCTTGCGGTATTGAATTGTACATCTGTTTCAATTGCTCTATTGTTGGGAAGTCTACTGACATTGTTTCCAAATCTGGTTCCCATGGGTTGTTACCTATGGGGTCCGGATTCTCTGGATACTCAAATTGGTTCACAGGGTCTTCAGCCTGCCATACTGTTGCTATATTACCATTTGGTCTTGTTGCAACCCACATTACAGGACGATCCGAAGCCGTTATATAGGACCACCCAAGCCAATAGGTACCACCGCTACAACTACCAGCTGAGTACACTGCAAAAGAGCCTTGTGTATTACTGTTTGCAGAGTATGCATTGCTACTTGTTATAATGCTTTTTGTTGTTGCACAAGAATCTTGCTCGAGGTCGGGGAAAAATGAATAGTCCCCCATCTGAACAGGTGAATTTGACTCAGATGCTAACTGCCCCGTGGCGGTTTTTAACTCTCCTTGTCCGATTGCGTCATCTGCGATGTCGTCTTGTGCCACTGTGTTTGCTGCAATTTCAGAAGACCCTATTGCATTAGCAGCTATAGTTGTGGCAAAAGAGCCAGTACCAGAACCAGTGACATCACCAGTTAGAGTAATTGTTTGGTCACCGGTGTTAGTACCCGATAAGTTAGAGAATGAGGCAGCGCCATCGCAAGTTAATGCACCAGAAGTTGTTATGGTACAACCTGTAGATCCTGCACCACCGGCGAAGGTAATACTACCAGTTGAGGTACCATTTAGGTTTAAGCTATCAGAACCTTTTGAATCTATAGCTAGTGCGATATCAGTATCACCTCCAGTAGCGGCAAGAGAGACAGTACCTCCAGTTGCGGCATTAGCAAGAGTTAGTTCATTAACAGCAGAGGTAACAGTATCTAGAATTAAGAGTTCATTACCATTAGCATCAGCTATGAAACCAAGGTCAGCTATTTTAGGAGCAGTTAAAGTTTTATTAGATAGAGTTTCAGAACCTGCAAGTGTAGCGAGAGTACCTGTAGTAGGTAGAGTTACATTAGTATCTCCAGTAGTTGTTAGGGTTAAGGAGTTAGCACCAGAAGTTATGAAGTTACCAGCAAGAGTTAAAGTTTGACCTTGGATAGAGGTTAGGTTAGCTAATGTATCAATTGCAGCCTCGATTGTATTTTCTGATGTTGCATCTAGAGCGTCAAGTCCATTTAGTGTACCAGTTCCAGCCAAGTTAATTGTTGTGATGGAGTCTACTGTAGATTCTAATGCTATAGACTCACCTGAGCAATCAATATCAGTACCTTCAACTTCAGAGCAATCAAAACTTGCAGTTAATGTACCTGCAGCTTGTGCAGTAGTTATACCGGTACCGCCAGAGAATGTACCAGTGGCAGTAGATGTTATATTCGTTGTATTTGTGCCATCGGACAATGTCCAATACTGATAGTTATCAGAAGAAGGGATATCAGATGTTAGTGCAATAGTACCGGTAGCATCAGGTAATGTATATGTTCTATTAGCACCTAAATCACCAACATCTAAAGTGCCATAATATGTACCACCGGTAGATTCTAGTATAGATAGTTGAGAGTCAGCATTAGCAAGTACTATGTCAAAAGCACCAGATTGAGACCAATCAGAAGTTAGTGCACCTAATGCGATATCATTAGCAT
>CAZHJE010000005.1:0-8290 GCA_964532965.1 uncultured Candidatus Saccharibacteria bacterium
TCTTTGTAGCTAGGGATAAAAAGAATTCTTCAAGTTGTTTTAATTCACGCAAAACGTTAAAGTCGGCTATAGTTTTTATACCACCTTGGATATCAAGCTCAGCAAGTTGAGTGCCCAACACTGAAAGTTTTATTGCAGAACGTGGTAAAAATGCCAATAGTAAAGCTATATTAAAATTATGATATGGCGTCCCGACTAAATTAATAATAGATAGATCTTTATTTTCGGAATCGTACCCAAGCCCTAGTTCTAATGCGACTGAACCAAAAGAACCTAACAAAGGCGAAAATTCGTCCACAAGGTTGTTAAAGCGCTTACAAACCTCTGGTATTCGGTCTGGGTAATACATAGGTATATATTCAAAATCATCCAAATTATTCCTCGCCATTAGTTTAAATATTAAACTGACGTCCATAAGAGCATTTAAAAGGTTGCCATTATTTGCAGCAAGTAGCCATGAAAGAACTTCAGCAGAACTTACAGGTTTATCCGAATCAATGATCTTTGTCACCCATACATCTATTTCCTTCCTAATCTCTTCGTTAAGGGTATCATCATTAACATAGCCGAATTTGTCTGGGTTACTTTTTACTTTGGCGCGCTGTACAATCCCAGTGTACCAATAATAGTCACTAAGAACATAAGGCTGCTCATAAGTTTCGTTCTCAGTGGATACCTTTACCGTAATATTAGACTCTGCCCCAAACAAAACCATCACTGCAGTAGGTTCTAAAATGTCGCGCAACGCTCGCTTTGATCTTTTTTTTACATCTTGAAAAAAAGTAAGCATGCTCGGGTCGCTTTTAACCAGTGCGTGTAGGTCATCGCTACTTAAAGTACGTAAATCTTCTAAAATACCCTTTTCTTCTAACACGTCAAAAAACGCTTCCTCATTATTTAACCTCTCAGGATCAAAAGGGAAAAAAACATCTCCATCATATAAGCTAATGCCTTCTTTAATAATACTTAACATAGACCGTCGCTTTGGATTACGTTCAGCTTTTATGTTATATTCATTAGAAAGTCTATTTTGTGTCTCTACACTCAGCACTGTAGACAACAGACCGATCAAGGGATCCAATAATTCTTCGTGCTTAGATATTTCCACACCAACGTCCCCTACGAATCCAAACTTCTGATCAAGCCCTTTTAGTAAAGCAGCCGCAGCAACACCCCCAGCAAGGCCTAAAAAATATCTCCTAGACATTTTACCCTGCCCGGGCGACAGATCAGCAGCACGTGGTTTAGTATTAATAACCGCGTCACTTGTGTCTTGGTGTTGTTCAGAACTTTGCTCGCCTCGCATATGCATATTATATACTTCTTTTATTCTTTTATAGTAGCTATACAAAGGCTACACATTTTAACGCAAAGAATGTAAAATTAACTTGTAGTGTCAAATTTATCAGAAATTTGGTGAGTTGAATTTTATATGTGATTTGTGGTATGAATACTGAACAAATATGATTAACTGGCTTGTAGATAAAATAGTAAAAATAAGCAAAAAACAATATGAGCGTAGAGAAAAAGAATTAGGATATACGCTAAATTTTACACATCTTCCACAGACATGGGTACAAAACATCATGAAAGTTGATATAACAAATACTTGGCATAAACATAAACTAAAAGCTAAGGGGATTGGTCTTTTTTCTATAGGGAATATAAATGGTAGGAATTCAACAAGATATCAAATTAAATCAGCATACTTTCAAGCATGGGTAGGCGGATATATCTTTAAAACAGATGATAAAGAGAATTGGACTAAAGAAAAGATTTGGGAACTGCCTGTAGCCGACCAAGTTTCATGGCTAAGATATTACGGTAACAGGAGCCCAAGAGTTAGTATAGATTATAATTCTGCACAAGAGCTGGGGGAAATACAAATTGATGGTAAAAAGGCAACCTTATTCACAGGGGATTTTATGTCTGATACAGACATGGGCAAACCATATAAACTCGAAAATATCCTAATGTACGCGTTTGCAAAAAGATTTAATGAAGATAAAAAACAAATACTTATCCCAGAACATTTAAAAACATATTGGGACGAAACTATTGGACTAGACGCATATGCAAACATTAGACTACGTGGTTATATAGCATTAACAACAATAGATGAAGAAAAGAATATCAAAGGCATGGTATACGCAAACGGAGCAATATTCGAAGATAAATTTGGTAATAACTATAATACTTTTGATATGTTAAAAGACGAGTTTTTAGAAATTATTAAAAATACAAAGTTCACTAAAGTATAAGTGTCAGATACAATACTTCTTTTACTTACAATCTGCTATATCTTCTTAACAACATTAATACCTGTTTTGCTAAAGCTAAAAAACAAAATATCAGGCTATGTTGCCAGAAAGTTAATCCACTCATTTACAGGGCTAAGTGTTTTTATAGTGGCATACTTAAATAATCCTTTCTTAGCCGTATACATGTCACTAAGCGTTGCAATATTGATGCTGTTCGCAAGACCTAACTCAGCCAGTTCCTTATTAAAAACTTTATATAACACAATATCAGAAGATAATGAACAAGATGTGGGTTATCTTCAAGGACCGTTTGCATATGCTGTTGCAATAACGCTAACACTGTTAATTATTCAGATATTACCGGCAAGGTCTTATTTTGCAATTGCGGCATTAGTGACAATGATATTTGCAGATACAGCAGCTTCGATAATTGGCAAAAAATATGGAAAGCACAAAATTACAACGTATTTTAATACAAAAAGAACATTAGAAGGGTCAACAACATATTTTATTGTTGGCATAATATCTTGTTTGATAGTTTATACATTTGTCGGCCATGTATTCACTGGCAATACGCAAATATTGTCCTTGAATAGCATTTTACTATTAAGCATACTAACTAGTTTGACATCAACACTACTCGAATTGTTTTCACCAGGGAAATGGGATGACTTAATTACACCAGTTGGAACTACAGTATTATTAATATTAATAAGTGGTTATGTATAAAATAGTCTTAATTAACTAATACGTCTACACTATTTATTGTTATAGGAGTCACAGGTTTAGATACTTCTCCACTACTATTTGCTTCAACTTCTGATGTAGCAATCCTATCAACAACAGCCATACTTGCATCATCTGACACTGTTCCAAAGATTACATAGTTTTTTGGCAATTGATTAGTTTGATGCATAATAAAAAATTGACTGCCATTTGTATTTGGGCCCGCATTAGCCATTGCAATGACACCTCTTGTATATTCTCCATCAAAAGGCTCATCATCAAACTTATAGCCCGGACCGCCTGACCCCCAAGAAGCCATTTGCGTATCATCTTTGGATAATGGGTCTCCAGCCTGAATCATAAACTCTTTGATAACACGGTGAAACCTAACACCATCGTAAAAACCAGTATTTGCTAAAGATACAAAGTTGTTTACTGTGATAGGTGTTTTATCTTCAAATAACTCCACCAAGATATCTCCTTGGTCTGTATGCAAAACAGCTGAATAGTTTTTTCCTTCTTCTAAAATGTTTTCTGGTCCTGTATTTACCATAGATACATCTCCTTGAGTATCTGGAGTAAAAGTATCACTTTCTTGATATGTTCCTGTTGGGTACTTTTGTACAAGAAAATAAACTATTAACAATAACGCTAAGATTACCCCTATACTTAAAATTAAGCTTGTTAAACCCTCGCCTGATTTTGTTTTATATTCATCAAACATATTCACTAAAAAGGTCCGTGATAGTCCTTTTTATCTAGCACGGACCTTGGTGTCCGGCTAAATGTTTTTTTAGTTTATTCCGGACATAAATCATTATCCCCGTCAAGGGCTACAAACATTAAAGCAGATTTATGCAAAAAAGGGAATTAAGAAGATATTTATCATTTACACAAAAACATAAAAAACTGGTATAAATAGATACATAATGCATGTAGTTCAATCCCCCGAGTGGGGTGAATTTAAAACTAAATATGGCACACAAGCAATAAGAGCAGGCAATATACAATATACAAAACACAAAGTGCCCTTTACAAACTATTATTTTGCATATGCACCAAAAGTTGAGCCGTTCACAATCGAGTTTGATGAACTATATAAATCGTTGAAAGAAAATAATTGTTTCACAATTAATTTTGATGCCCCTTTAGTATTAAAAAACACAACAGATGAAAAACGCGCAAAAGACATAATCGAAAGTCAAAGAGGTGCTAGAGTTGCTAAAAAAAATACATTTACCAAATATAATATTCTCCTAGATATTAATAAAACAGAGCAAGAACTACTAAATACTATGGAAAGTAAGCATAGATATAATATTAATTATGCAAAACGCAAAGGCGTAGTAGTAAGAGAAGGCAAAACAGATGAGGATTTTGAAATATTTTATACATTATTGAATGAAACAGGAACAAGACAAAAGTTTTATAATCATCCAAAAACATACTATAAATTAATTTGGGAAATACTTGGAAAATATAACATAGCAAAATTACTAATTGCAGATTATAAAAGCAAACCACTTGCAGCATGGATGTTTTTTATATATGACAACACCCTGTATTATCCATACGGCGCATCCTCGGATAGTAACAAAAATTTACAAGCAAGTAGTTTACTCGCCTGGGAAGGAATACTATTAGGTAAATCTTTTGAATGCAAAACATTTGATATGTGGGGAGCGTGTAAAGACCCAAACAATAAACAAGATAAAGAATGGGGATTTACTAATTTTAAATTGAGATTCGGTGGAAACCATGTTGAGTACATGAACTCATATGATATTGTGTTAAACGAAACTATATACCAAAGCTTTCACTTAGCAAATAAGGTTAGGTGGGCACTACTTAGAATTAAGAAATAGTATATACAAAAACAGTATAATCTTTATCAATTCTTTCTTCTTTGGTGGGTTGCATATTTGGAATAGCAAATCTACATGAAACTATGCGCGTACCTTTTTTCAACTGACTAAAGAGTTTTTTGTCTTGTAATTTCTTTAACACACTTGGGTACAGATATAAATACAATAGTGTAACTTCACTTACGTCTACCTCTAAGATGTTTTTTCTTGCAACAACTATTCTATTTGAGTAATGGTTTAATTTAATTTTAAGTTTGGTTTTAAATACTTGAAAAGGATCAATTTCGTAACCAATAGCTTTTTTTACATTAAATTTTTTAACAGCTAATTCAAGAACTCTACCATCACCACTCCCTAAATCACAAAATATATCTTCAGAAGAGATGTCGGCAAGTTCAAGTGCTTTTAAAATGTGTTTACGTTCATTTGGTATGTATGGTGCTTTGGTAAAAAAACCAGTAAATAGTATGCTAGACAATTCGGCAAGAATATACATTAATAATATATAAAAACCAAGTATTACAATGAAGATATAAACTAGCATCAATATATAGTAGCAGTACTTATATAAAATATATAGCTATCTTAACCTTTGTAAGCAAATGGGCATATATCCTTATAATCACACCATGTACAATGCATACCTGGCGTGGCTTCAAACTTGCCCTCTTTCATTTCAGTAACTACTTTTGCAACTTCAATCTTTTTTTCAGTTAATTCTTCTTGTGTTCGAGTAGTAGATATCTTTTCGCCTGACTCTAAAAAATAATATGTCAATTTATTTGGCTGTAGCCCTAGTGCTTCTTTTGCAGCAATAGCATAAAATGCAACTTGATCGTCAGCATCTACTTCTTTTTGAGACTTAGGGCTCCCGGTCTTATAATCTATAATCTCTACCCCATCCTCTAGCGGATCTATCCTATCGATTCTGCCAAAAAATTTAATACCTGCAATATTTAATGTGAAACTTTTTTCTAAATCAATTGGTATAATCTTTTGCTTTAGATTCTCTTCGTAATATCTTTTTAGTAAGTTTTCGCCATTGTCAAAATACAGTTGCTGATGCTTTTTATCCATGTAACCTAGTGGTTGCCAGTTTTTTTTGTAAATCGCAAGTAGCTCATCTAAAGATACCTTTACATTTGCAAGGAGTTTAGCGTGATAATCTCTAAGAGTATCATGAATTGTTGTTCCAAAACTTAATGCATGGCTTGGTGGTGTAGGTATCTCTAATACATATCTATATTTATATTTTAGCGGACACATTTTATAGTCGGATATTTTAGAAAAACTTAAAGAGTATGGCACATGTGTACTGCTCTTTTGAACAACAGGATTTCTAAAATCAGTTAAAACACCGAATAACCCTGATTGTTTATTACTTAATAAGGTGTTTATATTCGCTTCGAAAGTTGCTAACTTAGTTTCATTAAGATACCCGCTTGGTCTTTTTTCTTGCTTACCTCCGTAGTTTTTTGCATAGGTTAAATAAAGATATTTCTGTGCGCGAGTCATACCAACATAAAACAATCTTCTTTCTTCTTGAATATGCTCATCTCCAGTCGGCAAAGTTTCTTTAATTAACTCATCAGGTATATCAATAACGTCTTTTCTATTTCTTGTAGGAAATCTGTCACTGACAAGATTAACCATAAAAACACACCCAAACTCCAACCCTTTGCTTGCATGAACCGTAAGCAAATTTATTGTATCTATATCTTGAATCTCTGCTTGGGCAGGATTTTCTCCTGCTTCGATCATAAGCTCGATAAAATCTACAAAATCTACAATTGTCGGTACTTCTTTTGTTTCTGATCTAAAATCTACTTCAAACTTTTTTATCCTGTTTAAAAATAAATTTAAATTATTTATACAAAGTTGGTTTTCAATACTTTCTTGGTCTAAAAAGTGTTTTAAATAATTTATCTCATGTACTAATTCGTAAACAAATTCTACTGGTGTTTTTTTTGTAATTATCTTTTGGTACGACTTTATTGTTTCAACAAATCTAATCACGCTCTCGGCATCCTGTGAAAGTATGACATCCCACATATCTGTTTTTTTAAATTTTGTATTAGATAATATCTGAGAAATAATAGAGGTATCAATATCAAATACTTTCATATTTAAACTTCTATACAGACTCAGTGAATCTTTGGGATTAATAATCACTCTAAGCAGTGAGAGAATATCTCTAACTTCATCTCTATCGTAAAGTCCTCTGTTCCCGACAAGTTGATAGGGTAATCCATGTTTTCTTAACGCAAACACGAACGGATCTAAATGATTATTTGCACGTGCAAGTATGGCAAAATCTTTATAGGTATAATCCGGCTCTACACCAAGCAATTCCACAATTTTAGCCACGACAAAATCAACTTCATTTTCTACTGTGTCACTACATATAATTTCGGGGTCATTACTTTTAAATGAAACTTCACTAATAAGTTCTTTAGAAATGTTTAACTTTGACTCCAAAGTGTCAGGATTATTATTTTTAATAAGTGTGTATGCGGGATCTAAAATGTTTTGTGTCGACCGATAATTTTGAAGAAGTGTAACCATCTCGGCATTTTTATAATCATGAATAAACCCTAAAATATTAGAAACAGCAGCACCTCTAAATTTATATATTGATTGTGAATCATCTCCCACTACCATTAGACTTCTGTTTGCTAACATGTCAGAAGATGCAAGTAATTTTATTAATTCATATTGTGCATAATTTGTATCTTGAAATTCATCTACTAAAATGTGTTTAAATTGCTTGATATATTTTTTTAATATGTTTGGTCTTTGCCTAAATAATTTAATAGTCCAAAGTATTAAATCACCAAAATCTAATTTGGACTGAAGCAGTTTTAGTTTTTCATATTCTTCATAAATATAGGCAAGTTCGGTGTATCGTTTTTTTTCGTCTGGATCTTCGTTAAACTCATTTGCAAAAGATTTAAAGTCTTCTACAGATATACTTTCATCTTGTAGCCTTGATATAAATTTTAAAATGGCAGATATAAATTTAGTAGGGTTACCAAGTGGTCTAAAATAGTCTAAGTTAAAATCAAAAATGTGCTTTCTTAGTAGCAACCATTGATCGGGATAAGATAATATTTTATACGAAGGGTCAAGCCCAATTTCTATACCTTCTTTTTTTAGTATTCGGTCTGCAAATGAGTGAAAGGTATATATCCAAGGTTCTTCATAGCCAAGAGGCATAACATCGTCTAGTCTGTTTAGCATTTCGGAAGATGCTTTATCGGTAAAGGTTACTGCAAGTATTTCAGTAGGAGAAATTTTATGTTTTTTTATTAAGTGTTTTATTCTTTCGGTTATGACTCGTGTTTTACCAGTACCTGCGCCTGCAACAACAAGTATAGGACCAACCATGTGATTGATGGCCTTTTTTTGGTTCTTGTTGAGTAATACTCTAGACATATT
>CAZHJE010000005.1:8390-27140 GCA_964532965.1 uncultured Candidatus Saccharibacteria bacterium
TTTTGTACCGAATCTAATCTACCAAATAACCTAGTATATTTATTCTTAACATTTTCCATAGACTTTGATGTCCTACTAATATGCCCATCTAAAACATTCAACTCATCATTAAACTTATCTGCTTCTATTCTAATACCTGACAATGCTTTTAAAATATCTGAAGCATGTTTTTGAAGCTCTTGTTGTTGATAACCAACTAAAAGCACTTTTAAAAACGCACCTAAGGTGTTTGGTGAACTAAGCACAACATTTTTTGACCTTGCATAATCTTCTATTTCTTGCGTATTAACAATAAGTTCATAATATACATTTTCTGATGGAATATACATTATTGCTTGATCTGTTGTACCCTCGGAAGGCAATATGTATTTGCCTGCTATCTCATCTACTCTGTTTTTTACATCTTTAATAAATTGTTTTTTTGCTTTATCTCTTTCATCTTGGGTATCAACCGTTAACATTAATTTAAAATTTTCCATTGAAAACTTAGAATCAATAGGTATTAGGCCTTTTTCTGTTTTAACAACCGCATCACATATATTGCCATCTTTAAATTTATATTGTGTTGTATACAAATCTTTAGGCAATGCATTTGCAAGCAATTCATACAAAAACTGTTCGCCTAGCCCACCTCGCAATTTAGGTGATTTTAAAACATTACTTAAATCTTTCATGTCTTTACTAAATTCTTGCAAGCCTCCCAAATGTTTTTGCACACCCAAAATAACATCGGATGCCTTATCTAACCTTTCCCAAATTAGTTTTGTTTGTTGGTTCATTGCATCTCTTTGATGTTGTAATTGCTGTGTTAGTGTATTTCTTTGCTCATTAAGTTGTCGTTCTAAAACTTCGGTATTTTTTTCTACTTTTATCTCAACAGTTTGTTTCATTTCTTTTAACCATTCCATTAATACATCTGTTTTTTCATCTTGTTTAAGGTCTTGTTTTAAGTTTTTTATTTGAGAATTAACTATATAAATAGTAAGCAAAATAAGCCCTACTATACCAATCGAAACAATTATCAATAATTGAGTAGAAATCATATGGTTATTTTAACATTATGTATATAATGTAACTATGGCTTTATCAAGATTTCTTATCACATACTTAACTATGTTAATTTCATTTGTTGTTATAGACAGCGTTTGGTTGGGATTTATAGCAAAAGATCTATACAAAGAAAATATTGGGCATTTATTAACACCCAAAGTTATTTGGTGGGCTGCGATATTATTTTATCTATTATTTATACTTGGTATGTTGATTTTTGTTGTTGCTCCTGCAACAAATACATATAACCCAGCGAGGGTTTTGCTATTAGGTGCTATATTTGGGTTAATAACATATGCTACTTACGATCTTACAAATTTAGCTACATTAAAAGGGTGGCCAATTAAAATAACAATAATAGACCTCATCTGGGGGAGCTTTATATCTGCGGTAGTTTCTATAGTTGGACATACAATCTTAAACTACCTGCATAACTAATTACTGATATGCCTAAGTTTATATATACAATTTTAGTAATAACATTTGGGTTGTGGTATTTATTTACAACTTACATATATAATGTACCGCCAGAAGGTTTTTTTAAAATAGCAGGCGGCATTATTTTATTTTTTATTACTATAACTTTTAGCTTTTCTTTGGTGATTTTTTATTTAAATAAGAAAAAAAGTAAAAATTCAAAACATTATTATGATGTAGAGTTATTAAAAAAATTATATAGAAAAAGTTTTAAGATTAGTTTAATACTGGCTCTTTTATTCCTTGTTATTCTAGTAACAAAAATATTCAGTGTGTTAAAATAACAAAATAATGAACGAAAAGATATATATTACAACACCAATATATTATGCCAATGGCTCTCCGCATATTGGCCATTTTTTAACTACTACAATTGCCGACGTGCTAGCTAGATATTACAGAAACATTTGTGGTAAAGAAAACGTATATTTTACAACAGGGCTTGATGAACATGGAACAACAGTAGAAGTAGCAGCAAAAAAAGAAGGCTATGAAGACTATCTAGAATACACAAATATAAGAGCACTTGAATGGCAAAAAGCATTTGATGACACAAACATTTCATATGACTATTTTGTTAGAACTACAAACAACACCCATGAAAAAGTAGCACAAGAATTTATTAAAAAAATGAATGAAAACGGAGACGTTTATCCAGCAAAATATAAAGGAAAGTATTGTTATGGCTGTGAAAAATTTTTAACACTGTCTGATCTTAACGAACAAGGCTTATGCCCTTTACATAGAGCGGACCAAGTCATAGAGCTTGAGGAAGAAAATTATTTTTTTAACTTAGCTAAATATGCTCCAATTATTGAACAAAAAATTATAGATAACGAAATAAAAATATATCCAGAAACAAAAAGGCATGCCATCTTATCCAGAATTGCTCTCGGCATAAAAGAAGGGTTAAGCATCTCAAGACCAAAAGAAAAAGTGTCTTGGGGAACTCCTTTTCCTGACGACGATGGTCAAACTATATATGTGTGGGTAGAAGCACTAATAAACTATATATCGTCACTTGAAATTAACGATAAAAATGCTTTTTGGGATGGAAAAGTAATACACATACTTGGTAAAGATATTAACTGGTTTCATAATTTTATTTGGCCCTCATTTCTTTTATCCGCAGGATATAAGTTATATACAGAAACATTTGTACATGATTTTTTAAATGTTGAAGGGCAAAAGATAAGTAAATCACTTGGAAATATAATAACTCCAGAGCAATTGAGTAGTAGATATGGCATTGATGGGGCAAGATACTTAATACTATCTAATTTACCATATAAAAACGATTCTAATGTATTACACGAGCTACTAGACACTAAATTTAATGCTGACCTAGCGAATGGTCTGGGCAATCTTGTCGCCAGAATAACTAAGCTTGTTGAGAAAAGCGCTATTAAAATACAGTTAGAGGATCTAAGTGCTTATTGGACTAATGATAACTTAGATTCGGAGTTTAAACTACAGCTAAAGTTAGATTATGAAGCCTTTAGATTAGATTTAGTTCTTGCACATATATGGGAAAAGATAGCAGCTATAGATAAATATATTAACGAACAAGAACCATGGAAAATAAGCGATAAAGAAAAGCTAACACAAATAATGAATGTGGCAATAAATGAGCTTTATAAAGTTGCCGTAGTCATTGAACCAATAATGCCAAATACTAGCAAACAAATCTTAGATATAATAAAAGCAGAGAGTATTCAACATAAAGTAATTTTATTCGAAAGAGTTTAAGATTATCTATTCTTCGTCTTCGTCAGTTTCTTTATCTACTTTTTCGCTTGTAGCTTCGAGTTTACTTAATGCTTCTTCTTCAGATACTTCTTCTTCTACTTCTTCTTGTGTGGCGTGATCTAGTTTAACAACTAAGTCCTCTGGTTCATTATCTACTATTTCTACTTTTGATTTATCATATTTTAAGTCTGATATAGAAATGCCATCACCAATATTTTTTAATGCAGATACATCAACAATAAATGCATCTGGCAAATCTGTAGGAAGTGCTTCAACAGTGACTTCATCCAAAAGTAATAATGGCAAAGCCTCCCCGCTCTTAATAAGCTCGTTCTGTTCCTCATTTATTAGTTCTACTGGGATTTCTACTTTAATTCGTTCTAAAAGATTAACTTTGTGTAAATTTACATGTATTGGTTGCGAATTGACAGGGTGTTTTTGTACATCACTTATTAATACTTTATAACTATCTTTGTCTACTAAAATATCTATAAGATTAGTTTCACCTTCAGCTTCATATGTTTTGACAAAAGCATTAAAATCTAAAGTTACCGGTATAGAATCCATACCTTTACCAAATATTACGGCAGGTAATTGTCTGTTTGCTCTTAATTTGTTAGAGCTTTTTCCGAGTTCTTGTCTTTTTTGTGCAATAAGTTCCATACGTTTTCCTTTTTTAAACTTTTGTGCAAATTTAACACATCGTCTAAAGAAATGCTACTAGAGGTAACAAAGTCTTTTACCTCACTAGTCATTAGATCAGAAATTAAGGGGGTTACCCCAGTACCTAGTGTTGTTATTGTAACAACATTTTCTGATTTACACTTTAAACAGACTGCGTGCGCAATTACTCCAATAGGTACTTCAGTTAATGGCGCTATTTTAGCTGTATCTAAGCTAGCCCCACACTTTGCACATTGTACTTTGGTTAGGTAATTTTTTAAGCTTTGTACTTCAGTCATGATGTTTAAACAGTGTGATTTTACCTTTAGAGTAGAAAAAAAGCAAGATTATGCAGCAACAGAGGCGCATTACTCCAGAGCAACGATAAAAGCAGTATCTGTTACTAAATCTCCTGTATATAAAACCTTCTCACTACTTGCCACATCTCCAATATTCGAAGACACTATACTTTTACCGAACGGCGCATTAAATTCAATACTTACTGGGTCTCCATTAGTACCTGGTTGTTTTTGCCAGTATAACCCATATTTTGAAGTGTCTTTTAATAGTGTTTGATCTTCGGCTAAATCATAACCTAAAGATAACGTTAATTTACTACTTGGTTGAAGTACAAAGCCAATTTCATAAACTGTATAGTCATTTATTGTATTGGTTGCAACTTCAGTAAATATATCTTGTTTATCACCTGAGTCAAATTGAATACTCGTTGCTGTTAAGTTTGAACCTTTTCTTGTATATATGCGAACATAATTTGTATAAGGGCCTCCCGGCCAAGCGGTATCCTCTCCTGTATGCTCATAAACTAAGTCTAAAGTAGCTCTGAGCTTACCATCTCTTGTTAAAGAGTTTATATTATAATTCATTGAATTTTTAACAAAATAGTTTGCTTTAGTGCCACCTAGATTTGCATTAACAACATATAAATAATCCATATCTTTTGGAGAAACAAGCTTACCTGTCCAATTCATTTGATCAAAAAGTGCGTTTATTGGATTATTTGGAATATATATTAAAAAATGTTTTTCATTTAAAGATTTGTGAACTGAGGACGCGGTCTTAAATAGCGCGTCTTTGTCTAATGAAAATATTTTTTCGAGTAGTTTGCCCCCTAACACTGTTAAAAATGACCTTTTTTGATCGGACCCGTTTGTATAATTAAACTCGCTATGAAATTGAGTCCTCTCATATAAATTATCAGCAGTAATTTCTTCGTTGTATGCAGCAAGATAAATAGGGCCTGTTGCGTCCAGTATGTTTTTTATAAAATCTAGATCAAAAGCAAATACACCATCAAAACTTCTACCATCTAACTTAAAAAATAAATCTTGTATTTTTAGTGCACTTTGTTCAAAATCTGGGTCCCAATTAGCATTTCTAATAAACAATACATCCTCATTCAAATATGTTTGCAACACATTTGGCGGGGTTACTTTAATATCTCTCAAAAGAATTTGCCCATCTGGATTATATATATCATCAATTACTAGGTCTGCAATTTTACCATTCTCAAACGAGAGTATTGCATAAGAACCAACAAAACCTCCTGTTGGACGCATTTCATTTGAATTTTGGAACAAAAGCAGGTAATCCTTCTTTCCGCCTATCCCAACTAAGTCGGGGATATTTTGCGCAAGTTGGCTTAAAGTATCCAGTGTTACAGCAGCGGTTTCCAACTCACCCACGTTATCTCTAATTTGCTGAGGCAACTTATTTTTTGGAATATAAGAAAGCTCAACATTGGCAAAGTCCAGATTATTTTTTGCGTTTTGAAGGTTAGCTACAGCTTGGTTCAGCGCAATTTGATCAACCTTAATGTCATTTGCTGGTTTTAAGCTTTCCCAAATTGATAACATTGGGCCGACTCCCTTTGCAGTAAAATATGTGGTTCTTGCAGCATATGCTCCGGTATTAAGTAAATGAAGCGTATTATTAAAAAAGTTCTTTGTGTTTGTTATAGTAAACAACCACTTTAATCTTCCAAAAGATACTTCTGCTTTATAAAACTCTTTAAAAGCACTCTCAGCTGTATCTTGAGAAGCAAGATAATCTAATTCTTTAAGACTTTTCAAAGAACTTTGAATTTCTTTCACACCTAATTTTGTATGCACATATGTTTGGACTAGCGGAACACCAATAAACAAAGCTAAAAGAGCAAATATACCAATAATATAAGTAAATAGAACTTTTCTTAATCCTGACGTATGTGTATTAGATATATTTTTTTTGATTTCTATGCTGCCCTGCGGTTTGTATTTAAACTTATTTCTGATATTAGCCAATCGGTTTCTTATTTTAAACATAAAGAGACTTTTCTCTTTTGGAATTACCTTAGATACTGGAATAGTCATATCGGGTGTAGGCGCTGCTTCGGTTACAGCATTAGTAACTGTTTTTTGTTCTAAAGTGCTTACATTAGAAACATTCGATGTTAAAGAATCTATTTTATCTTTTGTTTGACTATCTTTTTCTTTTTGCTTTTCTTCTATAAGCTTTGCAGGCTTAAATGTATGCTCATTTGGATCATAGCCTAGCCATTTTAAAGTATTTAGTATACCTTCTTTAAAAGATGTCTTTGGTTCCCATTTTAACGAAGCTAAAGTACTTATATCGGGAATAACTGCATCTTGAACCAAGTTATTAAGTCTTTTGGGTTTAAATAATATTGTTATTTCAGAATGTGCCAAACTCTTAACTAAATATGTAGTTTCAAGTACTGTATGGGGTTCTTTACCAACAAAAGTAAATATCTTACCTTGTGTTTTATCGGTAAAAAGTGCTTTTAATATACCCGCAATAGCATCGCTAATATACAAATAGTATTCTTTTTCTGTGCCCTCACCATAGATAACAAGCTCTCTATGATCTACCAGACTTTTAATTGCTGTTCCTAGTGCGCCTGTCGATGTAAAACTCATTCTAGGGCCATATATTTCGGGAAGTCTTGCAATGCGAACATCTAGATTAAATTTTTTAAAGTATTCCCAAGTTAGAGCCTCGGCATATCTTTTTGCCTCAGTTAAAGAATACTTTTTTTCATCTGCCTCGTTTTGCCCAAAATAAGTATCTAGGCTAATCGGTGAGATGGCACCTTTATATACATCAATTGAAGATGCTAATAGTAGTTTTGCTTCAGAAACCTTACAAAAATCTAGTACGTTTTTTGTACCAATAGCGTTAGTAAGAAGTGCATCTAAATTAATGAATTCTTTATCAAATAAATATGTTTCAAGCCCAGCAAGGTGAAAAATATAATCTACACTTTTAATTTGTTCCGGAATTCCTAGATTAATATCAGCATTAAATACTGCGAATCTGGGATTTTTTAAAAGAGAACTAATATATATATCTTTTCCGGTACTAAAGTTATCAACAACGATCACACGGGTATCTCTCAACAGCAAAGCTTCGGCAAGATGAGAGCCTACAAAGCCTGCGCCGCCTACTATTAACGCAGTTGGTGCTAATGGTGTTTTTTTAATTACATTGCTTTTTATCATGGGCAGTACTTACATAACCAAAAAAACATTTGGTTATTCATTATTAAGTATATTGTCTCCAGCATTCTTTGACAAGAAAACCACAAGATGATAATATTAAATCCGTTCAAGAAGCCCTAATTTAGTTGTTAGGGTTTTTTTATTGTATATAAGGAGAATAATATAATGCAGGACGAGATTTATATAACAAAAGATGGTTTAAATAAGTTAAAAGCAGAACTTCAAGAATTGAAAGATGTTAAATTAGTGGAAGTCGCAAAAAACATACAAATCGCAAGAGAACATGGTGATATATCTGAAAACTCAGCGTATGATGATGCGAAAAGAGAGCAGGCTTTAGTTGAAGGTAAAGTAAAAGAATTAGAAGAAATAATAAGGGTTGCTAAAGTAACCGAAGAAAATCACAGCAGTATAAATGGTGAAATTACAGTTGGCTCTAAAGTTAGAGTACATATTGAGGGCGAAGAGGTTGAATTTCATATTGTTGGTGCTTTAGAAGCAAACCCATCAGAACGAAAAATATCACATGAATCTCCAATAGGCTCTGCACTTTTGGGCAAAAAGATTGGCGATAAAGTAGAGGTCGAGGCCCCTATAGGAAAAGTAACTTACACAATATTGAAAGTAGAGTAAAAAACTACTGCATAGCTTGCTTTGCAGTCTGCAAGGCACTAGAAACACCTGAAGATCCAGATAAAACCGCGTTAACTGCATCTTTTAAAGCAGTAACCTGTTTTCTGTTACCTGCTCTATCCGCAATTTCAGCACTCTTTGAATATGGGGCCATGTCAAGAAGTGGTTTTAACAAGGGGTTAGATATTTGTGGTGCAAGCGAGGATAATGCAAAAGGAGGTCCAAACACCCTATACTTAGATGCCTCATTAAAATATGTTAGCTGCTGATCTTCTGTGGCCATGCTATTAAGTAAATCCCATGCAACATCAGGGTTTCCACTTGAATTTGGTACCGCGTACATCCAAAAAGATCCCCATGAAGCAGGTACATCCGGTCTAGCTTGCGGTACCGCTGCCACACCAACATCATTAACATCAGGCATTGCCTTTAGAATATCTAAAAGCTTCCAAGATGGTACAAATATCATTGAAACTTTGTTGTTAACAAAAGCTTCACTAGCTTCGACAAACGTGTTATCCCATACCCTGTATTCTCGCGACAAGTCAGTATAGTATGTAAGGGCATCTTGTGCAGCACGTGAGTCAATTTGTGATGGTATAGAGACCCCCGCTTGTGCCCAAAGTAATCCAACAATATCAGAGAAAAAATCGATATTATCTGCCGTACCTATTGCAGCACCCGCGCGATCTATATTTCGGTTATCTTCCCCGGATCTTTTGGTTAAATTTAATGCAAGTACTCTAAATTCCTCCCATGACGTAGGTGCAAACCTTTGGCCAATTTCTGCATAATGTTTTTTATTGTATACAAGAACCAATCCATCATAGTATGCTGGAAGTGCGTATATGTTATTGTCAATAACAGCACTTTCAGTCGCCGAGGGATAAAATTTTGTAGCATAATCACCTGCTGAAAGTAGTTCTTGTGGCATAGGGATTAGATAATTTTTAAGAAGCGGTATCCAGGTGTTATGAATTAAAACAATATCTGCCTCAAGACCAGTACCATCGTACAATCTCGTTGCAACTCTCTCCTTATATTCAAAAGGGTCCATTATTGATCTGTCTTCATAAGCAACAGTAACATTTGGATGTTGTTGTCTATAGTTCTCAAAAAGAACCGTAAGTACTTTTGGATCTTCCCACATACCCCACACTTTTAATTCAACTGGCTCACTGGTAGTTTTTGTAAAATACTTTCCAATCAAAGGCAAGTCCTGGATAGTACAAGCAGTTAATACTAAAGAAACTATTGGAAGTAGGGCAAGTGCTTTTATTTTATTTGACATATTTATATGTACCATTATAGGCAATACAAAAACAAAGAGTCAACCACATAAGTAGATTTGTTTGATGGTGTGTAAAAATAAAGTGATCAAATAAACCTAAAAGCATTAATTGAAATATTGACACATAAAAGATTGTATCCCGTTTAATCGACAAATAAATACAAAAACCCAATAAAAAGAGAAATGTTGCTAAGCCATAGATACCATTTTCAAAAAGTAACAATAAAAAAATATTATGCACGGGCTGCATATATTTCATGTCAAAAAAATTAGATACTTTTGATATATAATAAACATTTGTATTTGCTCCATAACCAAAATATGGAGATTTTTGTATAGAAGAGGTAGTTATATTGCCCAAATAAGTTCTTCTATAAAATGAAGGGTTAGCATTAAAATAGTTATCACTTAGATACGGAAGTACAGAGAACACTGTGATCATAACAAAGAAGATAGTAAAAGATAAGGATAATAACAGTTTTTTTAGTTTTAGGTTATAAACAGTAATAGAAAATAGGCTAATAAAGCCAAATGCTAGCGTAGCTATAGAATTTATACTGAGCGTAAGTGTAATAAGACATACTCCAAACAAAGTTATAAACAAATATCTTTTCTCTCTGCTAGTTATATATTGATGTAAAAACCATATAATTATTATTGTGAGAAACCCTGCAAATACGTTCGGGTGTCTAAATGTTGCATAAGGCGGAACAAATACAAAATCATGTATATGTTCTTTCGCAATTCCGTATGTACTTACAGTGTAGGGCTGCTCTCCAAAAAAAAGGTAATTATTAAAGATAGAACTCTGCTTTATTGTTTGTAAAAGTCCTAAAGTGCAAATGAATATTACTGATACAAAAAGTATTTTTAAGATATTCTTAAACGGCACGTACATAGTTAAAAAAGAGATAGTACAGATACTAAAGAGCGCATATAGTAAAGAACGAGTTGCATAAGAAATGCTTACTACTTTATTTGCTGATATTAAAGTAGAAAAAACATATGACAAAATAAAAAATATCAGTAGCCTTAAATAATTGTTTAGCGCAGGAGATACGGATAACAAATTCTTTTTAAATGCAATTATTGATAAAAAGATAAAGATCACAACAAGTAGATCTTGTAAGTATATTACTGGTATTAAATAATCAACCAACAACCCATTAACATAAGCGTAATTAAAAATAAAATGTTTACCAAGATTTATCGGCAAAAATAATACAACTAAATAAAATACATACTTTAATGCATCTATAAGTGTAAAATGTTTTTTCATTTTAAAGTAAGGGCAGTTTTATGTGCATGTGACACTAATTTGTCAATATTCTTGTCCAACATACGCGGTAATACCGTTACGCCTAAGGCTTTGGCTAATAAATAATCGCACAGTTGCGGATTCTTAGAAAGGATTGGGCCATGTAAATAAGTACCAATAGAATTTTTAAACACTACCCCTTCTGTGTTATCTTCCCCATTGTTTCCAAATCCTCTAACTAAAGTTCCAAGTGGTTTTAAATCACCATCAAAATATGTTCTCCCGCCATGATTTTCAAAACCAACAAGAAAGTTATCATCAAATTGTAAGTTTTGATACTCAACTGTGTCTGTAAGAACTGCATTTAAAGAACACACAATGTTTCCTATACAGCGTGGCTTATGATTACCAAAGTGATGCGTGTGAATATTAAAAATACCAAGTCCATCGAGTATGGCACCATCTGCTGCTTTATAATAGTTACCAAGTAATTGGTACGCACCACATATGTACATACCAACACCACCATTGCTTATATAATCTTTTAAAAAGTCGGCTTTATTCGAAACTAGATCAGTATACATTTCCTTTTGTCCCGAATCAGGACCACCGCCCATAAAAACAAAATTAATGTCTTGTGTACTTATTGTTTTTAAGGCAGTCTCGGTAGTTATTTCATGCACAATTACATTAATTCCCCTTTTTTTTGCTCTATATACAAGTACCTCGACATTACCATTATCTCCATAAAGATTTAACAAGTCAGGGTAAAAATATCCTATATGTAGAGTATTTTTTTCATTCATAAAATTGCTTTTCCTGTTAGTAATTTTCTAAGCTGTAACATCGAAGAATAATTAGGCAATGCAATTACATTTGTATACTTGCTTTTTATGTTTTTGATGCTGGTTAAAATATCTAAAGATATATTATTTTCACTTATGCCTAACCCTGCGTAATGTAAACGTACCGCCATATCATAACAACGTGTACCTGAAATATATATTTCAAAACCAGATAACGCAGATTTAAGAAGCGGACCTTCAATATCATATATCCAAGAAACATCTCTACCATCAGGAATATTATCATTTAAAATAATAAATAGTGCTGTATTGTTTATAGTTAAAAAATCATTATTCTTTAATTCCAAAATGTGCTCTAAATTATGATTAAAACTTGAAGGGTTTTTTGCAAGGTACAGTGTAAAAAAAATATTTAAATAGGATATTGTCTCTCCTCTACCGTAAGCTGCAGAAAAACCATTTAAGACACTAGAAATAGACTTAGCATCAAAAGATAAACCAAAATCATTTAAAGTCATAAAGCAAGCTTTTAAATTTTTTTTGTTAAACTTGCTTAAAAACACACTTGCACCTTTTACGTCTATATTAAGCGGAGATAAGTTAAAATCCTGTGCAGAACCATTATATTCTGTAAGAATACTCCTAAAGATTTCAGTAGTAGAATCAAATAACACTTTAGGCCTTGTCTGTAGCTCATTTAGAGTAACTAGCCATTTGTTATAAATAATATCGACCTCACCATACCTATCTAGTTGATCTCTAGACAAATTAAGCAGTATCAAAATATCTGGAGATAAGAACTTAAGAACTTGCGGCAGTGCAAATTCATCCACTTCAAAAACGCCAAAATCATAATCAAAAGAACCAAATAGATTTGTACCAAGTATGCAGTGAGAAACTATACCGTTTAACAAGTTTGCTCCTGAATTATTAGATATTGTTTTATAACTATGAGTTGTTAAAAAATGGGTCAATAATTTTGTCGTTGTTGTTTTACCATTAGTGCCTGTGATTAATACAAAACCTTTATGAAATATAAAATTACGATGTTCTAAAATATTAGGATACATTTTTAATGCTATATGACCTGCCCATGTGTAACCGGCACCAATTTTAAATGTTTTAGAAATTAAATAGACTATTTTTGCAATTAATGTAGTTATTAAATATTTCATTGTGTATAGTATTCTATCAGTTTTATATATATATTTTAGAAGTTGTATTAGTAGGTGATGTGGATAGTGTGCATAAGTGTTTTATTTGTTATTAAATACACTTTCTAGATACTATTATATTGTGTATTTCTATTATTAGTTTTGAGTACAGTTAAACTACCTTTATGTTTTGGTGGTTATCTTTTTATTATGCCAAATAAGCGCTGTGAATATGTATTAAAATATTGTGGATAATGTATCTTATTTATCAACAGTATCTTTTAGTAAGTTTCTAATTATTTAATTTTTTATACAGCATATTAGTACTTTTCCATACTGTATTAACAAGATTTGCACACTATGTGTATAGTGACAATATATCCATATAAAGACCTTTTTAGTATTTTAGTCTAATGTGCGTTCATTTATTGGGGATAACTTTAACTTTGATATATGAATTGTTTAATATTTAACACATCTTGTTTCATTTTACTCATTTCTTTCATATCTTCTTGTATCTTTTTTACTCCATGCATTATTGTTGTATGGTCTCTTCCTCCAAGAAAATCTCCAATGCCCATAAAAGGGGTGTTTGTTAATTCGTATATTAAAAACATTGCTACTTGTCTTGGTATAACAAGATCTTTAGTTCTTTTTTTCCCTTTAATCTCAGAGACTTTAACATCATAATAGTTGCACACTGATTTTAAAATGTTATTAATGTTTGTAGGGTGTCCTCTTTTTTGTGGGAGTATATTGCTTAGAATATCTTTTGCAAGGTCTAAACTTAAAGGTTGTCCTCCTGCTTTTGCATGTGTTAATACTTGTAAATAAGCCCCTTCTAATTCTCTAATGTTTGTTGCAACATTTTCTGCAATAAATTCTATTATGTCATTTGGAAAAGTATCTTGCTCGTAATCTCGTTTTGCTCTTAATATTGCTGTTCTTAGCTCAAAATCTGGTTTTTGTATATCTGCCATAATGCCACTTTTAAATCTTGAGGTTAGTCTTTCTTCAATATTTTTAAACTCCTCTGGCGGTCTATCAGAAGTTAATATTATTTGTTTATTTTTCATATACAAATCATTAAATGTGTGAAAAACCTCTTCTTGTGTGGCTTCTTTTCCAGCAATAAACTGGATGTCATCAATAATTAATACATCTGTATTTCGATATTTCTTTCTAAATTCATCTGTACCATATGAGTTTTTACTCTTTCCTTTTCTAAGTAATTCTATTAGTTCGTTTGTAAATTGTTCTCCTGTGCAATATAAAACTTTAAGATTGGGATGAGTTTCTAATATTTTATTTCCTATAGCCTGAACTAAATGTGTTTTACCCTGTCCTACACCTGAATATAAAAAGTATGGGTTATACATTTTACCCGGGTTATCGGCAATATTAGATGCTATTGCATATGCCAATCTGTTTGCACTTCCCATTATGTATTTTTCAAATGTGTACTCTGGGTTTAGACCCGCCTGCGCATGATTTGGTGTTTGTTTAATATACTTGGTCTGCTCATCTTTTAGTGGTTTAAATAATGGTGTATTTAGGTCATCCGTTTTTTGCCTATCAGTTTTTATATCTCCTACTTTAAATCTAAGTTCGTACGGTTTTTTTGTAATTTTTGTGATGCTTTCCAATATTAATTCTTTAAACACTTTTTCTACGCGCGCTTTTATGTGTGCGCTAGTACAAGCTATTTCAATATAATCTTCTGCTACCTTGTCTATTTTTGTTTTTGTTAAAAATACCTCGTAATTTAAATTAGATACATTTACCTCCATCTCTGCAAGTACTGCTTTCCATAATTTGTTTTCATCAAGGGTTACGTTCGTCATTGTGTATAAGTTTATACAAGTTATCCACATTAATAAAGCAATGAAAATTGATTAGTTGACTATTTTAGCTCTATGCATTAAGATTTTTGTATTATTTGAGTAAAGTTATATACTTTAGCTTACAGAGAATTAATATTATGTCTAAACGAACATGGCAACCAAAAAAAAGAAAAAGAGTCAAAAAACATGGTTTTTTAAAGCGCATGTCTACTAAAGGGGGTACTAGTGTACTTAAAAGAAGGCGTGCAAAAGGTAGAAAAGTTCTTGCACGTGCTCTAAAATCTAAATAATGCTTCCAAAAGAAAATAGAATAAGCACTAAGTATGAGTTTAATAAAGTAAGGTATTTGGCAAAAAAACAAAATAATATTTATGATTCTTCTATAGTTTCTGTATATTATATTAAGTTTCTTGATACCACTACCCCAACAAAAGTAGGTATAATTATTCCAAATAAAGTGTTAAAATCTGCTGTAGCTCGCAATAGGCTAAAAAGAGTTATTAGAGCGGTAGTTCGTAACAATATTGCTAAAATTAGATATGGTTATGGTATAGTAATTTATCCTAGAATTACTTCAAAAGAGGTATTTTATGAAGAGTTTAATGTTGAATTTAATAAAATTTTACAAGAAATACTTATCCCCAGGTAATTATGGTATTAAAATATGTAGGTTTGAACCAAGTTGTTCTCGCTACGCGTATGATGCAGTTAGTAAATATGGTGTTCTAAAAGGAGGATTACTGGCAACTTGGAGGTTACTTCGTTGTAACCCCTTTAGTAAAGGCGGGCACGACCCAGTTAAATAAGCTTTATGTTATCAATGCTTTGGAATACATTATTAACTACCCCCACACTTAATTTGCTTGTTGGTTTATATAAAATCACTGGCGACCTAGGTATTTCAATAGTCTTATTAACAATTATTATCAGAACAATATTACTTCCTGTTGTTATCCCCTCTTTAAAAAACATGAAAAAACAAAAAGATCTAAAACCACATTTAGATAAAATAAAAGAAAAGTACAAGAATGACAAAAAGAAACAAGCCGAAGAACAAATGAAGTTGTTTAAAGAGCATGGTTTAAACCCAGCTTCTGGATGTTTATCACAGATACCTATGATACTTGTTCTTATTGCACTTTATGGTGCTATTACAAAATTGGCAGGAGATGTAAATGTAGATGAAATAAACTCCTATTTGTACTTTGATTCCCTAAAATTAACTGTTGAGGGTGTTAAAACAAAATTTTTATATTTGGACCTAGCAAAACCAGATCCTTATTATGTCCTCGTTATTCTTGCTGGAATTTTTCAGTATTTTTCGTCAAAAATCTCATTTAACATGACAACAAAAGCCGAAAATGTTGCAAAAAAAACACCTGACAAAAAAGATGATTTGGAATATACTATGCAAGTACAGATGCTATATGCAGCACCTATAACAACTGTACTGGTTGGACTCTCTCTGTCCTCTGGAGCTGTTTTATATATCTTGACGACATCTATTTATTCGCTTATACAAACATATTTTGTAATGGGCGGGTTAACTAAAATTTTTGGAGGAAAAAAGAAATGACAATAAAAGAATTTGTTGAAGAGAAGACATCAGAGATACTGACTATGCTTGGTGCAAAAGCATATTTTGAGGTTCATCAAAAAGATGCTGATACTGCACTTATAGTCGATATAAAAGGAGACAATTTAAACTACATTATTGGTTTTAGAGGAGATAGTTTAAATGCTTTTCAGCATTTTTTGCTTCTTTCTATCTTTAATAAATATAATGTTTGGGCAGATGTAGTTGTTGATATTAATTCATATAAAGAAAGAAAAAAAGAACGCATAATTGAGCTTGCAAAAAATCATATTGATAAAGTTAGGTTTTTTCAAAAGGAAGTATCATTACCTCCAATGGATGCATACGAAAGAAAACAAATACACGAGTTTGTTAATGATTATACAGATATCGAATCTTATAGTGTTGGTAATGGCATAGATAGACATATAGTTTTAAAGTTAAAGGGGTAAAACGTAGTTAAAATGAATATTACCTGTCTAAAAGATAATCTAGCTAAAGGTTTAAGTATAGTTTCTAAAGCAATTCCACTAAAGCATTCTATGCCTGTTTTATCCAACGTACTTTTAAGTGCTGATGGAGGCAGATTAAAACTTACAGGAACAAATATGGAAACGTACATTTCTACTTATGTAGGGGCTTCTGTAAATGCCGATGGCGATATAACAATTCCTGCAAAAACTCTTGCAGAATATGTATCACATTTATCACACGATACTGTTTCGTTAACGTTAGAGGATGACACGCTTCATGTACTCGCAGGTAAAGCTAAATCAAAATTTAACGGAGTTAGTGCAAAAGACTTTCCTAATTTACCCGATGTTAAAATTGATATTCCGCATATCGAGATTGATACAAAAACTTTTTGCAAAGCAATAAATCAGGTGGGCTTCGCTGTTGCTCATGACGAAACAAGACCAGTATTTTCTGGAATTTTGCTACATATTAAAGATAATACGCTGTATCTTGTTGCATCCGATGGCTTTAGATTAAATGAAAAAACCCTTTCTGTGGACACAGACCTAGAAAATGTATCTGTGGTTCTTCCTGCAAAAACATTGCTTGAAATTAGTAGAATATTTTCTTCTTTAGAAGATGTTTTAAAAATATATTTTGATGATGAGGATAACAGAGTGATTTTCGAAGGCGGTGACACTGTAGTTACTACAGGGACAATTTATGGAAATTACCCAGACTATAAAAGAATTATTCCTACTGAGTCTACTTTGACTGCAACATTTCAAGCTGCTTCGTTATTAGAGGCAGTGAGACTTGCAAATGTTTTCGCGAGTAGTGATGATAGCGCTATTAAGATAACTTTTGACCCTAAAGGTAGTATATTGGTACAGTCTGTTTCACAAGAAACTGGCTCTAACAACTCTGAATTAGATGCAACTGTTGAGGGCGACTCGCTTGAGTTATCCTTTAATTCAAAGTATCTGTTAGAAATATTATCTAATTTAAAAGATGAAACATTAAGCCTTTCGACAAAAGGCGTAAATGCTGCTTGTGTAATTAAACCCTCAAATGCAAATGATTTTCTTCATGTAATTATGCCTCTTGTGCAAAATAACTAATTTCTATCTGTAGGCCTTTGTTGCATCTTGTTAGAGTTTGGCAATGTACTGCCACCACTTTGCTTGTTTATGTTGTTTTGCCCCCCAAGGTTGTTTTGATTGTTTACACCTGTCGTTGTTGGGATAGTGTTATTATTTGGCACACGCTGTTGGCTTTGGTTCTGAGGTGTATTTTGTGTCTGCGTGTTGTCCTGTTTTGTTTGTGGCTGCGCTCCCATATCGCGTTTTTTGTCCATATCCTCTAGGTTAATTTCTTCGTATTTGCTCACATCGATTTTTTCTATTGGTTTATAGACATTTCTATTATCGGCTACTGCTTTTCTTTGTTGAGCGTCCTCTTCTCTTCTTCTTAATATTTCTTGAGGATTTGTATTTATTAATTTATCTTCTGCCTCTGATGCTTTAATTCTAATCGCAACGTGGCTAGCACCTGCAAAAAACAAACCCTCTCCTTTATCGGCAGACAATAGGAGTCGTTTTTCTCCCTCGGACAAATAAAACGTTTCTGCTACTTTATCTATTGCAGCAGGATGCTGTTTTAAAAGTATTTGTATAGATGAGTTTGTAACAACCGCCCTGCCATACTCTGACCCCAAAAAGTCTTCTACGTCTTGGGTTATTGTTGTTAAACCCAGATAGTATTTTCTTGCACGTTTTGCAATACCATATATAAAACGGGCACTATCTTCATCTTGCAGTAATGACCATGCTTCTTCAACAATAAGTATTCTCTTTTTTAAATCTTTTTTTATTCTAGTCCAAATAAAATCTAATATAATATAGTATGCAAGAGGTTTCAGAACGTCCTCTAGATTCCTTGTTGAAAATACAGTCATTTTACTATTTAGATTAACTGTTGACTGTGAATCAAAGATGCCTGTAAGTGATCCCTTAATGTATTTTTCTAGGCGTTCGGCCATACCTCTTGCCTCTTGTTCTTCTGCACCAACTAGTACTTTATATAAGTCTTCCATGACAGGCGCTTCGTTTGATCTTTGAGTGTCTGGATCTGTAGTTATGCCTTTTATTCTATATGTTTCAATCAAAGCCCTGTCTAGTATAGCCTCTTCTGTAGGGTTTAACTTGCCCAACATTAATTTAAAAAGTGTATGCAAGGCTAAAAGCTTTTGACCCAGTTCGTTTTCCCCTTCTGT
>CAZHJE010000005.1:27240-30830 GCA_964532965.1 uncultured Candidatus Saccharibacteria bacterium
CCATACATTATTCCTTCATCAGATGTTAGATCAGATGATGTAAAAGGAAATGTAGTGGCAAGACTTGTTGTATCCATGTTGCGTGTTATTAATAACTTATCGATTGCACACGGTACAGTTGACTGAAATGCTTCTTCCATTTGGAGAGTTGCCGATTTTGATATTAAAAGAAGCGATCCTAGTGTAGCTTCCAATTTTTTTGTGACGCTTTCCAACTCTTCGAGTGTTGAGGCGGGTATTGTTATATAAAAAGAAAACTGAAAAAACTTTTCAACACCTTTAACAAGTTGTTCTTGCAATGCTTTCGCATCTTCAAGTGCAATATTTACTGCTGGATCTGTAAGTAAGCCTTTTTCTTGGTTCGCAAGAAGCGTTGCCTCCATTTCTGTTATTTTTTTTCTTAAGTCGTCTAAAATACCTTTTGACTCTACAGGATAATAAAACATTGATAAATCTAGCGAGTGGTCAAAGTTAATTATTGGCGAAAGCCAGTTAGCACCTACAAATCTTGGATACCCTGATATAAAAAGTGTTCTAAAATATGTATTCCCAATTTTGAGGTGGTTAAAATCTATTTCCATCCCAGGAGGGGCAATTATATCTTTAACATTGAGCATACCCTCTGCTAGCGTTTCTTGTGGTGTTTTACCACTATTTTCTGTTTGCTCTTTATCTTTGCCTGTTTTAGTTTTTTTAAATAGTGTTAGTTTAGGTAGCTTCATATTTATTCCTCAATTATTGCAGGATTTACAATTGCTGTCTTATAATCCTCAATATTTGTTCTAATTCTTTGACCATGTACACTACTTGGGTTATATATATCAAAATAAAGTTCAACTAGTTTTTGGGTATCAAGTTGTTTTGCCTTTACACCTATTCTACTAAATTCTGATGTTAAGTGTTCTATTTTTGGTGTTAAATCTATTTTTGCTTTTTGAACTAATTTGTTGACATTAACATTAACTCGCTTTGCGTGTCTTCCGGTTAATATTGATAAAAATTCAAAAGGTGAACTACCTGGTGTTTTTTGTATATTATCTCCAGAAAAGACTACAACATAAAATTTTTTATCAAGGACATTATTTGCTTCTATTACTTCTTGTACAAATTTTCTATATTGTTGTACCTGCACTTTAAGTCTTGGATCTTGTGTTTTATATTCTGTCTTAACCACTTTTTCTAAATATTTTGATATGTCTAGTTGCTTAGATCTTATTACTACTTGTACCGGAAAAGAAATAGAATTTAATAACATCGCAAATGACGATATCATTGCATCTTGTTCTATTTCAGACAACAAGTCAAAGTTAACCGCAGTTGTTTGGAGTACAGCACATACTCTATTATTTTTTAATACTACAAAGTCTTGTTGTATGTCTTCTATATCTAAGTGATCTTGTGTAGATACGTTTAGCATAATTTTTACCTTCCAACTATTTCTATTGGGGGGAGCACCTGTCCTACTGCCTCAACTTTAATTATATCAAAGCTTAACGAGGTTTTTTTAGATTTATCTGTTTCTATTATATAGTAACCATTGCTAAGAGGAGTGCTTATTGAAAATGCGCCTATTTTATTTGTTTTTAATGCCCTTACAGGATCATTACTTTCATTTTTTATTATAAGTATTATATCCTCAATACCCATCCCAGAGGCATCTTTAACAACACCATGAATAATATTTGGCTTTTTATCTGTTACAACGTTTTCTGCGCTAGGACTTGCAGGTATTACTTTTATATTTGCTTCTTGTGTTTCTTTGGTTTCTGTCGGTAACTCATGGAACGTGTCTTGTATTAATGTTTCCTCTACCACAGGAGTTGCAGGTTCAGGTAAAGTTTGTGTTTTATTTTCTTGTTCCGGTTTCTTTTTACTTTCTTGTTTTATCTCGATTGTTTCTTTGAGTTCTTTTTTAACAATATTTTCTTCTTTTCTAATTTTACTCATTAATGCGTTTAGTTTTTGAAGTTTTTCGTCAACATCTTGATCGAGCTTTTCTTCTTGTACGTTTAATACCTTTTCACCGCGTATAGGTAATACAAGCTCTCCTTGGTTTGGTAATAAGCTTGTAAAAATCCTTCCCGAATGCATGTCAGGTGTTAAAGGAGTTAGTGGCACATAGTTTTGATCAAATTCTGAGGTTCTGTCTAAAAGTAACTGAAGTTTTTTTTGTTCTGGTACCTGAATTTGTATATCTTGTGGTTTTTGGGTTAATGCCATACTGACTTCATCAATGTTTGTTGTTTCTGGTTGTGTAGGTACGCTGTCGTTATTTTCTAACAGTTGTATGCTTTCTTGTGTATCTGACTGCTCAGCAGGCATCAATTGTTGTGACGGTAGTATAGGGGGAATGCTAGTATCTGCTTCGGGTAAGTTAACTGTTAGTTTTGGTGGCATAGGCGGTGCTGTAACGGTTGCCTCTGCCAAAGCACCTCTGATTTTTTTCATGTATTCTTTTTCAGGTATGTCTAAAGGGTCTTCGTTTTGAAGTATTGCTTTATTAAGATATTGTTCTAATTTTCTTCTGCTTAGCGTTGGGCTTAATGCAATAATTTCTTGTTGCACTACACTAATGCTTTCAAATGAAAATGCTTTTGGTAACATTGGTTCTTTTTTCCAAATCCTTTGTGTTGGGGCGTATACTGCTTTAATAAAGTTGACTGCCCACTGGTCTAGTCCACGTTCTTCGATAGGAACAAATGCAAACCCTAATCCTATTAATAAAGATACTGCTGCTATTGGGTATCTAAATATGGGGTTAGTAAATGTTGTTAGTGATATGTATGTTATTGTTGCGAATACAGCGAGATAAAAAAATTGTCGCATTGTTAAATCGCCAATTATTTTAAATTCAACATCCATTATGTTTTGAGGTACAGCATGTTGTCTGTTTGTAGTTTGAAAATCTTTTAAGGGCATAGCGTATCTAGATTATATATTAGATTATGATTATTTTGGAGTGTTTGCTATCTGCTCTTACCCATTATTGATGCTTCTAGCTTATCTGGAAGTTTTCTTGCGACATTATATCCGTATATAACTATAAAAGCAGCAATTGCAGCCCCTAGGAATGGTATAAACAAAGTTTTTCCTTGTGTTGTATCTCCAATGATTTTAAGCAATGCTATATTAGTTATCGCTAATCCCATTTTTATACTAAACATACCCCCAATATATACAGCAAACTTTTTAAACCAATCTGACAATGCGGAATCATTTCCCGGTACAGCGTATTTTAGCATTATAAATGGCGCAGTTATTATGTGTATCAACATTTTTATATACAGTGTTAGGCCTTTCAAAACAGCAAGTAAGTAGGTAAATAGTACAGCTACACCAAGGAGTACTGCAAACCCAACTACAAAAGGTCCTGCAGGGGTTACTAAGAGAGGTACGCCAACAAGCAACTGAATTGCCCCTGCCCCTAGTGATTCCAAAATACTGCTTCCAGAAACCCCAATAGCATCATAAATGATTTTTTTTGCGCTATTGTCCAAAACATAACCGAAACTGGCTATGGTAGCGCCAATAGGATAACTAAATGTTATCATTACTAGTGCAATAATTTGGCGTGGAATAGCATATTGCAC
>CAZHJE010000006.1:0-25553 GCA_964532965.1 uncultured Candidatus Saccharibacteria bacterium
TATATATTTTCATTATGCCTGCAGTATATCGCGTCTTTTTCAATATGGGAAGTTAGCACATGCTATACCCACATTCATAACATTTTGCGCAACCTTCTTCGGATACCAAAGACGAGTTACCGCAATCTGGACACATATCTACATGAGAAAATACCGTTACCCTTTTGCTGTCTTTTTCAATAACATTGGAACCATTTTCTTTAACACGTACTTCAAACTCTTCTGCAAGTACCTTAGCAACAGCATCCGGAATAGATGCTACTTTATTTGCTCCAAAGCCAACAGATCTAGCACCGCCAATTCCAAATAACTGGAGAATTATTTCTTTGATTGTTTCTTTTGGTTGAGATGATGTTCTTAACCAACCAGAGAGTAGCCTACCAAGGCCCTCGGATAATGCTGCAACATCGCTTCCCGCCTTACCAACATTTAAAAACACTTCAAAAGGGTCACCATCCTCATCTTTATTTATTGTTATAAAAGCTTTCCCCTGAGGAGTTGAAACTTCGTATGTACAACCATCCAATCTTTTTTTTCTAGGTTCAACTCTAGGACCAGATACTGTAATATCAGGAGACTTTTTCTCTTTTGTCTCTTTTGTTTCAAGTACCACTTCTTGCCTACTACCCGCTACATACACTGTTAAGCCCTTACAACCAAGTTCCCAACCAAGCATATATACTTTGGCAACATCGTTTACTGTCGCGCCTTCTGAAAAATTACATGTCTTTGATATAGAATTATCTATAAAAGCCTGGATAGAAGCTTGCATCATTATGTGGTCTTCTGGGGAAATATCTGCAGAAACAACAAATACATCTTTAATTTTTTGAGGTAATTCTTCAATGTTCTGACATGTTCCTGTCATCACTACCTCATCAATAATCTTCTTTTTAACTTGTTCTTCCATATCAAGTGAATTTATTGCTTGCTCAAACATTGGACTCACATATGTTAACGTCAATTTCTTGGCATCTCCTGCTGCTTGATAAACATTTCTAAGGTATGCTAGCGCAAATACCGGTTCGCAACCATAACCTTCAACACCTGCTACCGTGGATATTGTTCCTGTAGGTGCGACTGTTGTTTGTGCTGCATTTCTAATACCGTACTTTTTTATTCCATTAATAATGGCATCCCAGTCAAGACTAGGTCTATTAAAATTCTTGGTATATGGTCTCAATGGCTCGGGCGCAGTCCATGTCATATTATTTGGATCATAAATGCTGCCTTTAATCTTTAAAAAGGGGCCTCTTTCTTCTGCAAGTTCAATAGAGGTTCGCATAGAGTGATACCTCATAAATTCAGTTACTTGAGCTGCGAATTGTTGCCCCTCATCACTACCGTACGATATTCCCATTGAGTACATAACATCGGCAAGACCCATAAATCCAAGTCCAATCCTTCTTGCATTTAGTGCAGACTCTCTAAGCTCCGGCACAGATTCAACGTATTTATTTGCAGAAACCACGTTGTCTAAAAATCTAGTTGATAACTCGATACTCTCTTCAAAAAGATCCCAATCTAATCGACCGTTCTCATCTAAATGCTCATTAAGATTTATTGAACCTAAACAACAATTTTCATATGGCCCAAGCCACTGTTCACCGCAAGGGTTTGTTGCTTCAAGTTCATAAAGGTGGGGCACTGGGTTTGTTCTGTTTGCCGCATCAATAAAAAGCACGCCAGGTTCTCCATTTTTATGTGCATATGAAACAATCATATCAAATATCTCACGTGCTTTTGGCGTTTCTATAACTTTTTTTGTGTGGGGGTCAATAAGTTCATATGTTGTATCATCTCTTACTGCCTTCATAAATACATCAGTTATTGCAACAGAAATATTAAAGTTTGAAATTGTACCCTCATCACCTTTACATTTAATAAAATCGCGTATATCAGGGTGGTCTACTCTTAAAACACCCATATTTGCACCTCTGCGTACACCTCCTTGGGCTATCTCACCAAAAGCGCGGTCGTATACTGCTAAAAACCCAACTGGGCCTGTTGCTACGCCGTTACTTGTTGCAACCACTGAATTTTTGGGACGTAACCTAGAAAATGAAAATCCATTACCCCCACCAACTTGCTGAATTAAAGACGCAACACGGAGAGTTGAAAATATACCATCGCGCTCTTTACCTAAATCATCAGCTATAGGTAATACAAAGCACGCGGCTAATTGCCCTAATGGAGTGCCTGCACCTGTAAAAGTAGGTGAGTTTGGGAAAAACCTTTTAGTTGATAACAAATTATAAAATTCAATTTGTGTAGTTTTAACATCTCTATAAGGTGCATCTGGTTGCGCAACTACTGATGCTATACGATCGAACATACCCTCGACTGTTTCTGCTAGTGTACCATCGGCATTTTTTCGTAAATATCGTTTTTCTAAAATTATTCTAGAATTATCTGAGAGTACGATTGCATCGTTCTTAACAATCTGCTCATTTTTAATTTTTTTATTTGTCTTTATAGACGCATCTATATTAAGCCAATTCATGGACAGAAAGACATCACAAATCAACAGGCTTTCACTGCCAAAAAGACTAGTGATTTATGAAATCCCCAAAATTTATATACTTGAGTCTTTCCGTTCATGTAATCATATTAGATTTAAGTAAACCACTAACATGTATTATAGAAAGGCTGTGTTCTGTCTGAACAATAAATTAGAAAGGATATATTGAGTACTTTTTGACAAAATTACTATCAGTTACCTCGCAAAAATGCTGGAATATCATAAATATCATCACCCATTGATGTATTCGATTGCTTTACTGGTATCGGAGTATTATCTTTTTCTTCTTTAGTAGGTGTAGCAACTTCGGCAGATACCTCTTTTTGAGGGTGTATCAAATTTAGCCGTGCTCTAAGGTCAGCGTCTTGATCAAACCCAGTAGCAATTACAGTAATTTTTATTTGATCTGCCATGTTCTGATCTATCGTGGCACCAAAAATAATATTTGCATCTGGACTTGCTGATGACCTAATAAGTTGCGCTGCAGCATTTACCTCTGAAAGGCCAAGGTCAGGGCCACCTGTTATATTAAAAAGTATACCTGTTGCCCCATCAATTGAAACTTCTAAAAGTGGTGAAGAAATTGCGTCTTTTGCGGCAGTAAGTGCTTTGTCTTTTCCTGTACCAATACCAATGCCCATTAATGCAGAACCAGCGTTTTTCATGATAGTTTTAACATCTGCAAAATCAACATTAATTAACCCCGGAAGAACAATCAAATCAGAAATGCCCTGCACCCCTTGAATCAAAATACTATCTGATAATCTAAATGCATCTAAAACAGAAATATTTTCATCTGATATTTCAAGTAACTTTTGGTTTGGTACTGTTATTAAAGCATCTACTTCTTTTTTCAAGGCCGCAGATCCTGTCTCTGCATTTTCCATTCTCTTAATACCTTCAAATAAGAATGGTTTTGTAATAACACCTACGGTTAGAGCACCAAGTTCTTTTGCAACAGATGCTACAACTGGAGCAGCACCAGTGCCAGTACCTCCCCCCATACCAGCCGTAATAAATACCATGTCTGATCCCTCAAGATTAGATCTTAAAACATCAATAGACTCCAATGCTGCTTTTTGACCTATTTCAGGATTAGAACCAGCCCCCAATCCATTTGTTAATTCCTGCCCAATGGGAATTTTCACAAACGCCTTATTTATTGATAAATGTTGCGCATCAGTATTTATAGCAATAAATTCAACCCCTGTAATTTGTTGAGAATCAATTAAAGAATTTAATATATTATTACCAGCACCACCTACACCAACAACACGAATTTTTGCGAATCTTTCAATTTCAGGTTTTACAAACATGTAACAACTTAGAGTAAGTTAACTTAGGGCAGAATATTCTTAAACTTACCAAATAAATTAGTAAACGTATTAGCAATCTTACCTTTGCCGGTCTCGTATGACAAGTCCATACCGCTTTGAATCGCAGAGACACCATATAACAGCGCACCTACAGAAGCAGAAAATGCAGGACCTTCAATTTCATCTATAAGTCCTGTCACACCCTTTGGTTTACCAACTCTTACAGGCATTTTTGCAAGTGCTCTTTTTGCGACTTTTTCTATTCCTGCGGTTTGTGCTGCACCACCTGTTATAACTATACCTGCAGGTAACTTTCCTGCTAAATTAGCTTTTTGTATCTCAAGAAATACTAATTTAAAAACTTCGTTTAACCTTGCATCAATAACTTCAAAAAGAAACCCTTTTGGTATTTTTTGTTCATCAAGTCCAAATTCTGACACATCTAAAAAGTCTTCTTGCTCAGTTGGATTTATAGACATATATGGTGACTTACTACCGCTTAATTTTAATTTAATCTTTTCTGCTTCCTCTAACCTTGTACGAAGTCCAATTGCAAGATCGTTTGTAATATGCCTACCCCCAATTGGTAATACTGCAGAATAGATTGGACTACCATCAGTATATGCAACCATTGATGTAGTACCTCCACCAATATCAACGAGCAAAGTACCTAATTCTCTTTCTGTATCTGTTAAAACAGCCTTCGATGAAGCAAGTGCTGTATAAACAAGATCGTTCACATCAACAGCAACCTGCCTAACACACTTAGTTAAGTTTTTAATACTCGTAGTTGATCCATAAATAATGTTAGTTTCTACTTCAAGTCTTATACCGCTCATACCAACAGGATCTTTAACGCCATCGTGAGAATCTACAATAAAATCTCTTGGAATAACATGAATTATTTCATCAGATGATGGTAAAGAAACAGCTTGAGCCGCCTCTGTAACTCTATATACATCTTCGGCTGCGATTTCTGATTCTGGGTTTGATACCGCGACAACACCATGTGAATTTTGTGTTTTTATATGACTCCCACTTACAGTAACAAATGCTGATGATACAGAAACACCTGCCATTCTTTCGGCTTTTTCTAAACTTGCCGATATCGCTTCGACTGTATTATCAATATCTACAACATACCCCCTATTTACACCTTTTGAGGGAACTGCACCAGACACACCAATAACAGATAATTTACTTTCTGTGAATGAAGCTATTATCGTACTCACTTTAGTTGAACCTACATCTATTGCTGTAATGATTTTTTCTTTGGACATATTTAGACTTAACTATTCTACTACTACTTTATCATATCTCAAATCAATTTTCTTAACATTTCGTCCCTCAATGCTTAATTGCTTTATTAATTCTTTTAGTACAAATATCATTTCACTTGTATCTTTGTTTTTACCAAGTAAAATTTCGATAGTATTGTCAATAAAAAATGTAATATGCTTGTCGTGGACACTTACAGAAGATATTTTAATATGCGCAATATCAGAAGAACTTATTAAATTAATATATAAAGGTACAAGATTTCTATCTATAAATATACCAACTGTTATGCTTTCTTCATAGTTTATTATAGGTAAATTAGTCGTTTTAGGATCTACCAAACCTAAAATGTAACCTTCTGCATCAACAAGATAATATTCGAAATCATCATTGGTATTTTTTGTTTTCAAAAGTGCTAAAGGAACTCTTTCTTCAACTTGTATTAATAATGTATCTGGCAGCTGTTTACTAACCTTAAAATCTCTCGCGCCTAAAAACGTGTTTTTTAGTGCTTGTTCTAATAAAATCGTATTAAGCTTTAAAATATTTTGATCCTCCGCACTGTCTTTAAGTTGTATAAGAACATCGGATTTATTAACAAAATTTTTTGTACCAATAATATCAAAATTTTGCACTTTAAATACAGTGGACTTAACAAAAAGATAATACGTTCCATAAATTGTAAAACATACTGCTAAAGCGGTAGTGATTATTTTTGTCGCTGTTAATAAGTTTTTTAAAAATAGCCTCTTTCCATTTTTAAATCTTCGGTTTTTTTTGTTTTTATTTACATTTGAAATCATTAGTTTGGAGAGCATCTATTTGTTGCTACTTTAAATACGACTTTAATTCATTTAGTATTATTTGTGTAGAGTCTTTATTTAGTGTACTTGCATATTTTTCATACATACATATATCTAGTTGCGTTTTTGCTTCAAGCAGATCCTTTATTTCTAAAACCAACCTGTCCGGTGTAAGTGCTTTTTCTTCTACAATATTGCCCAACCCTATTTTTTTTAGTAACGTGGCATTAACAAATTGTTCATTATGGGATACCCATGGAATAGGAACTAACAGTGCACGCTTTTTTAATGCAATTATTTCGGCACAAATATGTGCACCAGACCTAGTTACTATTAAATTTGATACATTAAAAGCTTCACCAATGTTGTCGGCGTATATAAATTTGTGTAAAAAGTATTTACCAGTACTTAATTTTTTATTTTGAATACCCTCATATGTTTTTGCGAGCATAGCATAGTCCTTATATTCTGAATGATCACCACATTGATGTATTACATTACATATTTTAAGCAATCTTTCTAGTGATTCATTTACCACTAGGTTTATTTTGTGAGAACCAGTTTTTCCTGCAGTAATGTATATTGTAGGTAAAGAGTTATTTGATAAAAAGTCAAAAGAATTTGATGTAAAAATCTCGGGACGAAGTGGTAACCCTGTAATGATTGATTTTTTTTCTGGGTAATGTTTTTGAGAATCCGGCCATGACAAAAATACTTTATCGACAAACCTGGAAATAAACTTATTAGAATAACCAGCAACTAGTGTTTGCTCATGTGTTATAGAAGGTATTTTTAATAACCATGCAGCCAATACCGAAGGAGCAGCTAAATACCCACCAAAAGACATTACAACATTTGGTTTAATTTTAATTAACAAATATAAGGCGTGTAACACCCCAAAAGGAACTTTTAATAAGCGTTTTAAATTATATGTTTTATAGAGTTTTCCCGCTTGAAGGTTATAAAATGGTATATTCAATTTCGTAATCTCTATATATTCTAAAGAAACACTATTACTTCCAAAAAGAGTATATTTATGACCAAACCAATAAATATCTATTTCGGGATAAACTTCACGTAATTTACTAATTATTGGTAAAGCTGAACTATGGTGCCCGCCTGTAAATACTATTTTCATATGCAATGCATTGTATCAATTAAACTTTTTTACTTGCAACATTCGAAAGTATTCCTAAACCTATTAATACAAAGACTAGTGACGAACCGCCATATGAAATTAGTGGGAGTGGTATGCCAGTAAGAGGTATTAATCTAGTCATTGCGCCAACATTTATTAAAAACTGAAAACCGATCCATGTTGTTATACCAACAGATAATAGCTTGGAATATATATCAGAAGTGTTTTTTGCGATTGAATACCCTTTGTAAATTAGCATTAAAAAAAGTGTTATTAACAAAGTTGTACCAAAAAAACCTAGTTCTTCACCAATAATTGCAAATATTGAGTCTGCAAAAACTTCGGGCAAGTATTGGAATTTTTGTCTAGACTGCCCAAATCCAACCCCAAATAGCCCACCAGAACCAAGTGCAATTAATATTTGCTTAATATGATAACCAGTAGATAAAGTTGCATCGTCGGATGTACCAAATAAAGTTAGTACCCTTTGTCTACTGTGTGGTGAAAAAAGCATGGCAAGAACACCCACTACACCAATTGGGGGTATTGCTAAAAGAAATGGTTTTAAAGCCTCACCAGATGCAAAATACATAACAGCACCAATTGCAAAAATCAATGTTGCAGTAGACATATTTGGTTGTAACATAATCAGCATTACAATACTTCCTGTAATAAGCAAAAACCGCTTGAAGACATTTTCTTTGAGTTTTACAGCAAGCTCTAATTGAGTTGCTAAATAAAGAATGAGTGTTAGTTTTGTAAATTCACTTGGTTGAAAACCTAATATACCAAGTACTGGAATTGCAGGAAGCGGCGGCGGATTTAAATAAAACCATCTGTTAGCACCATTAATACATGGGGAAAATATAAAATTTGTAGAACACGGCAATACACCAAAAAGTGCTAGTATAAACAAAAAAACAAGCGTTACATAAAAAAAATATTTTGATAACCTTTTTATTGTTTCTATGTCTAGTTTATAAAAAATATAGTAACCAATAAGACCAACTATTAACCAAGCCATTTGCTGCACAACAAATCTATAGGCATTCCCATATATTTGTTGCGATAAAATAACTGTTGCATCATAAATCATAATCAAGCCAAATACTAAAAGTATTATGATTAAAAGAAAAAGAGATTTATCAAATCTTTTTACTGTGTACAGTGAGTGTTTTCGAACATATTTTCTTTTTGGCATAAAGATCAAAATTAAAGTAGCGCAATCAAAATACCTACAAACGCAAAAAATGTACCAAATAACCAAAATCTTAATGTTACCTTAGTTTCCTGCCAGCCTAACAACTCAAAATGATGATGCATTGGTGCCATTCGAAAAAGTCTTTTTTTTGTTAATTTTACTGAAAATTGCTGTAGTGGACTTGATAACCCATCAATCAAAAATACGCCTAAAATAACTAGCATTGCAATTTCTCGATGCATAACAACTGCAATAACACCTAAAGCAGCCCCAAGTACATGAGAACCAACATCGCCCATAAATATGCGTGCAGGATGTATATTAAAATATAAAAATGGCAACATTGCACCAATAAATGTAGCCGTAAGTGTTGCTAGTGAATTATAGCCAAGTGCCGATGATATTACCCAATAAGCACCAAAAGCAATAATACCAAGACCACCAGCGAGGCCATCAATACCATCTGTGAAAGCGACAAAATTTAATACCATAAGAAACATTAAAAATATTATTATCGGGTACAAAAACCCAATGTGTACATCTCCAAGAAGCGGGAACCAAATATAATCCCAACCAAGTTTAAAATATGCCCAATATGAAACAAATCCTCCTATCAACCCTTGTATAAGAAATTTTTGATATGTTTGAATCCCCCTACCACTAGAACTTCCAACAATACGTGAAAGTTCTTTAAAAAATTCCCATGGTACTTTAAGAATCTTAGGTATAACTTTGGAGGAGTTAGATAGCATATTAATCTTTATTTTAGGAATATTTAGTATTTCTCGTAGATTTGATGTTTTATATACTTTAGAAAAATCTTCGAGAATACCAAATAATCCCGCCATAGAAATTATAAAGATTGGAAAAAGAGTTTGCGTTCGTGATCTGTTAAACAAAAACGTAACTATTGCAACAACTGTTAAAAATACCAAGCCTCCCATAGCCGGTGTCCCTGTTTTTGTTATATGTGATTCTGGACCTTCTCCTCTTATTCGTTCACCCATATGGTATTTGTACACAAAGTTAATCCAATATGGGTATAAGATAAAGCTCAGTAGTGTTGATAGTATTAAATATATTAATTGGTTATGCATGTTTGTTTATTAAGTATATCAAATCCAATTTGCTGTCTGTCTAACAAGCACATCTTTTGCACTTGTTTTATCTTTAAGCAATTCTTTAGAAATATTTTCTAGACGCAACCCTTGAGAAGCTTTAACAAGTACAACACATTGTGCGGTTATGTTTAATTTTCCAATATACAGTATGGCAGCTTCCCAATCATGTGCATAAAATATTTTTTTGTTATCTATGCTTATATTTAGCTTTTCTAATGCTACTTTCATTCTATCGCCAATAAATATTACTTGGTCGCAGACAGCACAAGCGTATGTAGCTACTTCTAAATGGCCCTGCGCCTCCTCATAGCTCAACTCTAACATATCACCCAGTATTGCTATTTTCTTATATTTATCAAAGTTGGTAATAAGCACTTTAAGAGATGCAAGTGCGGATTTAGGATGAGAATTATATGTATCATCAAGCAGGACGCAATCATTTATGCCGACAAGTCTGTTTAGACGCCCTTTAGTGTTTTTTATATTAGTTAGTCCTAGTTTGACTTCATCTTGTGAAAAATTGAAGAGCTCCCCAAGTTTTAGTAACATTGCTACTAAGCTTTTTTTATAAATGCCAAGAAGTGGAATAAATTCTAAATCTATATCAACTACATCTTTTTCAGAATAATATATCTTCTTGCAAACTCCAGTATTCTTTAACTGCATTACATTTTCGTTATCTGCGTTCAATAGCCCTATACCATCTCTTGATAGGGCTTCTAAGATTTCTCCCTTGCCTCTTATAATATTATCAATTGATTCTGCATGTTCTAAGTGCGCACCCGCAATAACAGTTAAAATAGAAATGTCAGGAGGTATAACTAGGCATATATCTGCAATTTCTCCAGGAACATACATGCCCATTTCGGCTACAAACAGCTTATGTTCAGGTAATAAATCATTAACTATGGTTTCAGATAAACCTAATTTTGTATTTAAATTACCCTCACTTGCCAACACTTTGTATTTTGATGATAAAAATGTACATACAGCGTCTTTTGCAGTTGTTTTACCAATAGATCCGGTTATACCAATAATTGTAGGATTATACTCTTTTAACTTCTTTTTAGTTAATTGATACAGTTCATCCTCTTCCAACACTTCCAGAGCACCTTTTTCTAAAGCTTGAGGAATAAAATCGTGCCCATCAAACTTTTCACCTTTTACGGGAATGTAATACTGCCCTTCTTTTATACTCCTAGTGTCATGTGAAACACTAAGGTCTTTCCAAGATACATTCGGTAACATATCTTTGTATTTTACACTAGACATTTATATATGTATAATTAGGAAACCACGTGGACAGCAACAATAAACAATTTAAAAATAAGAATGTACTAATCTTTGGCCTAGGGCTTAATGACGGTGGCCTTGGCATGGCAGAATACTTTATTAGGAAAGGCGCAAAAATTACAATTACTGATGGTAAAACTGAGCAAGAGCTACTCCCTACACTAGAAAAACTTAAAAAATACACTGGTAAATTTGTATTACATATGGGTGGACATATAGAAGCAGACTTTATTGATAACGATATAATTATTAGAAATCCTGCCATAAAACCAAATAATAAATATCTTCAAATTGCAAAAAATGCTAAGAAGTTAATTTACATGGAAATGGTTTTATTTCATAAGTTTGCTAACGGATTGAAAATAGGAATAACAGGGACAAAAGGTAAATCTACAACAACAACTTTAATATATAAATTATTAAAACAAAAATATGACAAACGTGTATTTCTTGGAGGTAACATTGGCAAGAGTGCAGTAAAGTTTATGGATAAATTGCAAGAAGATAGTATATCTGTGCTAGAGCTATCAAGTTTCCAGCTAGACAACATGGGTGAAAATAATATTTCTCCAAATATCGCTGTTATAACAAATATACATACTGATCATCTTGATTGGCATGGGACAAGAGAAGATTATATAAAGGCTAAAGAGAATATATTTAAGTACCAAAGCTCCAAAGATTATGCCATTCTGAATTATGATGACCCAATGTGCAAAGATATAAGTCGTAGAGCTAAAGCTAACTTGATAACCTTTTCAATACACGATGTACAAGCAACATATTTTATTGATAAACATTTAAACATTTTTGAAAGAGGTAAGAAGATATTTACATTAAAAAGCATAAAACTACAAGGTGAACATAATAAAAGTAATATTATTTGTGCAATTGCAACAACAAAAGTATTAAAAGTTAGTAATAAAGACATTTGTAAGATTATCGAAAGCTTTAAAGGTATTGAGGGAAGACAAGAATTCGTTAGAAAAATTAATAATGTTCGTTTTTATAATGATACAACCGCAACAAATGTCGAGGCATTAAAATCAATGCTAGATACATTTTCTTTAGTATATTCAAAAAAAATAATTTTAATTTTCGGTGGAGTAGATAAAGGATTAGATTATACGAGGGTGATAAAGGATATTGAGGACCATGTTAAATATGTGGTGCTATTAGAAGGAACTGCCTCAGATAAACTAAGAACTCTATTAAGCAATAATATAAAGACTAGTAGGAAATTTAGTGATTTTAAACAAGCAATCACACATGCATATAACAATAGTAATTCTGGGGATATTGTAGTTCTAAGTCCTGCTGCAGCGAGTTTTAACATGTTTAAAAATGAATTTGATAGAGGGAAACAATTTAAAAGTATAGTTAAAAGTTTATGAAAAAACAATTAAGTAAATACAAAAAGATTGTATGCCCAGGAATCGGTGGTGGGGCCGTATACCAGGTAGCCAAACTTTTTAATAGACTTAATATTCCGGTTTTGGGGTTTGAAATAAACAAGAGTGAAAAAACAAGTGAACTAGAAAAATTAGGCATCCGTATTACATATAAGAACCCTGAATCGCCTATGGATAAAGATACAGATTTAATTATTTATTCCAATGCACTTCCTAACGACGTAATTTCTAATCTAAAGAAGCAAAATAAAAACTGTGAATTAATAGAAGTAGGTGTGTTTTATAACACAATACTAGATAAACTAGATAATAAACAATTAACTAAAATAGAAATAGACGCTATAAAAAAGGTAAACTTTGCACCATTGTTTGATGTTGATTACTCAAAAATGAAATACATCGGTATTACTGGAACAGACGGCAAAACAACCACAGCTACAATGCTTTATCATATTTTAACAAATCGCGGGTATAAGGTTGGTTTAATAAATACAGTAGGTGCAATAATAAACGGTAAACAATATGATACGGGTTTTCATACAACAACACCATCGCAACAAGAGATATTCGACTTTATTAAACTGATGGAAAAACAACAGTGTACGCATGTGATTTTAGAAATAACATCTCATGCGCTTACAATGGGAAGAGTATCAGGAATAAAACTAGACGTGGCAGTTTATACAAATATCACACATGAACATTTAGATTATCATAAAACATTTTTAAACTACAAAAAGGCAAAACTTAAATTAATTCAAAAGAATATAAAAAAAGATGCGGTTGTTATATTAAATAAAGATGATAAAAACTCTTTTAGTTATCTGAAAAAACATGCACAAAAAACATTGTTCTATACTCTCAGCGATTTCAAAAATATCTCCGTTCAAGAAAACCATATAAGCTTTTGGTTTTCAGATAAACAGTTTACTATTCCTTTAACAGGTATATACAACTTATCAAATGCATATGCAGCGACTATGACTGCAAGTGTATTTAATATTAAACGTGAACAAAGCTTTAAAATATTAGAATCATTCAGAGGTGTTGAAGGAAGAATGGAAATACTTCAAACAAAGCCGTTTACTGTAATTGTAGATTTTGCGCATACGCCAAATGCGTTGAAGCAATTATTAACAACATGGCATAGTATTACTAAAAATAGTAATAGAAAAATTATTACAGTTTTTGGTTGTGCGGGAAAAAGAGATACTACAAAAAGATCTCCTATGGGAAAAATATCTGGTACGTATTCCGACATTACAATTTTAACCGCAGAAGATCCACGAACTGAAGATCTAAAAGCTATAAATGCTGAGATTGAAAAAGGGTGGCAAGCTGCTAAAAATAAAGGTCACAAGCTATATCGCTTAGATGATACAAATAAGAATGTTAATGTTAGAAGAGACGCTATAAAAAAAGCATTAGAACTTGCAAAAGAAAATGATGTGGTTTTAATATGTGGCAAAGCACATGAAAAGAGCTTATGTTTTGGTACCACTGAATACGCATGGAATGATATTGAAGAAACAAAAAAATTACTCATCAACTAACTCTAAATTAGCACCTAGATCAAGCAACTTGCTAAATAATCCCTCGTAAAGTTTTTCTAGTTTGTCAAAATTAATAATCTCACTCGGAGATTGTGCAAATAGACTGGCTAATAAGTATACAGAAGCGTATCTTAAGTCTTTAAGTTCAAAACGCGATCCAAAAACTTTTTGTGTTGGACCCTTCACTCGTACCACTGTACTAGGTTCTCCAATACTTTTAATATCATAGGAATCATCAGATACTATATAATCTAAGCCTACATCTGATGGCTTCAGTATTTCCATATCAAAACCCATATCTTTTAAAGCCGGAACATATCCAAACCTATCAGTATAAATTGAGTCATGTACTAAACTCTCACCATGCGCCTGTGATAAAAGAACCGTGATCAGTGGAATCCATTCGGTTAAAAATCCCGGATTTGGCGCCGAAGTTATATTCGTTGGTAAAAATTGTTCCCCAGCATGCCAAACTTTTAATTTATCATTAGAAAATTCATACATGCATCCAATTTTAGATAAAACATTCAAAAGAGATAATATGTGCGTTCTATTAACATGAGATATAGTTACATTACCGCCGGTAATTAAAGCTGCGATTGTATATAGTACAGCCTCATCTTTAAATGATTGTAAATCAAAAGAAACTTTCTTAAAAACATTACAGCCTATTATCTTAATGGTATTGTCCTCAGTTATTTGAACATTTCCCCCAAGCAAATTACAAAACTCAATTAAATCTTCTAATTCAACATCGCTAGATGCATTCTTAATAATAGTTTCATCTGATATAAACAATGCGGAAAGAACCGCATTTGCTGTTGCCATGTGTGATCTAATTTTAAAATTGTAAGTTGCAGCTTTTAAGGAGTCGCCGTACAAATATATATACTCATCGTCTGTTTGTACGTCATACCCTAAGTTTTCCCATACTTCTAAAAATCTATTTATTGGTCTAGTTGAAACAATGCAATTAGTCGGTTTAGGAAGTACTGCCTTACCAAATCTAAATACAAGAGGACCACCTAGCAAAAGAGCAGCACGTGTTTTTGCACCGGGATTTTTTGGAACAATATGGGTATTGATACCAGAGCCGTTTAACCTTAACTTATTATCGCCTATCCACTCGGCAAGTGCGCCAAGCTGTGTCAATATTTCTAAGTCATCATCTAAATATCCTGTATGAGGGACATTATTTAATACAATGTCTTCATTAGAAAACATCGCCGCATATATTAACTTTATTGCTGATATCGGAGAGCCAGATAAACTAATATCCCCCGCAAGTGGTACAGTGCCGTGTATAATTAATTTAGACATATATACTATCTATGACAGTACAACTATTATAATTGAATTAACAACTAAAAGTACACCAAGTACAATAGTTGCAATCATTACAACTTTTTCAAATCCTCTTTTAGAATGATATACATTAATAGAACTACTAAAAGAACTTGACAACCCGCCGCCTTTTCCTTGAATTAAAACCAATAATGTAATAAATATTGCAGCAAGTATTTGAATGGTTTTACTGATGTTTAATATATCCATATAATGTTTTTTCTAGCATGTAGCCCTGGACTTTGGTCCAAAAAAGCTTCACTTTTTGCTTTTGCATAACCAAACCAAAAACCTGTAAATTACTACAAATAACAATGTTGCAAAAATCAAAGCCCATCTCCTTGATAAGCCTTTTGATGGTAACACAATCCCTAAAATTATCAACTCAGATATGTTTGTTGCAACAATGTTAAATCCTGGCAAGAATATAACCAGAATATTAAATACTACTAAATTTAGTATAAATGTAATTATTAAATTACTAACAAAACCTTTTGGCAAGGGTAAAATTCCTAGGAGCAATGGAGAACAAAAATTTAGTAAAAATAATGCGGACAGCACAATAAGTAAATTGAGATTTTCATTACCCTTAAAATAAAAGGCATTTACAATAACACTTGTAACATAAAAAGAAATATATATAAATACAAATGTTCTAAGTATAGCCTTCATCTTATTGACTTTAATCTTAACGTATGATGATACTTTTGAGCAAATCTATGCGCTTCATCTCGTAGTCGTTGAAGCAATTTTAAACCCTCATTATCTCTTGAGAGTACTACTTCAACAAATTTATTGTTATACAAATAAACTATAGTTTCGTGTTTTTTTGCCAACCCTATTATTGTTGGAATAGTTTTATTTAGTTGTTGTGATAAATCTTTTAGTTCCGAAAGAACAACCGATATTTGCGCTTTACCGCCATCGATTACAATTAAATCTGGTAGTTCCCAATCTCTCTTGAATCTCCTACCAATCATCTCAGCCATCATATCAAAATCACCAGGAATATCTCTTTTTCTAATTTTAAATTTTTTATACTCGCTTGTAGTGATATCCCCATTTATTGCTACTACCATAGATCCAACAGCATCTTTGCCAGATATTGTTGAAATATCGTAACATTCTATTTTAACTGGCAAAGAATGTAACAATGGAATAGTATTTTTTAATTCGGTAAGTGCAGCATCTCTTAAGTCACTTAATAAATAAGGGTTGTCAATATATTTTTGCGGTCCAATTTGCTGTTGCCTAATATACATAAATTTAGACAGTAAATCTCTAAACTTTACTGCATCCTCGAAGCGTTTTTCTTTGGATGCTTTATACATTTCTTTTTCTAATGATTTCAATAACCCAGTGCTTTTGCCAGATAGAAATTTTTTTAAGTTTTTTATAGTCTTTTTATATTCCGTGATTGTCTCGGCCGTATTAACACATGGACCACTACACAGACCAATATCACCATATAAACAGGTTCTATTTAGTTTAGCGTGTGCATTAAACTTAGATATACTACAATCTCTATATGGAAAAACCCTTCGTAAAATTCTAATTATTTGTTTCGTAATTGCAGCGTCAGGATAAGGACCAAATGATATATCTTTAACGTTTAAATCAGGTCTTCGTGCTGTTAATATTTTGTCTAGATATATATCCTTGTTAAGGACATGTACTTTTTCTTTACGAATAACAATATATAAATATGACTTATCGTCTTTTAATTGAATGTTATATTTAGGGCGGTACTTTCTAATTAGTTCTGCTTCTAGAACCAATGCTTCTATTTCTGATTCGGTTTCAATATACTTTAAATCTACAATATTCTGCACTAATGCATGTGTTTTTGATTCTGATAGTAGGTTAGTTACAAAATAAGATTTAACTCTTGAGTTTAAATTTTTAGCTTTTCCTACATAAATAATTTGATTGTTTGCATCAAAAAATTTATATATTCCAGGTCTTTTTGGTAGATTTTTAACTTTTTTTAACAATATAACCTTATTCATGTTACTTATATTATAATTAACTTAATGATACAAACTATTAAACTATACTGCTTATTTTCCCTTATTACTATTGGGTTAGTAATTAGCTTAAATAATACTGCTTATGCAGACGACCAGTTTGAAACTAATTATCAAACAATTTATACAATTCAAGATACAGGTAAAGCAGATATTACACAAAATATCTCAATTATTAATAGAGTCAGAGATGTAATTGCGACAAGCTATACGGCAACGATAAAACACATGCGCCTTTTTGATATTTTTGCACAATCAAAGGATATAGAAATTAAGTCAGACATAATAGAAAACACCGAAGAGACTCAAATTAAAATGACCTTTGAAGACATAATAATTGGGCAAGGAAAAAAACTGGAATTACAATTAAAATACAACACGTTTGATATAGCTACTAAAGTGGGTAACGTCTGGAGTATAAATATCCCAAAAGTAAACTTATTCGAATCTACAAAATTTTATGATGTAACTTTAAATATACCTGCATCTTTTGGACAAGAGATATTTATATCCCCGGTACCGATACACCGAATTGAAAAAGAAAATAGTATTGAATACAAATTTGATATTAACTCTTTAAAAGAACAAGCGATAACAGGGGCATTTGGAAAGTATCAAGTATTAAACTTTAAATTGAACTATGATTTAGTAAATAATTCTAACTTTACAACACATAAAACAATCGCGCTCCCACCAGATATTAAAAATATGCAACAAGTAGCGTATAAAAACATAAACATGCCACCAAAAAAGATCAAAGTAGACGCAGATGGGAACGTACTGGCCACATACGTCTTACAACCAAAAGAAAAAAAACTAATTACTATAATTGGAAGTGCACAAATTTTTGGCAAACAAATTAAACCAGAATATGGGGGTAATATAAATGACATACCTAAAAACCTCTTAACGGCTTATACAAAAAAACAAACATACTGGGAAGTAGATTCTTCGCAAATTCAAGAAATAGTAAAAAATTTATTTGATAAGAATTTAACTGTTTCTCAAAATGCACATACTGCATATTTGTTTGTACTTAATAATCTAAAATATGATTTTACAATTTTGTCCAACACAGAAAGTTTTAGAAAAGGAGCAGTACAATCTCTTATTGATCAAAAAGGTACAGGGTGTACTGAATTTACAGATTTATATATTACACTCTTAAGAGCAATGGGTATACCCGCAAGAGAATTAGATGGCTATGCCATCGCGACAGAAGATTCATCTAAAACACCACTATCTTTGGATTTACGTGGTGGGGATCTTTTGCACACATGGGTAGAGTTTTATGACCCAAAACTTGGATGGGTGCCCGTTGACCCAACATGGGGACAAACATCTGGCATAGATTACTTTACAAAGCTAGATACAAATCACTTTGTTTTCAGCATCAAGGGAAAAAGTTCAGAAATGCCACAACCTGCGGGGGCCTATAAAGTGGCATCGACAGATCGCTATGTATTTGTAGATTTTGCAAATAATGAAGATGTTGCACTGTTTGCGCCAAAATTAGAAGTTGCGCATGCATACAACTTAGATTTTTTAAAATTTCTTAAAGGTTATAAAAAATACATTATTAATAATACTAGCAATATTACCTTATATGTTTATGACGAAAGTATACAAAAAACAACGCAAATTTTACCATCAAACAAAGGTATAGTGTATTTAAAAAAGAATACTCAAACTATATTAATTAAAGATCCATTTAATAAAACAGAAAAAGTACAACTGCATGAAATTAAAGAACCTTCCCTTAAAAAGACCATGTTAGCAAGAAATGAAATTATTTTTTTAGTATTTTTTGTAATGCCTGTGACGTGTATGATTTTTTATTTTTTAACAATGCGGTTAAAGTACCTGAAAAAATAATTTCTCCGCCTTTGTCGCCACCTTCTGGCCCAAGATCAATTACCCAATCAGCATTTGAGATAATATCAAGATTATGTTCAATAACAAGTATAGTATGGCCTTTACTCTGTAGCTTTTTTAATATAGCTATTAAATTTTCTAAATCTTTAAAATGCAGCCCTGTCGTTGGCTCATCGAGTATATACAAAGTATTTCCTCTTACACTTTTAGACAGTTCTAGTGCTAACTTTACTCTTTGAGCCTCTCCGCCAGATAGAGTAGGTGCCGGTTGCCCAAGCCTTATATACCCTAAACCAACATCATATAATGTTTTAATTTTTCTTTTGATCTGAGGAATATGCTCAAAAAATACAACAGCTTCTTCAATAGTCATATTTAGTACATCGCTAATATTTTTTTCTTTATAATAAATTTCAAGTGCCTCTCTGTTGTATCTTTTACCTTCACACACCTCACAATTCACATATACATCAGGCATAAATTGCATTTCAATTTTAATCTGCCCTTCTCCATTACAAGCTTCGCATCTTCCCCCTTTAACATTAAAGCTAAATCTACCTGCATTATAGCCACGTATTTTAGCTTCTTGTGTCTTTGCATATAAGTCTCTTATTGCATCAAATGCTTTAGTATAGGTTGCAGGATTAGACTTAGGAGTTCTCCCAATTGGTGTTTGGTCTATTGCAATAACCTTATCAATATATTCAGTACCAGTCATGCCTTTGCATGGTTCGGGTCTGTCTTCTACTTTTAAACCATACATCTGCCTTAAGTGTGCATATAGTGTATCCATAATAAGTGTTGATTTACCCGAGCCTGAAACCCCTGTTACACAAATAAGCTTACCTAAAGGTATTTCTAAATCTACATTTTTTAAATTTCTGCCAGATGCTTTAAATACTCTAAGCATTCTTTCAGAATCAGCTACTAGTTCGTTAGTTTTAAAGGTATCGCCAACTATTTTTTTCCCAGACAAATATTGCCCAGTTACAGAGTTTTTATCGACCATCACTTCTTTAGGTGTACCAAAGGATATTACTTCTCCACCCTTTTCTCCTGCACCTGGTCCAAAATCAACAAGGTAATCTGATTCAAGCATTGTTTCAAGATCGTGTTCTACAACAAGCACTGTATTACCTAAATCTCTTAAATGTTTTAGTGTAGTAATTAGTTTACCTTGGTCTCTTGCATGCAAACCAATTGAGGGCTCATCCAATACATAAAGTACCCCAGATAAACCGGTGCCAATCTGTGATGCAAGTCTAATTCTTTGAGCCTCGCCACCAGATAAATGAGCTGAAGCTCTACTTAAGCTTAAATATTCTAACCCCACGTTAACTAAAAATTTTATTCTATAATTTATTTCTTTAAGAATCGGCGTTGCAATAGTTTGCTCTCTTTCGGTAAGTTTAGTAAACAAGTGTTTAGACCAATCCCAAAATTTATCAATAGGGAGCTCTGTAAGCTCCCAAATATTTTGTCCATCTATGACTACTGACAAAGGTGCGTCTTTAAGTCTTGCTCCTAAACATTTTGGACATGCCTCTTTTACCATATATTTTTCTATCTCATTTCGTATGTAATCAGACTTAGTTTCTTTATGTCTTCTAATTAAATTGGGGATTACTCCTTCAAACCGTGCATTAAATGTTCCTGTATTACCTTCTTTGGTTTTGTATTTAACAACAAATTTTGTTTTCTTTTTTGGTCCGTATAGAAGAATACTTAAGTGTTCTTTAGATAGGTCTTTTATTGGTATATCTAGCGAAAACTTATATTCTTTTGCTACAGCCTCAACTACCATAGCCATCCAAGAATTATTTTCAAATAATCTTGTCCAAGGCATTATGCCGCCAGCAGCAATAGACAAATTTTTATTTAATACTATTGTTTCATCTATTGTTAGTTGAGTGCCTAAACCGTCACATATTTCACAAGCACCGTGCGGAGAATTAAAAGAAAAGTTTCTAGGTTCAAGCTCCGGAAGAGATATATTACAAATAGGACATGCAAAATTTTCTGAATATAGGTGATCAACTACATCTTTAGGTTTGTCAGGAAAATCAAAATCATTATCGTTAACTAATGAAAATATTACGTTACCATTACCCAAATGAAGTGCAGACTCTATTGTTTGAGTAATTTGGCTAAGAATTACTTTTTTATCTTCTTCTTTCTTTAATCTCTTTGCATTAAGTACAACTCGGCTAAGTACCCCCTCAATACTGTGTTTATTTGTTTTAATTAATTCAAAATGATCATTTAGGTCTTTATATTCATTATCTATCCTTGCTCGCACAATACCTTGTTTTTTTAAATTTGCAAAAAGGGCAGAGAATTCTCCTTTTCTATCTCTAATAATCGGTGAAAGAATCATAACTCTAACACCACGCGCTGTAGAATAGTTTTTATCAGATTCTACAAGTTCGAATAATTTATTGACGATCTGCTCAATGCTTTGCCTACTTATCTCTCGACCACAATTAGGGCAATGCGGATGCCCAATTCTTGCGTAAAGGAGCCTTAAAAAGTCGTAAACTTCAGTAATCGTACCAACAGTAGACCTAGGATTTTTACTTGTAGTTTTTTGATCTATGGCAATTGATGGGGATAAACCTTCAATACTATCAATATCAGGCTTCCCCATAACACCTAAAAATTGTCGTGCATAAGCAGATAGGCTTTCTACATAGCGTCTTTGCCCTTCTGCATATATTGTATCCATCGCAAGCGAAGATTTACCCGACCCAGATACCCCAGTAAAGACAATTAATTTATTTTTGGGAATTTCTAAATTAACATTTTTGAGGTTATGTTCACGGGCACCACGTACTATTATATGATCAAGTGCAGATTTCATAACGTAAACCATTTTACGGTAAAAGTTTGGGTTTGTGAAGAGTTAACTACAAAACAACTGTACTCATAACATATGCCTTACTTATATATAATCCAGTTATTTAATAGAGTAAGTGGTCTTTTTTCTAACTATGTCTGAGTCAACTGGTGAAGTTACTAAAAATTTATGATTTGCATATGCACATACTTCATCCTCACCATCTATTTTTACAACTGCTGTAAAGTATCCATAAGTTTGTACGGGAACATCGTAAATTACAACACCATAGCTCATTTCAACGCCAGAAATACCTAAAACATTATTTAAACCTTGGGGGTTAAAATTACCCATATTACTTTGAAATTCAACATCCCACCTAACATCGGTATCTGAGTTATTTGTTATGTAAAAATGTGCATCATATCTTTCACCAGCAAGCACGTGTACTGGGAAATCAAAATGTGCGTTATCACATCTTTGATCAATACCTTGACTGTTGGCTACATAAAATCTTGATAGTACAACTAAAGCAACTATTAAAAATGGTATCTTTCTCATAAAATCTCCTTAAAAATATACTACAACGTAGGATTAACAACCCATAGTACCATATACTGGTGCTGAAAGCAATGAAATCGACTGTTTTTTTTAAATTAGATAACACCCTAAAAGGGCAGGCTTAGGTGTTGAGTTTTACTTTGTACCACAATTAACTTTAAGCTTTTGTCCAGGTGCTAACTTTGCTGTATGAACATTTAAATTATTTTCATCTGCAATGTAGTTATACTTCTCGCCATCACCACAAACTCTTTTTGCAAAATGCCAAAGCCCTTCTCCAGGTTGCACAACATCTTCTGTATAATTTGTAACCTCGGTGGTTGTTCCTTCATTTTCAGAATCTTCGGGGGAAATACTTACATCCTGCTCTTCCTGCACATCTTCATTCTGTTGATCTTGCTCTAAATATTCGGATAAAGACGATAACGATGTATCGTTTTCGATTGTACTTGTATTATTGGTAAAATACCATGTACTAAAAGCTAATACCGTCAAAAGCAGTAAAACTCCCGTTACCAAATTTTTCCAATTAGCGTTAGGGTTTTCTTTTTCCAATTTATTCATTAAAGTTGTTAATTTATTTTTAAGCGACATCTATGTGTGTCACCTCCTTTAATTCATTATAACCTATATACAAACTAATCATCTTTATCTTTATCTTTATCTTTATCATCCTCTATCTTTTTAATAATACATATGCGCTCTGGTATTTTATTTGCTTTATCAAAAACTTCTGTTCTATTACCACATTCTAAATCTGTTATTTTAACGATTCCTTCTGGAATCGTAAATGACTCATTTTCTTTATTAGTTAGAATTGTAGTAATTATTTTGTTCCATATTGGTGCAGCCCCTGTTATACCAGATGATAACCTAGGATTCATAGGGGTATTGTCGTTATTGCCAACCCACACACCAACTGTATATGATGGTGTGTACCCAAGTGTTAAATTATCTCTAATATCATTTGTTGTTCCTGTCTTTACTGCTACATCATAGTTAGGAATATGTAACATACTTCTTGAACCAAATGCAGCAGATCGCGCTACATTGTCTGATAAAATATTTGTAATTATATAAGCGCTTTCTTGTTTAAATACCTGCGCATTAAACTTATTATCATACTTATATATCTCAAAACCATAAGCATCTTTGATCGATATAAATGGTGAGGGCTTTTTATACTCACCAAGTCGTGCAAATGTAGCATATAAATTTGTTAAATCTAACAAACGTACTTCTTTACCTCCAAGTGTTAAAGACAATCCATATGACCCATCTAAAACCCAATTATCAAACCCTAGCTCTTGCCCTTTTTTTAAGACGGTATCTACACCAATAGAACTAATCGTTTTTACAGCAGGTATGTTATATGAATTTGCCAACGCAGCGCGTATAGTAACTAATCCATGATATTTACCATCATAATTCTTAGGTGTATATTTTTGACTCCCTGGCAATTGATATGTAACCGGCGTATCAGAAATTACAGATGCTGCAGTATATCCTTTATCTAAAGCTATTGCATATGTTAAAGGTTTTATAGAAGAGCCGGGCTGCCTTAAAGCAGTAACAACATCAAATTTACCATCAGGATCTGCAAAATAATCTATTGAACCTACATACGCAAGTATACTACCCGATTGAGAGTCAAGCACAACGGCGGCACCATTACTAAAGCCAAGCAATGGGTTTTTTTCTACCTCTTCTTTAACTATTAGTTGTACTTTTTCTTGTAATGCTAAATCTAGTGAGGTTGTAACAGTTAAACCCCCAAAATCTACTGCTCGCTGTCCATACATGGCATATAATTCCTTTTTTACATACTCTACAAAATGTGGTGCTCTAATGTATTCTATCTGAGGAACATAGTTTAATTGCTCAGCATAAGCAACCTCTGCATCTGCATTTGTTATATACCCAAGCTCTACCATTCGATCAAGTACTTGTTTTTGCCGTTGTTTTGCAAGATTAATATTTCCAGAAACAGGTGAATAAATTGAAGGCGCAGAGGGTAATCCTGCAAGAAGCGCAGCTTCTGCGAGTGTTAAATCTTTTGCATCTTTGCCAAAATATTTTTGGGCCGCCGCCTGAATACCATAAGCAGTGCCACCATATGGAATATTATTAAAGTACATTTCAAGAATTTCATTTTTAGAATATTGATTTTCAACAAGTATAGCCAAGATCAACTCTCTTGCCTTTCGTGATAATGTTTGTTCTGGCGTGAGTAATACATTTTTTATTAGCTGTTGGGTTATAGTAGATCCACCTTGGAGCTCATCATCAAAAAGTGATTCTTTTGCTGCTCTTAAAATACTTTCTACTCTAAATCCGTTGTGTTCATAAAATTTTGCATCCTCAATAGCGAGAGTTGCGTTTATAACATTCTCGGGTATTTCTTTAAATGGAATGGGGTTATATTTTTTGTCTACATAAATCTCATAAAGCAAGTTTCCGTTTTTATCTAATATTTTTGTGGTTTTGTTTAGTACTTGCTGATCAAGTAATGACGGCTGTGGTAATTGCTTATACCAGCGATAAGAGATGTAGGGAATAAATAAAAATACTAATGAAAAGAAAAACCCAAAAATAAAACCTTTAAATACAAAGCTAAATGACTTTTGCTTTTTTTCTTCGACTATTAGGTTTTTTGAACTAGCGGTTTCTTTTTTGGTTTTCTTTAAATCTTTCTTGCTTGCCTTCTTTTTTTTGTTTTTGTCTTTTTTCCCTATTTTAAGCTTTGCTAACTTCTTTATATCAATCTTCAACTTAGGAAGTTTAATTTTAGGTAATTTAACCACGGGTAAGGCGGGCAAAGACAGGTTAGTCTTAAACTTTATTTCGGTTAACAGAAGTCTTTTTAGCTTAGCTATAAGTGTTTCAATAATATTTTTAGCTGTATTAAAAGTGTTTTTTATTTTTTTTGTTAAGGATATTGCAATACTTGTTAATTTTTTTATAACATGAACTACAATCTTAAAAAGATTACCCACTACTCTTAATAGTAGCTTTAGGGCTACTTCAACAGGCATTAGTAGTAAGTAACCAAGACTGGTCAACATCAGAAGTATTTTGATTAAAAATAGTTCTCCACTAGTATTGGGTTTTTTAGCAAGACTTTTTTTTGGCATAAACACGGGCAAAAATATATATCGCTGGCATTATATTTAATACTACAGGTTATGTCAATATTGCTGGAAATCTGCGCATGCTTAACCTAACATCTTGCGGACATTCTTTATCTCATCTCTAAGCTTTGCTGCTTCTTCAA
>CAZHJE010000007.1:0-4811 GCA_964532965.1 uncultured Candidatus Saccharibacteria bacterium
TTGTTTTTAATTTAGTTATTAATGCCGTTGCATCTCTACTGACCCATCCTGGCCTAAAAAGATAAAGCTGTTTGTGCGATTCTGTATTTATAAAATCTGTTAAGTCACTATTAAATACTGCCATTTTGCCTTGTAAAAGATGCTTGTTTTCAGTTAATATGCCCATAAAACATAGAATCCTTATCTTTTCGAGAAATATTTTATCAAGCATTTCAGGAGTAATATATTTTGTAGGATCCTTTTCTATAATATCCATAACATTAGTTTTGCTATTTCTAATGTCTGTTTTATATAATCCATCTATTACATCGCCACCTATTTCTAGTTCTAAAAATTGTTCTCTTAACCTTCTGTTGTTTTGAATTGAAATATTTTCGTTGCAAAATTCTCTTTTAAAGCCAAGTAATTTGCCTTTAATATATAATCTCCATGTTTCTGCCATTTGTTCATTGCCGTCCACATATTCACGATTATAACCACCGCAGTCTAAATAAAATTTTGCAGAAAAAGCACAAACGCTGTCACTTACTGGTGAAAATTTGTTATTTTCTATTAATTCTCTTGCTTTATTTTTGCACGGTTGTATAAGATTTAAAATATTTGGGTAATTGCTTAAATCTTCTCCTCCCGCAATACCTTGTATAAAGTCGATCTTTGCATTAGTGTTAATAATTTTTGCTATATTACTAAGCCAGCTTTTTAAATAAATACTGTCAGCGTCAGCGTTTACAATCCAATGGTTTTCTACACCAAATATTTCTATAGCTTTTTCAATTCCAGCTCTTCGGGCAGGTATAATGCCTTTTACAAATTCATCTAATATAAAAATGTTCTCACTTGAGTTTTTTTGGATAAATTTTTGAATAACATCTTTTGTTTTATCAGTAGAGGCATTGTTCACGACAATAATGTTGTAAGTTGCATCAGATATATTTTGAGGATATATGCTACTTAAAGTGTCTATAATGTAGTCTTCTTCGTTATATGCAGGTATAACCCATGTAAAATGCATAAAATAATTATATGTCATAGAAATTAAATAATGTACAAATAGAGATTAGATTTTAATTAGCAATCAAAATTGTGTGTTCTTTGGTCGGGGTAGCAGGACTCGAACCTGCGACCTCACGGTCCCAAACCGCGCACTCTAGCCAACTGAGCTATACCCCGAAACATAAGTATTTTAGCATAAGATAGTTAAAACAAACATAAATTGTTATAATTTCTTAACTTAAAAGTTGCTTCGCAAGCAACCTTTGGTTGGATACTTGCGTAAGCTAGTGGATGTTGAATATTAATTTTAGAAAGGTAACAGTATGCAAAATTTAATTAATTGGTTTGAAATACCCGCAGACGATATTACTAGAGCAACAAAATTTTATACTGATGTATTTGGCTATGATATGAAGGCGCAGGAAATGGGTGAAATGGTGATGTCTTGGTTCCCACAAGATAAAAATGTGTCTGTGGCGCTTGTTAAACATAAAATGTATAAAGCATCACAAGATGGTGTTGTGTTGTATTTAAATGGCGGTGACGATTTATTACCCCTGCTTGATAAAGTAGAAACAGCTGGTGGTAAAATTCTTATGCCTAAAACAAAGATAAGTGATGAATATGGCTATTATGCAATAATTCTTGATACAGAAGGAAATAAGATAGGAATACATTCAACACATTAATATACTAGTTATTAAAGTTCGGGTTTAAATTCGCTAAAAACCATATCAAATGGCTTAGATTCGTATACCAGCCTTGAGTTATTTATTAAATCGATAACATGAAGTTTAATCGTATATGTGCATTGTTCATCTATCGCACATGCAGCAATGTTTGTTGCTTTGGGATCAATATCTCTAGAAAATTCAGATATAACAAATACATCATTACTGTTGTCTAAAAAATATGCTCTATCAAAATAGCAATTAGCTTCTCGTGAACAATCGACAATTCTTGACTCAATAATTTTGTCATCCCGTAGACCGTATACCAGTACCTCTGTCGGTGAGTAGCCATATCTAGCAATTTCTCTATAATCAATAAACAATCTTTTACTAGGCGCAAAAATTATTTTTTCTGTATCTTGCACTTCTTGCATTCTTCTATCGTATTCCTCTTGCTTTCCTGGTAGTTCTATTGATGATACCGTTATCCATCTAGTATTATATATTTCGTTTTCTTCTAGTAACTGAAATTCATCTGCTTCTATTTCCAGTTCTTTATTTTTTAAGTTAGTAATCCACCTTTGAAATCCCCTACTCCCCTCTACTTTTTGTGGTAGTTTAGACTTGTCTACTGCACTTTTCTCTTTTTGATTAAAATATACTGTTCCGATAACTGATAAAACTATAAAGATTATTGAAATGTTGGTGATTAAATTCTTATGTTTATACACAATAGCTAGTATTATACTAATTTTAGATTGTTTATACAAAGTAGCTTAATTAACCTTAGTATATTTTAGATATTCTGTTTTCCATGTGTCTGCATCAATATGACATCCCCAATCCATTATGGGAAACCAGTCAACCTCAATAGATACCGCCGCATCAATAATTTCTCCTGTATCTGCAAAAAGCTTTATACACTCAAGATTGACCTGATTCGTAGGTATTTTAATTACAACATAATCTTTATGTGTTTTGTAAACTCTCAACGGTAGTTTGATATATTTTTCATTAGATAATTTGGTAAATAGATATGCAGTAGGAATAATATCGCCTATTTTAAATTTTTCACTAGTTTTGTAGTATATAGTGACGCCATCATTATTTTCTGCTGCAATATTAATAACCCAGTTACTTTTTGAAAAATCTGGGGTGGCTTTTAATACTGAAAAATAAAAAGAAATACTAACTAAAATAAATGTGATGGACATTAGTATTAAAATATGTGTTTTATTAAAGCCCGATTTCATTATATATACTTATAAAGTAGTCAAAATTTGGCGAGGTACTAAAATTTTTTATTGTGTATTCTTTCCAATATTTTGCATTTTCATAATCACCATACAAATTATGTAGCAGCGACAAGTTAAATGGAGCAAATTCCCAAGTTGCATCTAACTTCATTGCTCTATTAAGCATATCTACTCCCTCGTCATATCTATTATAAAATGCTCCAATTATGTAGCCGTAAGAACTTAAGGCAGGTGCATAATTAGAATCTACCTGTAGGGATTTATTATAGTAATTTGCTGCAGTTTCATAGTCTTTAATTTGTGCCCATTTTTCAAACCCAAGCTCAAAATAATAGCTTGCAGTTAGTGGAATGTGCCACACTCCATATCTAAATATTGGATCAAATGATTTTTCTTCACCATATGTTTTTTTATCTGTTTCCAAACTTGTATTAGCCTGTGGTGTTATTGGTGTAAGGTTGCCTGCAACACAGCCATTGTCAATTACTCTGCAGGCTATAAAGTTTATCCCTATAATCATTTTATCTAAGTTGTCTAGGTTAATCTTTTCAGTTATGTCAATGTTTTTTGCAAGTTTTTTATTAGGATCGATTTCTACATATGCCCATTGTCCATCAGAAGTGTTACGAAAACTTTCGATGCGGTTGATAAATGGGAATTCTTCATTTGCGGTTAATTCGTAGTCATACCCAGATTTATCGAGTGTATTTATAAGTAGTTGTTTGTATGTTAATTCTTTTATATCTTTTGAGATCCAAATTGGCACTGTAACGTCTTTTATAGGTGTGAGTTCTTCTACAAATACTATTGGAACGTGTATCACGTGCTTGCTTATTTCCATATACATCTCTAGCTCACGTTTCCCATTTGTTGGTATGCTTAAATCAATGTTTCTATATAGCTCTTCAATATCAAGAGATACATTATTACTATGTAGCCACTCTAAAATTTTTATAATGTCATTTGCACTGTAGTTATCTCTGTTTTCATCCCAAATCTTTAAAGTCATTCCGTTTTTGTCTTCAAGATAAAAATCCACCTTAAATCCCCTTACGTTTCCATATTTGTCGGGGTTTTTGTAATTAGATAATTCGTATTTTAAAACTGCTTTTTTATAATTTGTATAAGGAATTTCACGTTCTTGTATTTGCCAAATATGATTAATGTTTACTGTTTCAGGTGTTAGTTTTATGTAATCAAATACTGAACATGTATAAATGATTACACCTATGAACAGGGCATATACCAGTGTTTTATGTGTTTTCCTGTTTAGTTTTGAAACAGGATTTTCATTTGTGTTAATGGGTTTTTTATCATAGGTAGAAAGCGGATCTTTTGTGTGATCAATGTACTCATCAGGTATAAGTGGTTCGTACTTTTGTGTAAATTCTTTGTATGCTTTATTTAGTTCATAAATTAAAAAATCCTTGGGAAATATAATCGGCATAATTACTTTATAGTAAAAAAGACCAAATCCAATAGCCCCAATTAAAAAAACGGATGAAAAGAAACTGCCAATAAATGATAAAAAACTACTTTCTACTAATACATTTTCTCCATGTTTATTAAAAAAGAATTCTCTATCTGTGTTCGTACCTGTGATGAATACAAAAAGTAACATACCGCCAATTAAAAAGAACAGCAAGAGTGCTTTATGAAGAATATATAAATATTTGTACGTTTTTGGAAATTCTAGATTGTTTTCTTTAATATTTTGCAGTTCCATAATACACGTGATTTTATCACAGATACTTCATTAGATTCACTTAATTGTTGTATCATGTTAAAATCTTTTTGCATAAAGCATATGCCCTCGTAGCTCAGGGGATAGAGCAGTTCCCTTCTAAGGAAAAGGTCGGGAGTTCAAATCTCTCCGAGGGCACCATAATTA
>CAZHJE010000007.1:4911-22658 GCA_964532965.1 uncultured Candidatus Saccharibacteria bacterium
GGGCGAGTGGCGGAATGGTATACGCGACGGACTTAAAATCCGTTGGGAGCTAATCCTATGAGGGTTCGAGTCCCTCCTCGCCCACCAATATTCTTGTTACTACTACTGCATTTAACTTAAAAATACTCTTGGAAAGCATCGAACTATTAGGCGCATTAATATATAATGAATTCATGCAAAACAAATTAGTACTAGAAAAATTCAAACAAGAAGTAATTGAGGCCTCTAAAAATCCAAACTTTATACATCATAAATGGTTTGTAAAATATCACCTTAACATTGTTGAAAAGATAGCATTGGAACTATGTGAGATTTATAAAGACGCAGATAAAGATTTGGTTTTATTATTGGTATGGTTACATGATTATGGTAAAGTATTAAATTCTGCAAATCAGTACACAACAACTCTCGAAAAAGGAAAGCAACGATTATTAGAACTAGGTCTTTCTGATGAACTTGTTGAAAAAACCATTGGGTATATTGCTATTATGGACAGAAAACTAGAAATAGAGATTAAACGGAGTCCAATAGAAGTACAAATAGTATCTTCTGCTGATGGCGCATCTCACTTAATTGGACCGTTCTTTTATTTGTGGTGGTACGAGAACCCAGCAAAATCTTACGAGGACTTAATGGAGGATAATTTTAAAAAGGCACTTAAAGATTGGGATAAGAAAATAGTATTGCCAGAAGTGAAAAAAATGTTTGAATGTCGCCATAAGTTAATACTTGAGCAATGTGGCAATTTACCAGAAAGTTATTTGGCGGAATAAATATTAGCAAATATCTACTATTTTAGGCTTAACAATAGTTGCATAATCTTGGGAGTTCATTCCAATAGAAAATCTTTTATCGCCTGCATTAAATACTATCTTTTCATTGTCAAATACTCTTTTATCTGCAATAACTTCTAACTTAAACAAGTTACCAAATGGAGGCACGCCTCCAGGTAGTACTCCGTTTGTAATTTTGTGCACTTCTTCTTCTGTAGCAAATCTAATATCTTTAGCATTGTATAAACCTTTGATTTTATTGGAATCAAATTTCAAATCTCCTGGCACAACTAGCATTACAAATCTTTTATCGTTACTTGAGATTTTTATCCTCACAATAATTGCCTTTGCACCTTGTTTTATTGTATAGCCATGCCTTACTTTTGATGCTTCTTCACTAGTTCTAACAGGCTCGTGTTCAAATGTTTCATACCATACATTGTGTGTATTTAGTATGTTTATGATTTCTTGTACTGTTTGGTGTAATTGCATGAGAAGAAATATATCATATTTAAATCTATGAAATATAATCTTACAGATTTACCGTTTATTTCTTTTATCAAAGTTGGATTATGGTACTACATCACTCCTGAGTTAATTCTACAACTTAATGGGTTGCAAGAATATCTTAATAGTCCAATTTATAAGGTTTTTTATAAGTGCTATACTCAGTTTAAATCATAGGGAGATAGTCCGCAGAAACGCTGACTTTCTTATGTCAAAACAAACTAATTAGTTTTAAATGATGCTAGATAATACCCCTGTTCGGGGTATTATCTGTACACAAATAAAACAATTTGCTGATTGGAGTTATAATCAAATATATGATTGGGAAAATAATCAATGGCTATAACATAGAAGAATTTATTGGCGCAGGTCAATTTGGTGAAGTTTATAAAGCAAGCAAGGATGGCAAGACTTTCGCAATAAAGTTTATTCGCAAGAATTTCATCTACCCCGATTTTCAAGACAAGAGGTTTGAGAGAGAAGTTTCCGCTTTGAAGCGTGTAAAAAGCAAATATGCGGTTGAGATTTATGAGGATGGAGAGCATACTGAGGGCCAAACACCTTACAGAGTAATTGTGATGGAATTTGTTGAGGGCGAGACCCTTAGAGACATAAGGAATGCAAACCTAGTTGCTTGGGATGTTGATAAAGCATTGCGACTCATTGTCGAGATCTTAAAAGGACTCAAAGATATTCATGATGCTGGGATCATTCATAGGGACCTAAAACCTGAGAATATAAAACTTACTGCAAGCGGGGAAATAAAAATACTTGATTATGGTCTTGCCAGGATAATTGATTACTCTTCAATAACCCAAACTGGTCAACCAGTGGGAACATTTTTTTATATGTCTCCTGAGCAGGCAAAAGGAGAAAAGCCAATTAAGCCAGGAAGTGATTATTATGCGATAGGTGTAATGCTTTATGAGTTATTAACGGGTCAAATTCTTTTTTTTCCTTCTACTGATGCGCAAATCATCCATAAAACAATTAATGTAAAGCCTCCTTATCCTTCGTCCATCAATCCAGAGATTCCCAATTATATTGAGAACGTAATTCTTAAATTATTGAACAAAGAAGTGTTTCAAAGGTATAGCTCGATTGATGAGATTATTGAGTCTTTAACCAATAAACCAAGTGAAGGAACTCTGGAGGTAACAGAAAGGGTTGAATTTTATCCAAGGGTTATTCCTAATGATACAACTATACTCGAAGACTATCTTCAACATGAGAACCTTGATGGAGTAGATTTCCCAACAAATCTTCACTTTCTCTACAAGAGATTGCATTCTCTTTTACGCAGCAAAACGGACACAATGCAATTTTTTGCTGATCCTAGTACCAACAGATTAGCTTTTACTAATTTTAGAAAAACAAAAGGCTTACGAGAACTTCCGTATGCTCCTCAAGGCTACGATGCCTTGACTCCCGATGCTTTTGAAGATGAGGATTTCCTCAAGGATTTTGTTTCCAAAGTAATTGAGTTCCAAGTAACTAACGGTTGCAATATACTAACCGCCCCTTTTTTCTTCTTCGACAATACAACTGATGAGTGGTTTCCAATAAACCTAAAACTACTCAGAGAGGCGCTAGATTACGTTCGAACTAAATACCCACAGTACAAAATATCAGGAGCCGTTTGTACGCAAGCTGAAATTTTATGTAGACCAAAAGAAAGAAAAACGATTATCGCAGATTATGGACATTGCAAGACAGATTATTTGCAGTTTTTTATTGATAAGATCTCAGAAACTACCAACGATGCTCAACTATACAACTTCATACTTACAGCTAAATCAATTAAAGATTTTTCAGGAACTAAGATTATTGCCTGTCGTGTGCCAACGGTTGCTTTGGGATTATTGACAGTTGGTTTTGATGCAGTAACCTCAGGTTTAGGTGTAATAGATAGTTTTACTAAAAACATCATTATAAAAGATGAAGACGCTAAACCTACTATGCCTACGAGACACTATTTTTCGGAACTATTAACAACAGTCACTATCAGTCCTAAAAATAGAACCTATCAAGATATCCTTGCGCAGGAAAGCCATTTACAACTGCAATTTCCTGAAATGAAAATAAAACTTAGCTGTGAATGTAAAGGTTGTTCGCATACTTCGTTTAGTGATTACAAAAAACCTAGATTACATTTTCTTCACGCAATAAAGCATGATGTTGGAGAAATCAATAAATTAGATTCTTTGAAAAGAAGACAATATTTCTCTAACAGACTGGATAGGGCATATTTCTTGCAACAAAAACTGGTTGAAAGAGGTGTTAAGTTGAACTCTCCGGGATATCTTCAAACTTGGAAAGAAATACTTCTTAAATTTTGAACGGTCGCACTTTCATAGAGAAATAATTCTTTGGCAAATAAGCCCACAATGTCATCATAAATTGATAATAATGTGTTTTTGGTAGGCTTTTGTTTTATCCAAATTTCTCCGTTTTCTTCATTAAAAAGTATCAAGCCAATGCCAAACTGATTAAGGTAGTTTTTATCAACGTTTTTCTCGTAGCGAGACAAAATTGCCAAATAGCATTCGTCAGTGTAACTTTTATATCTTCTCGCCTGTAGAATGCCTTGTTTCCAGTCTCGAAGCTTTACTTCAATGGCCACAAGTTTTTTAATAGGATTAGTTAAAGCAGTATCAGTTTTATAAAAAAGTTTATCTTCTTTGAAGATGTAATTTCCGGATGTCAGGATGTTGGCGACAGTGCTTCCGATAGTTTTGCCACCCCCGGAAAATCTGACGATGTCGTTTAGTGTGAAGGGCTCATCTTGGGGTAAAGAAAGATAGCTTTTCAAGGCATAGTAGTTATTTAAAGGTTTTCTGTTTATCTCGTTCTGACCAGTCATGAAGTTTTTTGCAAAGACTAAATCAGCAATACCATAGCCTCCAGCAAATTCCTGGACAGCTATATCGGTATTAAAGTTGCGTTGAAGACCAGAAGCTAATAGCTGGACTAAATCTGCTTCGGTATGAATATTGGTGGGCATCATATTTAGAATAGCATAATCTTGACATAAAAGTCTCAATAAATAATGAAGTAAATTTGCAACAATTTCAACGATATTTATGTAACAAGTTCGACTCCCATCACCAGTATCTTTATCTTCCAGGCTATCGTCAAAAAACAAAAAGGCCAGGCTTAACAGTAAGTCCTTTAAAGATTTATTTAGGTAACTTATCAAAGTCCAGAAATTCCATTACCAATAAAACTTCAACTGGATCGCTAATCGGCCAAAGATTATAAGTTCCATTGGCTGGTATTGCTACCGTATCACCTTCGGCAGCTTCAAAGTTTTCTTTGTTTATTTCAAACTTAGCTTTTCCTTTTAGGATGTAATAAATTCTTGCTCGCTCGCCAATCGTTCTTTCACCATGTTCACCTGTGAATGTAGCGAAAGCAACAGTTGTGCCACCATTAATTTCTGGAAATTGGTAGTAATGACCATCCACTCCAGGTCTACCATGAGCTATTGATTGATTTTTAGAAACTTTTGCCATTGTTGTTTCCTATTGTAACTTTTATGTTAATTTATGTACATTTCTGTTTCCTTTTGGAGCGGGATACGGGAATCGAACCCGTATCTTTACCTTGGAAGGGTAATGTTGGACCATTCAACTAATCCCGCAAACAAACCGATTTTACCACAAAAATATAACTAATTTAACTCCTTAACTAGTTCATTTCTTCTTTTATCAAACTCTTTTTGTGTAATTTTACCTCTATGTAACAATTCTCGTAATCTAGTAAGACTTCTTTCAAAATTGTGTATATCACCTTGAACGTTAGTAGCATGTGTAGTTTGTGGTTTATTATGTGAAGAAAATACTTTTTGCTCAATTAATTTTTTTGCCTTGTTTGCTGTTTTATTCCACACACCTTTTATAGTCACATGCCCTTCTCCACCAGATGTCATTATCTCTATTTTTGAAAATAACAACCCTCTGTGAATATTAATTCTTGCAATGTGTTCAAATGCCATTGTAATTTCATCTACTTTAACTACATGATGGCGTTTTGTATAGACAACTTTATCATCATAAACATATAGAAATGGTCTAAAAAAACTATGATTTACATATTTATTACCCTGTACTTTTAAAATTAAATTAGACACACTTAAATACTAGAGTGGTAATTAATTACAGTCAAATGTATTATATATTATATGTCGTCAAAAATACCTGTGCAGCATACTCTTGGTAATGGCTTAAAAGTAATTCATATACCGTTTCCAGGAATTGAGACTGTTTCAATGTCTTTTTATGGTAATGCTGGCGCGGCATACGAATCAATGGATAATATTGGAACTGCGCATGCTCTTGAGCACCTTTTATTTAAAGGAACGAAGAAGTATCCATCAGTAATAGAGCTAAAAAAAAGTGTTGAAGATCTTGGAGGGTATGCAGATGGTAGCACTAGTTTGTTTTATGCAAATTATTTTGCAAAAACGCTGAAAGAAGACCTTAAAGCAGGCTTTGAATTTTTATCTCAGTTAATAATTTATCCTTTGTTGAAAGAAGAATATTTAAAAAGAGAACTTAAAATTATCGAACAGGAGACTTTATCTCGAGACTATGGTGATGAAATCAAATTTTACAAAAGTTTTTATAAAAAAATATTTCCTAACCAAAGATTAGGAGAAAGTACAATTGGAAGCATTGAAAATATAAGGAATATTTCGCTGGCTATGGTTAATCAATTTTATGATAATTTTTATAACGCGCAAAACTTCGTATTGTCTGTTTGTTGCGACGAGGATTCAAACAAGATATTTCACTTAGCAAATGAATATTTTAAAGAGCTAAAAGCAGGATTTTCTGCCAAACCTGTTTCTGGAGTGCGTGATTTAACTTTTGAAGTTTTTTCACAAAATTCAGAAAATCGAAACCAGGCTATGCTAGAAATAAATTATCAGGCACCTGCTGTTACTTCAGAGAAAAGATTTGAAACAATGTATCTAGTGAATATATTGGGAGATCCAAATTCAAGGCTATATGAGAAGATTAGATATAAGCTTGGACTTACCTACCGTATCTCTTGTAAATATTATCGAAACATAGCTTTTGGGGAATTTGTTATTAGTTTAAAGTTTGATGAAAAGAATTTGGAGCAGATATTAAAATTAATTAAAGAAGAAATACTTGATATAAGCACATTTGAAATTACGGATCAAGAAATGCAAAAGCAAACGAAATCGATTAAAGCAAGAGAAATTTTTGATAATGAAAACCCTTTCAATAGAGTAAACTTTTATTCGTATGTATTGCTCTCAAACGCTAACTACAAAACCCAAGAAGACTATACTAATAGACTTCTTAGAGTTACAAAAACTGATATATTAAATGTAGCAAAAGAACTATTTTCTAAAAAGCCTAAAATAGGCATATTTTCAAAAAGCATATCCTCTAAACAAGTTCAGGATTTATGGGTATAATTTTTTTATGACTAATACTAATACAGGAAACGATAATATATATGATGTGCTAATTTTAGGTGGAGGACCTTCTGGACTTACTGCAGCAATTTATACATCACGGGCCTCATTAACTACCTTAGTACTTGCAGGCAGTCCTCCCGGGGGGCAGCTCATGTGGACAACAGATGTCGAAAATTATCCAGGATTTCCTAATGGAATTATGGGTCCTGATTTAGTTGCAAATATGCGAGAGCAGGCTTTAAGGTTTGGGAGTACTGTTTTAGATGAAAATGCATTAAATATATCTGGCAATATAAAGTCTAATTTTACAGTTCAAACAGATTCTAATAATACATATAAAGCAAAAACAATAATTGTTGCAACAGGAGCTTCGGCAAAGTGGCTTAATTTACCAAGTGAACAAAAACTAAGAGCCAGAGGGGTATCTGCATGTGCCACATGTGATGGCTTCTTTTTTAAAGATAAAATAGTCGGTGTTGTTGGTGCTGGTGATGCTGCTATGGAAGAGAGCACTTTTTTAACAAAATTTGCTGAAAAAGTATATGTTTTTGTTAGAGGATACGAAAAAGATATGAAAGCAAGTAAAATAATGAGACAACGAGCATTTGCCAATCCAAAAATAGAATTTATATTCAATTCTGAAGTTAAAGAAGTGCTTGGAGACGAAAAAGTAACAGGCGTTAAATTATTAAATAATATACATAACACAGAATCAACAATTGAGTTATCAGGGTTGTTTATTGCGATTGGACATGAGCCAAATACAAAGTTTTTGAATAACTTAATTGAAATTGATAAAGTCGGTTATGCACAAAGAAAAAACAAAAGCAGTACAAATATTGAAGGTATATTTGTCGCAGGTGATGTTCATGATTCGAGATATCGCCAGGCGGTTACTGCTGCAGGTTATGGCTGCATGGCTGCAATAGACGTTGAAAAATATTTAAACGAGCATAGTTTGGCAAATATATAGAATTGTATGTATAAAGTATTAAATATTAAATTAGAAATACTTTTTATAATATTTCTTTTTATAACAAGCTCATTTTTACGACTTACTCAACTTGGCTATTCATCCTTTTATGGCGATGAAACAAAAGTTTTGTATTTAAGAAAAGACATTGGCGCAAAAGACTTTATATTTAATCAGCGAAAGGGGCCAATGCAATATTTAGTAGCATGGGGAACTGAAAAAATATTTGGAGTATATAACGAGTTTTATACGCGGCTGCCGTTCGCAATATTTGGTATTTTATCAGTAGTTCTTGTTTATTTTTTAACTAAAAATTTATTTAATGTTGAGTCTGCTGTTATTGCCTCTCTTCTTTTTAATTTCAATGGATTTTTTATCGGCTTTAGTAGAACTGTGCAGTATCAAAATATACTAATATTTTTTTCACTTTTATCTATACATTGTACTTATCTATTCGTTTACAAAGCAAAAAGCAGATTTTACTTATTTGCTGCCTCGTTCTTTACCTCTATTGCACTTTTATCTCATTGGGATGGGCTGTTCTTTTTGCTACCACAAGTAATACTTTTACTTGCATACATACTAAATGACACTGTTAGGTATACTCAGAAAACAAAGATTTACCAAACTATTTTATATTATTTTTTTCCTTTATCTGTACTATGTTCTCTTTTTTATTTTCCATACATTGCGCAAGGATATTTTAATAATTACTTTTTTAATTACATATCAAAAAGAGCGCTTGGTATTGAACAGTTAGCTAATAATAGTTTTATTACTACGTTTATTTATAATCCTAATTTGCTTTATTTTTTGTCTTTTTTTGCAATTTTTGTAGTGCTGTTTTTTACGAGCACTGATAAAAAGATACTAATTTCTACGCTTCTTACTTGGTTTATTAGCGCCTTTTTTCTGTATGAGTATGGAATATCTAACCCCGGAACTCATATATATGTTTATTTAACACCTTTGATTTTACTTTCTTCATATGGTATTTCGATAATTTATTCCTTTTGTAAGAAAAAAGTTCATAGTTATATACTTCAGTCAGTTTTTTTAGTATATACACTCACATTGTTTATTTACTGTTCTTACGTGTTTATACCATATTTAAACACTGGCTATCCTTGGATAAACACAAATATTTTTAGAGTACTACCGCTTAGGAACATTGAAAAGTATAGGCATAATAATCAATTATTTCTATATGGATTTGTATATAATAGAGGTTGGGACCAAATAAGTGAATATTTAAAATCTGAAGGTATACATAATTTTTACACAAATGATAATGTTACTGTTGGCGAATATTATTTATTTGGTGTGCCTGCAACCCCAATTGACCACGAACAACTGCCTGAATATTATATTAGTGTATATGACAATCAAGAGTTTAATCCAACACATGAGGTCGTTCCGCAACTATACAAACTTGAAAAAAGTATATATGTGCACGATAAGTTGAGTGCTGAGATCTTTAAGTTAATTGAATAATTTTGAAACTGTATCAATTTTTGAATTTGGAATAATATGAATGTTTTTTGCAGAGTCTTGTATCACTGTTGTTCTTAAGTTTAGTTCTAGTACTATACCTTCGATCCCAGCTGTTTTAATTTTATCGCCCACATTAAATTGATTTTCTAAAAGTATGAAGAATCCTGTTACAACATCTTTTACTAATGTCTGAGCACCAAAACTTACCGCTAATCCAAGAACACCCGCTCCTGTCAGAATAGGTGTGATGTCTAAACCCCATTTGGATAAAATAGTTATAAATGCAGTACCGTAGATACCAATGCTAAGAACATTATTTATAATACTTGCTATTGTCTTTAATCTTTGTTCAATGCGTAAATTTTTCCCTTTATTTGTTTTTTTGAGAGCAGCATTTACTACAATAATTGTAATTTGTTTAATTAATAGTGCAACTAATAATATTACTAAAGTTGCAATTATAGTTCTTCCATGGCCTGTTTGCGACAAATCGTTAAAGTATGTCATCCTAGTCGTGATTCAACAATTTTCCAGTCAATGATATTCCAAAAATTATTTATGTAGTCACCTCTTTTATTTTGATATTTTAAATAGTATGCATGCTCCCAAACGTCTATGCCTAATAATACTTTTTGATTTGTGCTAATTGGAGAATCTTGGTTTGGTGTAGATACTACCAGCATTTTGTCATTATCTATAACTAACCACCCCCAGCCACTTCCAAACCTAGTTAACGCAGTCTTAGTAAATTCTGCTTTAAAATTATCGAAAGACTCAAAAAATCCTGAAATTTTTTCTGTGAGACTATCAGATGGTTGGTTTGTTTGAGGTGTTAGTTGTTCCCAAAATAATGTGTGATTATAGTGCCCTCCCCCATTATTTTTAACAGTAGCTTTAATGTCGTCTGGTAGAGTTTCTAAATTTTGTAACAAATACTCTACATTTTTATCTGTAAGTTCGGGATATTTTTCTAATGCATTATTTAAGTTATTGATGTAGGCTTGGTGATGCTTTGTATAGTGTATTTCCATAGTCAAAGCATCTATATATGGTTCTAAATCTGTATAAGAATATTTAAGTTTTGGTAATTCATGTTTCATATGTATATAATATCACATTACCTAAAGAACATAAGTTTCAAAATATCTCGTTCGAATATAAACTTCGTAAGTATTACTTTCTTTTATCATGTCGAAATCTTTTAGTGATGGTTTGTTTAATATGTTTGTTTGTGGTTTATGAATATATATGTATAAGTCGTATAAATCATCGTTTCTTTTGTACCCCTGCATATAATATTTTGTAACATTATATTTTTCGTTCGAAGAATAATACTCTACACTAGTTTTTTGTATAGTATTTTGTATTTCGTTCCAATTTCTATAATATGGAAAGCCAAAAACCCCTATTATTGTATTTCCAGAAGCAAATGATGTATTCATATTACCAAATATATATTTTTTATTATTCCAAGGATATTCGGTATTTGTGTTAATAAAAGCATTAAAGTTGTATGAAATGCTAGATATAACAAGTAGCGCTAAAATTAAATTTATTATCATCTTAAACCCACGTCCCTTTTGTTTTACAAATCTAGCAAGCTCAACTGATAACAACATTATTCCAGGCAGTAGAATTGTATAAATGTGTGTAAGCGGTTTTGAAAAAAACAAACCATAGGTTAAAAAACAAAATAAAAACCAAACTCGAAGAAAATTGTTTAATGTTGTAGTTTTGTAAAGATCGTATACATAATATACACAAAGTATTATCCCAAAAATTAAAGAAAGAGCCCTTAACGACAAGTTATACTGCTGAAAGCCAAATCTAGCAGAGACTAACATTAAAAGACTTAATATAATTGCGTTTTTCCTTTTGGTTAAGTTAGTAATATTCGAAATAATTACCATGCCAGATAATATTGCAATCCCCAATATGTACTCTTTTGATAGATACACAAGTAAGATCTTAAATGAATAATAAACAGAATCAAACTCAAAAAAAGAACCAATTCTATTTACTAAAAGATAGTTTATACTACTATAAAATGTTGGGTAAGTAGCATAGGGAACAAAAAAGATAGCCGGTATTAATGTTAATGGCAAAAAGTACTTACTCATGTTTATTATCGCCACTTTTTTTGCATTAAATTTTATAACTAATATTAGTATTGTTGGAAGAATAAATGTTAAGGCATCATAATGAAATAATAGTGCACTTCCGTTAAGTGTACCTAAAAGAACTAAATGTTTTGAATTCTCATTATTTAAGTATTTTGATAGCAAATAAAAATTTAAAACAGCAAACAAAATAATAAAGCTTTGATATTGCACAATTCTACCAAACGCAATAAATAGTCCGTTCAAAGATATTAGTATCAATGTATATACACCAGCGCGTGTATTAAATTTTTTTGTAATTGTATATACAGCAATTCCAAGCGCACATATGTTTGCAATAGAAAACGGAAGTCTAGTAAGCAACCTAATATGGCTATTTTCTGCAAAAAACAAATTAGTAATATAGGCGACGATACTTTGTCCAGGTCCTATGGTTCGCGAAAATAGAAAATCTATAAAACTTTGTTCTCCAAATAAAAAATTTTGCGCGGCAACCTCATCCCCCTGAAATTCTGAGTAATTTAAATTATATAGTCTAAAAAATATTCCGATAATCAGCAGTAGTGATGATAGCAATATTGCGGGCATTTTGTTAATTCCGCTTTTTAAACACATAAAAATATTCTATCATTAGCAACAGTGATAAATACACAAAAAAGACATATATATTTTTTACTATTATTGTTCTTAACTGTTAGGTTACTTGGTATCGGCACCGACATATCAAATTCTGATGCCGCAAGATGGCATAGAAGATCTGAAAAGTTTCTTACCGCTATAAAAGAATTTAATTTTGAGCAAACATATCAACATTATCAACCAGGTGTATCGTTAATGTGGCTAAATTCTGTAGTTAAGCAAGTAGGATTTACTGCGCAGGAATATTATTCTAAATATTTTGACAGTAACTATGAAATTAAAACATTAGAAAATTCAAATTATTATCCTATTATTCATGGAGCTTCAAAAGTTACACTAATACTAATTTTATGTCTTCTTTTATACTATCAAGCAATTTTAATAACACAGCTAACATCTGAAACTGTTTCATTAGTGTATGTATTGTTAGTTTCTGTGGAGCCTTATATTGTTGGGATCGACAGATATTTTCATCTTACATCGCTCGAAACTTATACTGCTTTTGCAGCCATATTGTCGCTTATAGTATATAAAAAAGATTATATAAAATATAACAAGCATATATATTATTCTGCTATTCTTTTCTCTGTTTCTGTTTTAACAAAGGTCTCAACTCTCATTTTAGTTCCTCTTATAGTTTTTATACTTTTACCGGTAGTTATTAAAGAGAAAAAATATTTTAGTATAGCTAAGTTTTCAGTTACTTTTCTTTTAATAACACTTATATTTTTTCCTGCACTTTGGGTAGCCCCTATACAAACTATACAAAAAATACTATTTGCAATTTTTAATGCAGTTGAAGGTGATGCCCGAGGAACTGTGTATACAGGTATATATTCTTTTTTATTTTACCCAATTATATTTGTATTAAAAACATCTCCTATAACACTTGTTTTGTTTATAGCAGCATTACTTAACATAAAAAAAATAAAAGACTCATATTTATTTAACATAGTGTTTTTATACATATTGTGTTATTTAGCTGCTTTTACAATATCTGATCAAAAAATAGATCGGTACTTAGTAAGTGTTTTGTTGCCAATAATGCTTATTTGCGCATATTTTTTAGTGTTTTTTGCAAAAAAATATTTAAAAACTACTGTAATTTTTTGTGTTTCTTTTTTTGTTTATGTATCATATGTGTATTTTCCAGTATATAGCGCGTATTACTCACCAATTATTTTGTCTGATATTTTTGTCGCCAATTCTATATTTTATGATAATAGTGGAGAATTTTTTGCTCAAGCTGCATTTTATTTAAATACTAAAGATAGGGATAATGTTATTTATATCCCATACAATGTAGAAACATTTTCGCATTATTCTAAAAGCAAAGTGTCATCAGAATATGTTGATAATTTTAATTATCTTGTTTTTTCAAAAAACAATTTAAAGAAGGTTAGTAATATAATTAATGATAATAATTGCATTCCCGACACTACATTTGGTTCTAAATTGAATGCAATAGTGTATGTGTATAAGTGTAATTTCCCCCGCTAATTTGTTATCATAATTACATGTCACTAACTATAGGTATAGTTAACTATAATACGGCTTCTGTTCTTGACGAGTGTTTAAAAAATATAACAAAACTTAAACAAGCTGATACTAAAAAGCTGATTTCTGATGTTATTGTTGTAGATAATGCGTCAAATGACAATTCTGTGGCTGTAGCTAAAAACTATCCTTTTGTAAAGTTAATTTCACAAGCGAATTTAGGTCTTGCAGTGGGAGGCAATAAAATACTACGTGCAGCAACCTCAAAATACATTTTGTATTTAGGTACAGATGCATTTCCAACACTTGAAACTATATATGGTATTTATGCATTTATGGAACAAAATAGCGATGTAGGTGTATGCACTTCGAAACTTAGACTAAGAGATGGTACAGAAGATATGGACGCTCATAGGGGGTTTCCAACGCCTTGGGCAGCATTAACACATTTTTCTAAATTGAATAAAATTTTTCCAAGATCTAAACTATTTAACCAGTATTTTTTAGGTTTTAAAGATATGAGCACTTCTCATGAGGTAGATGTATGCATTTCTCATTTTATGTTTGTCAGAAAAGAGATTTTAACTAAAATTAATGGTTGGGACGAAGACTTTTTTGTATTTGGTGAAGATGTAGATGTATGTTTTAGAGTAAAACAAGCCGGCTATAAAGTTATGTATCTTCCTCAATTTTCTACGCTTCACTATAAAGGTGTTGGTGTCGGAAGAGCATCGAGCAAAGATATTATAACAGCGGCTTCATCATCAAATCAAACCAAACTAAGAATGAAAAAAGAATCTATTCGCGCTATGAAATTATTTTATACAAAGCATTTCGCTAATAAGTATCCAAAGATTTTAACAGATTTAGTATTTTTTGGAATAAAACTTCTTGAAAATAGAAGAACTAAAATGTGATACCCTTAAATATATATGTTTTTTGGTAACTACTTAATAAACGATTTAAGTAAAGTAAATAAAACCGAGGCCTTAAATAAAGTTAAAGAGAGCACAAAATTTTCTGCGAGTTTTATATTTTTGCTTATTGGTTCTAGTATTGTTTGTACACTGGGATTGCTAATTAACTCAACTGCGACTGTTATTGGTGGTATGATTATATCTCCTCTAATGTGGCCCTTAATGCAAACATCTATAGGTATTTCATATGGAAGATCTCATTATATAAAAAGGGCCTTATTGCTTTTATTATTTTCAATATTCATTAGTTTATTAAGTTCTTTTGTAATAACATACCTTTCACCAATAAAAATACTAAATACCGAAATATTAGCTCGTACTACACCAACTTTATTTGATATAGCGATTGCGCTTGTTTCAGGTGCTGTTGCTGCGCTTGCAATTACACACCCTAAAATATCAGAGAGTTTAGCTGGTGTGGCAATTGCAACCTCACTTACACCACCAATTTGTGTAAGCGGAATTGGGTTGGCCTTGTCTAACGAGACAGTATTTAAAGGGGCGCTATTGTTGTTTGTAGCAAATGTGATTTCTATTATATTTTCATCTATTCTTATCTTTTTGCATATTGGTTTAAGAAATACCGCAGAACCTAGATTTCAAAAAAGAGCTCTAGCGCTAACAAGTTTGATACTAATATTAATTACCATTCCCCTTTTTTTCTACCTTAAACAGTACTCTTATGAGATTAGAGCTTACTCAAAAGCAGAGCAAGTACTTAAGCGGTATTTATTAGACTTGTCACCACAAATATACTTATCAAGCGTTAAAACTTCTGTGGATAATTCCTCTTCTAGAGTAATAGTAGAAGCTGATATATTAATTCCTGAAGATATGCAGATAGCTTATGATCAAAGACAACTTATTAAAAATACCTTAGAGCAAACACTACAAAGGCCAGTAGATTTAAAGCTAAGACTTCAAAAAACAATTTCAGTATTGTCTCAAGATGATGTTTTTTTGACGTCAGCAAAAGAACAAATAGAACAAAGCTTCTTAGTTAAACTGAATCAGCTTGATGTCAGCTTGGCAGTAGATTCGCTAGACATATTTTTTGATGAGCCTAATGCATCTTGGATTGTCCGTGCACTTTTGCGGTCTGATCAATCAACTTCAATAACATATGCAGATCAACAAGATTTAATTACTTTCATTGAGCAGGAGACAGGGTTTAATATAGTGCTTGATTTAGAAATCATTCCCCGCATAAAGATACAAACTGTTTCTGATGAGCTGAATATGCAAATATCGCAGTTTATACAACAATATTTTGTACAAAACCTTACAAATGCAGATATATTGAGTATTAACTTTAGCACAGATGAAGACGATACTGACACTATTACTATTGATGTTAAGACTCCATACAATATTGTAATTTTAAACACAGATTTAACGGCACTTAGTAAAAATATTGCGGATGTTTTTGGCAAAGAATATGTTCTTGAAGTTAATGTTACATATTTCGAAACTATATATGAGCAATAATACATTATTAAAAGTATTTTTAAGTATTTCTTTTGTTGGCTTTGCGATATCATTTTATCTCGCAGTGTTATATGCGCAACCATTGCCTGTAATTTGCACGACAACAGGTATATTTAGTGGTTGTGAGGATGTTAGGCAAAGCGCGTATGCAACTATGTTTGGTATTTCTACACCACTACTTGGGGCGCTGTATTTTATTTTGTTAATTGGCTATATAGCATTTAACTCTAGTATTCTAAAAATAGTAAAAAGTGATTATTATAGTATTCTGTTAATATTTTGTTTTATTAGCTTTCTTTTCGAGGGTTTTTTAACTTATGTGCAAATCACACAAATTAAAGCTTTGTGTATGTGGTGTTTGATAGTAGAAATTGTTGTGGCAGTGCAATTAGTGTTGGCATACTTACTGTATAAAGATAGTACGAAGCCATAGCTACATTTTAAAATACCCTATACACATTTGACATTAGACTATAAGTCTTTTATTATAAAGAAATTCAACTGGGTCTGAAGGCTGACGGAAAGGCCAGCGGATTGAAAATCCGCCAAATTGCAGGTTCGAATCCTGCCAGACCCTTAGGTTTATTTTTTCAATCTGGGGCTCATATTTTTTATTATATTTTTACCCCGAGTCCCAGATTGCTTTTTTTTAAAACACAATTTGACAGTGAGTTTCTTTTAGGTATATTATCAAAGCATGAATAAACTATTAAAAAATAATCTAAAATATAGTTTACTTACATTTACTTTACTTATTCTTTTATCAACATCAACAGCACATGCCGAATATAGTGATAAAGGTACACAAATGCGAGATATTCCCGAAGAGCGCCAGCAAAGACAAGAAGAAAGAAACCAACTAAGAGATGAGCAATGTGTCCAGTTACAAGATAGAATACAAAACAGAATTAATGACTTTAATGAAAATAAAGACGGCAATGTTGCAAGATATCGAGAAGCAAAGCAACGAATTGCAGATTTAATATCTAAGCTAGAAGCCCAAGGAGTAGATGTAACTACATTAAAAGACCATTTAAATGTATTTGACGGTATGATAACAAAATATGCTTCAGTATATGTAGATTTTATTGAAAGCTTAAAGTCTACAACACAGTATATCTGCGGTGAGTCACAAGGTGCGTTCAAAGATGCTATGGCTTTAGTACGTCAAAAACATCAAGAAGTAATAGCACAAAGACAAGACATTCACGAATACTTTATACATACTTTAAAAGAGGACATAAAAGCACTTAGGGTTCAAAAGGAAGTAACTAACTAGCATGTTAAGCAATAAAAAATTATTACTTATAGTAGTGTTTGTTATGATATTTGGATTTGTTGCTATTGTGTTTCTTGCCAATAATAGAGATAAGAAAGTTGATGATTTACTTACAGATGTAAATATTACCGTGCCTGACAAGGTTGATACAGAAGGCATGGCAAAAGATGTACCAGTAAGCGATTCTACAGACCCAGAACAAGTACTTAATGAATTAGATTCGATTTTTGTTAAAGTAGAAGCAACCCCAGACATTGACGATTTAGATCAATAAATTTCACTTAACATTTAGTACACAAAACATTAGCAATATATAATTTTGTTGTGTATTATATTTTCATTATTTGAGATGTGTGTAACATGAATGTAGAAAACATTAAGATTTTAATTTTTAAATATTTACCATTAGCAATAATTTTACTTTTGACCATAACTTTACGATACGTAAATCTTGGATATTCTGAATTTCAAGATGATGAAAAGAAAGCATTTATTAGACTTGCAAAGGATGAAACAACGATTGATTTTCTTTTAACCCAACGCAA
>CAZHJE010000008.1:0-1577 GCA_964532965.1 uncultured Candidatus Saccharibacteria bacterium
CTAATCAATGGGAATTACCGGGAGGTAAAATTGATAACCTCGAATTATTACATGAAGGCTTAAAACGCGAAGTATTCGAAGAAACAGGCTTGCTTATAAATGTGGATATGTCGGCAAAATATATTGGCAATGAGATTATTAAAGAAGGAAAATATAAAGGTAGAGCGTTCATTTTTATGGTTTTTGATGCTACTGTAAGAAAGGGGAAGGTTACGTTAAGCTCAGAACATAGTGAATTTAGGTGGTTTACAAAAAATGAAATATTAAAATTAGATCTTACTTCCGATCAAAAAATTGCATTGCATGACATTTTTAGTGATTAAGTACTTCAAAGAGTTTTAGCCATTGGTCTAAAGATATATGCTGCGGTCTTGCTGTGCTTGTAATACCGCATGTTTTTAATAAGTCTTTATCAAATACTTTGTGAACCATTTTTCTAGGAGTTGCAAACCCTTTGTGCAGGTAGCCTTCATATTTTCTGATATCGCTTGTTATTACAGTATTAACGTCTTTTTTAAGCTCTAATTTTATTATACCGCCATCAACTTTAGGTACTGGTTCAAACATTTCTCTATCAACAGTTGCTAGATACGACACACTATAAAAAGTTTGAACAAATGTTGATAAATAACTGGCATCAGGTACCTCAGAAGATATTTTCTTTGCAACTTCTTTTTGCACTAATAATATACATTTAGCAGGCTTATTCTCCATGTATATAATTTTATGGAGTATCGGAGACGTAATATAGTAGGGAAGTGATCCAACGATGTTAAATTTTTCTTGCGTTTTAAATCTTGGGAGATAATCTAATATATTTTCATTGATTAGTTCAAAATTACTATACTCTTTGAAATCTGTTTTTAAAGCTTGTACGCATCTAGGATCAAATTCAATGGCGTATAACTTTTGTTTTTGAGTAAGTTTTGATAATAAATTTTTGGTAACTGCTCCAAGCCCTGGCCCTATTTCTATATATATTTTAGTATCTTCTTTAACAATTTCTTCTACCATTAACTTTATTGCTTTTATATCTTTTAAAAAGTTTTGCCCTAATTCTTTTTTTGCAAACATAGTATGCCTAGTCATTAAAGATATTATATACTGTGCGTGTGAAAATATATGTAGCTCTTGAGAATGTTAGAAGTTTGTACAACATAGGTGCAATTATTAGAACATGCAGTTTTTTTGATATTTCTAACATTATACTTGTTGGGTATTCTGGAAAAGATTATATAGGCGATAAAGCATATATTCATGAAAAGATTAAAAAAACATCTCTTGGCTCTGATGAGGATATTTGCTTTACATTATTGGATACCTCAGAAGATTTAATTAATTTTGCAAAAAGTAACACTATTAAACTAGTATCTGTGGAGCAAACACCAGACAGTATTTTGCTAGAAAATTTAGAACAAACGCTAATTTTAACTGAAGATATTATTTTAGTGTTTGGTAATGAGGTTACTGGTGTATCTAAAGAAGTGTTAGATAACTCAGATTTGATAGTGGAAATAAAAAGAATAGGCAAGCATAACTCTTTAAATATCACCACAGCCTGCGGTATTGTTTTATAC
>CAZHJE010000008.1:1677-22569 GCA_964532965.1 uncultured Candidatus Saccharibacteria bacterium
TCTACTTCCATTTCATCTAAATAATCATTAATCATTTGTGACATGTTTGTATTGTTTTTAACTCCTATATGCTTGACTAGCTCTTGTGGGATTTCTGATATAAATCTACTTTGAAAATTATTTTCTATTCGTCCAAAATACATTCTGCTTGTTGTATGTGTTAAATAAAGATTGTTCTTTGCTCTTGTTATTGCTACATAACATAATCTTCTTTCTTCTTCTAGCTCCATTTGTTCGGTTAGGGCTCTAGTATGTGGGAAAAGCCCTTCTTCTAGCCCAATAATGAATACAGTTTTAAATTCTAACCCCTTACTTGCATGCACAGTCATTAATGTTACTGCATCAAGCGTATCGACATTAACCTTATTAGTGCTTTCAATTAGTGCAACATTTTCTAAAAAGTCATTAAGATTTGTAAAAGAATTAGCTACTGACCGTAATTCTTTAATATTTTCGATTCTTGATAAACTTTCTTCTGTGCCATCATCTAACCATTGTAGATATTTTGTTTTATCTATAACTTCGTCCATTAGCTCAATAGTTGCAAGCGTATCTTTAATTTCTACCCAGTGCTTAAATGGTAGTTTTGTTTTATTTTCTATATCATCTAGATTCCAACCCTCGCTTTTTAAATTTTCAATACTTTTTTTACCAATACCTCTAGGTGGAACATTAATAACTCTTTCCCACGAAACAGTATCTTTGGGATTATATATAACTCTTAAAAATGCAATTATGTCTTTAACTTCTTTTCGTGAATAAAATCTAAAACCACCAAATATTCTATATGGTATATTATTTTTAATTAAATGCTCCTCAATATTTCTTGACTGCGCATTTGTCCTATATAAAATTGCAAAATCACTATATTTATCTCCGTTTGCACATCTAGTTAAAATATTTTCAATTACAAAGTTTGCTTCATCGTAATCGCTTTTACCTGTATAAAGAGTGATTTTTTCATCTGTTTTATTTTCTGTCCACAGGTCTAAGTTAATATGTGTTGAGTTATTTTTAATCACATGTTTTGCTGCGTCTAAAATGATTTGTGTTGATCTATAATTTTGTTCGAGATTATATATTTTTGCCTGCGTATAGTCTTTTTGAAAGTTTAAAATGTTTCTAAAATCTGCTCCTCTAAAACTATATATTGCTTGAGACATGTCTCCTACAACAAATATATTTTCGTTCTCTTGAGCAAGTATTTTTATTAATACATACTGTGCTTTATTTGTATCTTGATATTCATCAACTAAAATATAGTTAAATATATCTCTATATTTTTTTAATACAACCTCATTTGCTTGAAATAAATTAACCACCTCAACTAATAAATCATCAAAGTCTAGTGCTTGATTTTTTCTAAGCATTTTTTGATATTGTGGATATATCTTTGCTACTGTTCTTTGAAAATAACCTTGCGCGTAATTTGCATAGTCGTCGCTATTAACAAGTTCTGATTTAGCACTTGAAATTGTAGAAAGCACTGCATTAACATTTATTTGTTTTGAGTCAATCCCATAATCTTTAACAATTTGTTTAATAAGCGACAATTGATCATCGGTATCATAAATTACAAACGATGGGTTTATGCCTATTTGATGTCCTTCTTTTCTTAATATTTTCGAACATACAGAATGAAATGTGCCACTCCACGGAAGTTTCGAAAATGATTTGTTTAGTTCCTTTAATATTAACTCCACTCTTTCTTTTATTTCTTTTGCGGCTTTGTTTGTGAATGTTACACACAATATGTTTGTTTCAGGTATATTTGCCTCGCCTATCAAATAGGCAATGCGATGTGTTAGCACCCTGGTTTTGCCGCTTCCTGGCCCTGCGACCACAAGTGCCGGGCCATTAAGATGTTTTACCGCTGCGATTTGTTTTTCGTTTAAGTTTTTAAATATAATGTCAGGCACAGCATGTATAATAACATGCTTAATAATCAAGCAATGTATGGCTGATATTGATGCCAATTGTGCTGTAGGCATGATCTAACATTAGAATCATATCTCCTTTGCGGTCAGGGCTCCCAAGTACAACACCAATAACCTCATGTCCCTCATTATTAGCATAGGTTATTAAACACAACCCTGCTAGCTCTGTATATCCTGTTTTAACCCCTTGTACCCCTGGGTATGTGGTTAGTAAATTGGTTTGATTATATAAATATTTGTATGCGTGTGTATTCGATTCGAGTTCTATTTCAACAGTTTTAACAATATTTCTAAAGTTCTGGTCTTTCATTGCGTATCTTGTTACCTTAACGAGATCGTAAACAGTGCTGTACGAAGAATCGTCAAGTCCACTAGGGTCTGCAAAATAAGTATTTTCAAGTCCAAGCTCTTTTGCGGTGTTATTCATCCATTTTGTAAATGTATTTGCATCTCCTGCCACACCTTCTGCAATTACATACGCAGCATCATTGCCTGAATGTAGCATTAAACCATAAAGTAACTCTTTTAATGTATATTGTTCGCCTGCTTGAAGTTCCATTGTATTTTCACCTATGCTAGCCGCATAGTCACTCACGGTGAGCTTTTTATTAATGTCACTATGTTCAAGTGCAACAACTGCTGTCATTACTTTCACTAGGCTCGCAATAGGTAGTTTTTTATTACTATTTTTTTCATATAGAATATTATTTTTATTCAATTCAACTACTATCCCAGAAGTGCCTTGAATAGTAGGGAATTGTGTTGCATTTATTTTTTTATGTGCTTCCCAAGTTGGTTCATAATCGGGATGCTCTTTTAATGTTTTGATAAAAGTATCGTCATATTTTTCTACGCCCATAACCTGTTTTATTGGCTCCTCCGCGGGGCTTAGTACATTTTTAAATTGAAGTAAAGTTAGACAAATTATAAGAAACAAAAGCAACCTGTTTACCAACTGTCCTTTTACTTGTTTTGTTTTATCACTATGTTTTTTATTGTTTTGCGCAATCATAGTACTTTAAGTATAAGTGAATGTTATGTTATCATATCAAAAGTGATATATTTGAATTGGAGGTTCTATGATTGAATTGCTAGATTTTTATGCAGATTGGTGTGGTCCCTGCAAAGTTATGTCGCCGTTGTTTGAAGAATTGAAACCTATTTATGAAGGTAAGGTTATATTTAAAAAAGTTAATGTCGAAGAAGAAACACAGTTTGCAGGACAGTACAATATCTCTGGTATTCCCACCTTTGTTATTTTAAAAGATGGTAAAGAAGTTGCCAGACGATCGGGGGCAATGCCAAAAGAAATGTTAAAAAGTTGGATTGATTCTAATTTGAATTAAATTAGAACTGTTTTCTTGCCCATGGACAAAAAGATAAAGGTAGCAATAAATGGTTTTGGTAGAATAGGGAGAGCTGCGCTTAAAATTGCGCTTGATAAGAAAGATATTGAGATAGTTGCAATAAACGATTTAACTAATCCACGTATTCTTGCGCATTTGTTGAAGTATGACACTGTATATGGCACTTATTCTAAAAATGTGACCATAGAAGAGAACGGTAAAAAGATAGCATTGTCTGACTATAGAGGTGAAAAAGATTTTTATACGCAAATTTCAGAAAATACTTATTTAGTAATAGACAATAATATAAGAATTAAGATGTATTCTCAAAAAGATCCCACTCAATTACCATGGAAAGATTTAGATGTAGATGTTGTGCTAGAGTGTACGGGATTTTTTGTAGAAAACGATGCTTCTGCTGCACATATCACTGCTGGGGCCAAAAAAGTTATAGTGTCTGCCCCTGTTAAGGGAGGCGCTACAAAACCTTTTGTGCTTGGAGTAAATCATGACACTTATTTAAACGAGGTATTAGTTGCGAATGAGTCATGTACTACAAACTGTGTTTCTCCTGTTGTGTCAGTGATCCATTCAAAGTTTAAAGTATTAAAATCTCTTATGACCACAGTACATGCTGTTACATCTGCAAGTAATGTTGTGGACGGCCCACCAAACCCTAGAAAACCCGATTTAGGCCTTGCACGAGCATTTGCCTGGAATATTATTCCTACTTATACAGGAGCAGCAAAAGCAACAACAGAAGTAATACCAGAGCTACAAGGCTTATTTGATGGCATTTCATTAAGAGTGCCTATTATGTCAGGTTCGATTTCTGATATAACAATGGTCGTTGGTAAAAAAACAAGCGTTGAGGAAGTTAATGCCTCTATTATAGAAGCTGTAAAAAACCCGTTTTATGCCGGTATTATAGCAGCAACCTATGAGCCAATCGTGTCCTCTGATGTTATAGGCAGTACTTATTCTGCAATTGTTGATTTAGCATCCACTCGGGTTGTAGACGGAGATTTGATAAAAGTACTAGCTTGGTATGACAATGAGTGGGGGTATAGCAATAGGTTAGTAGAAATGATTTTTGTAATTTCAAATTTAAAATAGTTAGGAATATTATATGGATAATGCAGTAATCTTAAAAAGGTTAAAGATACTTCAAGATTTAACGGAGGAACTTAATGTTTTAAGGGAGCAATACACAGATGCTTTAGAAAATGACTCAGCTTATCAAGAAATGCAAGAAAAAGCAAAGCAAATTAAAGATGAAACAAAAATTGAAAGAGATAAAATTGTATCCAAACCTACATATAAGGGTCTTGCTGATCAAGTGAAAGAAAAAAGAGATGAAATTAAAGAGCACAGAGATATTCTTGCGCAGGAACTTGCAGATTACTATAAAGAAACAGGTGTTCTAGAGATAGTCGATAACCGTGGAAATACTAAAAAGATAAAGTTTTCTGTCAAATTGGTTTCATAATTTATCTTTTGATGTATAGCAAATAATCTTGATTTGGTGTTTTTTCACTGCTTTCCTCATATTCGTTCGTCATTCTACTTGGGTTTGATGATATATATATTACGCTTGGTTCTACTTTTGGTTTTAAATCAGAATATATAAATGGCCACTCATAATATGTACTTCCCGGTGCTTTTGGATCTTCTATTTTAAGCTTCGATACGTCAGCGTCTTGTAAATAAAAATAATAAAGTGCAATTGTATATTCCATTGGAGATGTAAAAACTATTTGTCTTTGATAATCCGCAAATTCTTTTGCAATTATTTTCATTCCATCATAATAATCAGGCGGTTGTATTCTTATTATTAGCAGCACATATAAAAACAGCACAAATGCTGTAACTTCAAATTTGTTAAATGATTCTAATAACTGTGCTATTAGCATAAAAAAGAATATTGATGATGGTAGCATATACCTTTCTACATAAAGGCTTTTTCCAGATATTAATCCAAGTATTGTTATGAGGATTGGTGGCACTAACCAAAGCGTTAGACAAAAAACAATATGTTCCATAGATTTTTTGTCCGATTTTTGTTTGATGATCAAATATAAAATACCTAACAGGATAACAACTGAAATAGCAGTCAGGATTAATTGCGTGTAATTTCCAAGAGTTATTCCGTTCAACATGTCTGTACCCGGTTGTTTCGATTTAACCCCAATTAGATAGGCTTTTATGCTTTCGAATACATTCATAAAATTTGCAGGGCGTATCCAAGAAGTATTTAATCCCGTGTATGTTCTGTTTAATGCCTTAAAAACTATGTATGCACCTGTTATTGTAGTTACTAGTGCGCCATAAAGTATGCTTTTTTCCTTTAGCAAACGTAATTTTTTTGAATGTACTCTATATAAGAATATGATTCCTAAGGTAAAAACATAAAAAATACTAAAATAGTGTGTAAGCATTAATAATGATAAGCCGAAAAAAAAGTAAAAATACTTATCTTTTAGTACGCAGTAAAATGAAAAAATTGTTAGGAGTGCATAAAAACTATATGATCTTGCTTCAATACTATACTCAATTAAAAAAGGACTAATAGCAATTAGTAACCCCGCTATAACACCGGCTTGTTTTGTAAATAAATGTTCTGTAGCTTTATATACATAGTACACAATAAGTACGCCACAAATAAGAGGTAATAATCTCATAGTGAAATCGCTTGTTCCAATAATTTGTGCAATATATCTATTTAGATAATTATAAAGTGGTGGGTGGGCATCTTTATTAATTTCTAATAGAAATTTATCTATTGGCAGTTTTGTTAATATACCGGTGTAAGCTTCATCAAACCACATCTCGTATTTGATAATGTCTTTAACTCTTACAAACGTAGCTAAAGCTAAAATAAACAGCAGGTCAGTGTTTTTTTTATAAATCAAATTTTTCACTTTATCTACCATGGGTTAAGTGTATCAGATATATGTTTAAAGTGTGCTATAATAAGACATATGTCTATAAAAAAGAAACAAAACCAAGCGCAAGATAATCGTAGAAAAAAAAGAGCTAAAAAAAAGACAAAAAGAGTGTGTTAACTTTTCTTACTATCCCCACCAAATCTTCTTTCTCTCGCAGAGTAATCTTTTATTGCTATGTTCAATTCTTCTTTATTCAAGTCTGGAAAGTATTTTTTAGTAAAATATAATTCTGCGTAGGCGCATTGCCATGATAAAAATCCGCTAAGTCTCTGTTCTCCGCCGGGTCTTATAATCAAATCTACTCTTGGTAATATTTTTGTGTCCAAGTTGTTTTCTATAGCTTCTTCTGTTATATCTAAGTTTTGATCTTTTAGTTTATTTACTGTTCTAATTATTTCGTCGTGTCCACCATAATCCATAGCAACAGCAATAGTAAAAGAAGTGTAGTCTTTTGTTTTGTCTTCTATTTCTATTAGAGATTCTACTAAGTCTTGTGGTAATCGGTCTTTTCTTCCTAGATGTATAAATCTTATTTTATTTTCTAGACACTTTTTTTTGTAGTAACTCGTATACTCTCGGGCGAGATTGAAAACATTACTAATTTCTGTGTTATCCCGATTCCAGTTTTCTGTAGAAAATATCCAAATTGTTAAACATTCAACTTTAAGTTCAGATAGTGTTTGCACAATTTCATCAAATGTTTTTGCGCTTTGTCTATACCCTTGAATTGATGTAAGACCTTTTTCTTTGGCCCATCTTCTATTTCCATCTGCAATGATTGCCACATGTCTTGGTATTTTAATAGTTTGATTCATACATTTTTAAAAACGACATAATTATATCAGATGCCAATCTAATATTAGAAAAAACCCACATTTCGATATATAATGTATCACGTTTCATATGTTAGATTTAATAACAATAACAACATTTTTATATAGATACAAATTGCGCATTTTTCTTTGTGGTTTAATAGGCACATTTATTGGTGTGTTGGTTTATATTTTTATACCGGCAAAATATGTTTCTACTGGTACTTTTTATATTACGCGCCCTATTGAAGATAAAGCTGAATTTAGTTACGAAGGCTTTTATTCTCAACAGACTGCCCAAGCATACACCGATGTATTTGTTTCTGTGCTCGAGGGCAAAGAGTTAAGATCCGAAATAATTACAGGGATGGGTTTAGTTAACTCAGCAGGCTCGTATTACGCTCTTAATAGATTAATTAACATAAAAAAGACAACCCCAAGTAGTATTAGATTAGAGGTAAAAACGCAAGACCGTGACTTCTCGGTAGTGTTATGGAATTTAATAGTAATTAAATCATTAGAAAAACATAGAACCATATCGCTATCAGATAAAAATATATCGGTTTTTGTGTTAAATCCAGTGCCAATCACGTATGAAACTTATAAAAATGTGTATTTAAATAGTGTTCTTGGTGGTGTTATAGGGTTGTTTTTAGGAACTATTTTTTTTGGGTTTAAAGAATATTATTCATCTTTAGTTTGTTGCGAACATAGTAAAGATGTTAAAAAATAAATTCCTCACAAAAAGTAAAGCATTTTTTTTCTTATTTATTTTATTTGGAGTATTTATTGTATATTCTCCTCCAAAGGACCCAGATCTCGGGTGGCATTTAAGATACGGGCAATATAATTTTGAAAATAAAACTATTTTAAAAAACAACATTTTTTCATTCACATTTCCAAACTATTACTGGGCAAATTCATATTGGTTATCAGAGATACTAATGTATTTACCTGTTAAGATTTTAGGTATAAATGTGGGTTTAACAGTTTTAGGACTACTTTTATCTTTTTATACTGTTTATGTTCTTGTATTTTTTTATAAAAAAATCAGCGTTGAAATATTTAAGATATCTTACCCGTATTTGGCAACAATACTTATTTTAATCTTTTTAAACGACTCTTTAGTTAGCTTTAGACCGTTTTTTCCAAGTACATTGTTTTTTACATTTTTAATATACGTACTATTGTATAAACAAAAGTACATTCCTTTTTTGCCCGTTGTATTTACATTTTGGGTAAACCTACACGCAGATTTTGTATTAGGCTTATTAGTATTTGGAGCTTATGTTTTTTTTCTTATTATGCGGGTTGCTATTAAAGAGGGCATAAACGTAAAACTTTCATCAGATGTATTAAAGACCATTTTATATTATCTGCTTTCTATTATTGTTACTGTTATAAACCCATATGGGATTAATTTACATAAAACTCTTTTAGCAGAACACACTTTAGTTAGTACAAATGTACAAATACTAGAATGGTCTTCTGCAATGTTTTATTTACCGCTAGGTCATGCCATGTTTTATTTGATATTTTATGTACTTGCTTTTTATATTTTGTATAAATCAAAGTACAGCTTACCCATATGGTATTTTTTATGTTTATTGCTTTTTTTTGCTTTATCAGTGCGCTTTGTGTATTTTGTAAGAGTTTTTTTACTTGTTTCATACCCTATTTGGATTATTCAGATAAACGCTTTTATAAATAGGATACAGGGTTTTTTAGGCGCACTAGCAACATTAGACCTTGTTAGAAAGCTTCGATTTGTATACACCTTGTTTTTTTGTGTTCTATTAAGCGTGTTTTTGTCGAAGGTATATCTTAGCCTTGATGTTAAAAGGTGGTCTTTAGCATATAATTATCCATACCACGAAGTTGCATACATAAACAAACATGACGATATAAAAAAAGTATTTACTAAATATGATTGGGGTGGTTATATAAGTTGGTTTGCACCAGAAAAGAAAGTGTTTATAGATGGCAGAATGACTTCTTGGAAGCAAAATAATGTTAGCGCACTTGGTACCTATGAAGAATGGTATGCAATGTTTGAAAAAAGCAACATGCGCTTTAATTTATATGAATCAGAGGAATATGGAAAAATGTTTATCTTTTTTTAAAAAAATTGATTGGTTACACATAAGTGCTTTACTTACATTAAGCATCGCCTTTGTTTTTACAAGATTGTATGCACTTCATAGTATTACTGTATGGTATGACGAAGCAGTATCTTTGATCTTTGCAAAACTACCTATAAAAGAAATTATTACGCAGTCTGTTTACGAGCAAAACACACCTTTTTATTACTTTTTTTTACGTTTGTGGTATTTGGTATTTGGTGGAAATGTTTTAGTTTTGCGGTTATCGTCATTACTAATTGCACTGTTGAATGTGATTGTTCTTTATCTGTTAACATTAAAACTTTCTAATAAATGGGGCGCACTTTTATCATTTGCTCTGGTATATGTATCGCCGTTACAAACGACACTTGCAGTTGAACTAAGGGCATATGGCTTAATTATGTTACTCTCTTTAATCAATCTATATTCTTTATGGATGCTTCTAACACCTGACATACATAAGTCAAAAAAATGGGCAGTGCTGTATGTTTTATCAGCAATACTAGGTCTTCTCTTTCACTTAACATTCATAGTGTATCTGTTTGCACAGACTTTGTTTTACTTTGTATACCTGGTTAGTGTTTTAAGAACTATGCCTGTTGAGGATACCGTAGAAAAAAAGAGAGGTCACAGTCATTTATTGATTATACTAGTACCTTGGGTAATTATGGTACTTTTGATTGTATTTTTTAATTTTGCTGATTTTCCGCTCTATACGTCGCAGATCTCACAAATAATAAAAAACAATCTTGATACACAAACTAATGTAGATCTTATACCCATTGACCCTCTGCTAAAAATAATTGGGCTATTTTTAATTTATCATCAAGTAACTATAGCCTTTATACTTTCTTTTTGTGTTATTTATGGTCTCAACCAGCTATACATGCGACAACAAGTTTTTGCTGGCATCTTGATTATAAATACTTTAATCACGGCTATTGTTCTTGGAGGTATTGCAAAAGGAGGTAGTAGATACGTTATCTTTATATTTCCAATCATCGCTATATGTTTTACTACTGGATTTGTGCGGCTATCAAAATATGTTAAAAAAATGTATTTTAGTTCAGAGCACAAGATTTATAAAATATATTGGAGAGTGATAGCAACATTAGGTTTACTTAGCATAGTATTGCTCCCTGCTAAATTTATTTTTATGCCTTTTAATAGTGGGGTGTGTTTTCCAGAAATATATCAGGTAATTCAACAAGAAGATTTGTCAAATGCTGTAGTGCTTGGTAATAGTGCTCATTTTGAAGATGTAGCCGATTACTATCAATTTTCAAATATTATAGACGTTAAGGGTGTTGATTTAATAAACGACCCTTATGGTACTGGATTAGATTTACCTCAAAGAATAAAAACAAACTGGAACTTGTCTGCAACACAAGAAACATTACCAAACCTACAAAACTATATTAAAGATTATGAGTATGTCTATTATGTAGATTTTGCAGATCTGCTTGACCCTTACGAAGCAATACCTACTTGGTTAACAAATAACGCCTCATTAGTTCACAAGTTTTCTTTAAGTTGTCTAAAAGATTCTTACGTTGTTAAACCGCTATACCTATTTAAAAACGATTTAACAAATAAGCCAGTATTTAATGAATACTAAAAAGTCCTATCTTTTAAACATAGTTTTTAACTCAGTAGCACTAATTGTTATACAAACGGGCCTGCCATGCGGACATGTATAATTTGTCTTTGTCTCAGCTAACTTATCAAGTAAATTTTTTCTTTCCTCATGTGTTAAATACTCTCCACCTTTAATTGCGCTTCTACAGGCCAAGTATGATACTGTCTTAAAACTAAAATCCGCTATATCAGTCTTTATGGTTTCTATTCCGCCTAAAATATCGTGCAAGAGTAACACTATGTCGGTGTTTTTAAAAATCATGTCTATTTTGAATATTTTAAATCTGTTCCCATCACTACGTTTTGTATGCTGCACCCAGATCCCCACGTCTTTCAGTTTTTCGATATTTTCAATAAGTGTTTCTTGTAGACTAATTGGAATAGTTACTTCTTGGTTTACAAGTACAAGTTTTTGTTTGTGTTTTTTATAAACAGCTAGATACTCCTCGTATAGTATTCTTTCATGCGCGGCATGTTGGTCAAAAATCACTATACCATTTTCATTTTCAACTATTAAATACAAATCATTTACTTGTAAAATTTCATTGTTTTTCGTGTTTTTTGCTGTTTTGATATTCCAAACATCAGAAGAATCTTTTAAAACGTTTAACAAGTTTTTATTAGCCTTCTTTGAATAAGAGCTCTTTGAATTGTATGTATAGGTCAGATTATTAATGTCTAACGTATTTTGTATAGTTTTATATATACAGTCTAAAATTATGCCTTCTTTATATAATAAAACACTTTCTTTTTTTGGGTGTATATTCACATCTACAAACTCATATGGCGCTTCTATATATAATATAAAGTTAGGATTATATCTAACATCTATTAGTGTTCTAAAAGCAGATTTTATTGTGTTTTTAATTTTATTGTTTTTAATATACCTGCCATTTACATATATATGTTGGTGACTAATTCTTGAAGTCGCGCCTTGAGGATTTGATACATACCCATGTAAATGTACATGTTCGTCGGGAAAATTTTTGTCAAAAGTAAGCATATACTGAATCAGTTTATGTCCAAGTATTTGCCCGACTCTTATATGTTTATCAGTGGTCTTTGCTAGTTGCAATACCAACTCTCGGTCATGATAAAGCTTAAATTCAATAATATTATATTGTATCGCGATTGCCGTTACTATTTGTAGTATTTTTTGAAGTTCGTTTTTAGAATCATTAATATGTGCTTTTCTTGCCGGTAGGTTAAAAAAAAGGTCTCTAACACACACCCTTGTACCGATAGGTATCCCTATCATTTTATTTTCGATCATTTTATTTTCTTTAACTTTTATCATGTATCCAGCGAGATTGTTTTTTGTTTTACTTTCTATAACTAGTTCAGATACTGCAGCGATGCTATGTAGGGCCTCACCTCTAAAACCAAGTGTGCGTACATGTTCAATTTCTGTGATATCTTTTAATTTGCTTGTAGTGTGACTTTGAACACATGCCAGTAGATCTTCTTTGTCCATACCAGTGCCATTATCTATTACTTCAATTAATGTATTTCCATTGTTTTCGATATAAATCTTTATATTTGTAGAGTTTGCATCTATCGAATTTTCAATAAGCTCTTTTATTACCGATGCAGGATTTTCTATAACTTCGCCAGCCGCAACTTTAGCAATTTCATCTTTTGTTAACTTTCTTATTACTCCCATTTCTTTATTAGCTCCTGTGCACGCTTAATTATATCGCTTGGTAATCCAGCTAGTTTAGCAACGGCAATGCCGTAACTATTTTGTGCACCTCCTGTAATTATTTTATGCAAAAATACAGGTTCTTTAGTTTCTTCATCAAGGCATACTGCCATTTGATAGTTCTTTATTGAGTCTTTATAGAGTTTTTCAAGCTCAATAAGTTCGTGGTAGTGGGTAGCAAATAGTGTTTTTGGCTTTATATTTTGAGTGTTATTTATTAAATATTCCGATATTGCCCATGCAATACTAATACCATCATATGTGCTTGTGCCTCTACCAATTTCATCCATAACGATTAAACTTTTCGATGTTGCGTTATTTAATATATTGGCAGTTTCAATCATTTCGACCATAAAAGTAGATAATCCAGATGCTATGGCATCAGCCGTACCGCTCCTTACAAATATTTTATCTACAATTCCTATACTTGCTTCTTTAGCAGAAACGTAAGATCCCATCTGAGCCATTAAAACAATTATAGCTACCTGCCGAATATATACAGACTTTCCAGCCATGTTAGGGCCTGTTATTATATGCAGTTGTGTATTTTCATTATTTATATAGGTATCATTAGGAACAAACTGCGTTGGATATATTTCTTTTTCTACTACTGGGTGTTTACCTTCTATGATATTTATTTTGTCATCCAATGTAATTTGTGGTTTACAGTAGCTTTCTGCTTTAGCCACAAACGCAAAACTCCATATACAATCTAATTTGCCAACAGCAGATGCTGCATTTTGTAGCTGTGTATGAAAACCTAACACGTACTCACAAGTTGTTAAGAATAATTTATATTCTATTGTATTAATTTTTTCTTCTGCACTTAAAACTAGTTCTTCATGTGTCTTTAACTCTGGTGTAATAAACCGTTCGGCATTAACAAGGGTTTGTTTACGTATGTAATCTTTGGGAATTGACGTAAGATTAGCTTTACTAACTTCGATATAAAAACCAAATATTTTGTTAAACCTAACTTTTAAAGAACTAATACCTGTTCTTTGCCTTTCTTTTGTTTCAAGCTCTTCTAACCACTCTTTGCTATTTTCGATATGTTTTTTTAATTGATCTAATTCGTTGCTTACTCCCTGTTTTATGATTCCACCCTGTTTTGTATCAATAGGTGGTTCTTCCATAATTATTGTTGTAATAGTAGTTATCACATTACATAAACTATTATCTATGTTATACATCAACTTGGAGATGTATTTGTTATTCGTATCTTTGAGTAATTCTTTTAATTCCAGAACACTTGTTAAAGTCTCTTTTAAATTTATTAAATCTCTAGGGTTTGCAATTCCTATTGATACTTTTGAAAGAAGCCGTTCAATGTCATTTATTGAAGATAAAAAATACTTTGTTTGTGCAAATTCGGCAGGATTTACTATAAAATACTCTACAGCGTCTAGTCTTTCTTGGATACGTTGTTGATCCACAAGTGGTTGTAATAGCCATTGTTTTAGTAGCCTACCACCCATTGCTGTATTAGTATTGTCCAAATGCGTTAACAGAGAGCCTTTTTTATTATTGTCTCTTATTGTATTAAGTAGCTCTAAGTTAGATATTGTTGCCTTATCTAATATTAGATTGTCTTCTGTTGTGTGATGTTTAATTTTTTTTATGTGGATTAAATCTGTTTTTTGTGTATCTTTAAGGTAGGAAAGAAGGTGCGCTGCCGCTTTTATGCTTTCGCTTTTGTTGTGTATACCAAAGCTTTCGACACTGGATATTTTGAAATGCTCATTTAATATGGTCTCATATTCTTTTATCGTTTTAAAATGGGAATATTTATTATATTTAAAAATATTAGTGTTTATAGATTTATTTAATGTAGCCAGTATTTCCGCGTTTTCGTATAGGTCTGTGGGTAAAATGCATTCTGTTGGATGGTAATGAGAAAAAAAATTTATTATTAGCGTGAGTAAATCTGTGTGTGTGCTTTCGTACGTGATAAAATCTCCGGTGCTCATGTCTGATACAGCAAAACCTACAACATGTGAATTTTTGTGATGTGAAACGCTAATGCTTGCAATAAAAATGTTTTCTTTAGTATTAACTGTATTGTTGTTAAGAAGTGTTCCGGGTGTAACAACTCTGACAACATCTCTTTCTACAAGTTTAGATTTATTTGGGTCGCTAAGTTGTTCGCAAATTGCTACTTTGTATCCCTCATTCACAAGCCTTGGTAAATATGTTTCAACGGCATGGTAGGGGATTCCTGCCATTGGTATGTTTCCATCTTTACCTCTAGACCTTTTTGTTAGTGTTATCCCAAGTATTTTTGATCCAATTTTTGCATCTTCTAAAAAGAGTTCATAAAAATCACCTAGCCTAAAAAAAAGAAGACAATCTGGATACTGCTTCTTAATCTTCGCATATTGTGTCATCATTGGTGTTTCAAACTCTTTGTTTTGTTGTTTTGCCATAAGACAATTGTAACAAATACAGCAAATAGTATATGATTAGATCAAGAAAGCTGCTCAATGAAATTTAACAACAATAATAAAACTTTTCCAATAAGTTACTTTAAAAAATATAGTACAGATAAAACAGTATCTGAATATATAGCGCATCTTAAGAGTTTTTTAGCTGATTACAACTACACAAATTATGAAAGTTTCGTAGCGCTCGTTTCAGACAAAGCATTTCTAGAACAATCCGCAGTTTTAAAAAATAAATTAGTTACAGCTAGGCTGAAATATATTCTTTTAGTGGGGATTGGGGGTTCAAATTTAGGTGTTAAAGCAATATATGATGCGTTGACAGTAACAGAAAAGGTTAATTCTAAACCAACAATCGTTTTTATTGATACAGTATACCCCGAATTATATGAAAACATTTCTAATATACTTAAAAACGTTACATCACCAGAAGAAATATTGATTATTGGTATAAGTAAGTCAGGGACAACATTAGAAAGTATTGTTAACTTAGATATACTTTTTAGTTTTTTAGGGTCTAAATTTAGTAATATCGAAAGTCGGACAGTGCTAATAAGTGCCAAAGAAACTCCGTTATATTACATTGCAAAAGAAAAAGGGATTTTGCTTCTTGAATGTCCAAAAAATGTTAGTGGCAGATATTCTGTTTTTACATCAGTGGGGCTATTTCCGCTTATGTGTGCTGGCATTGATGTAACAGATCTGTTGGCTGGTGCTAAAGATATATCTGAGGTTTGTTTAGCAAATGATTTAACAACCAACTGGTGTCTGCAATCAGCGATCTTTAGTTTATATAATAAAGAACAAGGAAGAGATATAAGTGTGCTTTTTGTGTTTAATCCAAGGCTAGAATCTTTAGCTAAGTGGTATATGCAACTTGTTGCAGAAAGCCTCGGGAAAAAAGGAACAGGCATTACACCTTATACCGCAATAGGCTCAACCGATTTACATTCATTAGAGCAATTGCTTATAGGTGGTATGAAAGATAAATATTTTACGCTGGTAAACGTAGCTTCCACGCATGATAGTAGTAAGTTGCACATGAGCGGGTATTATAGTGATATTTTACCCTTAATAAAAAACAGGAGTGTTGTTGATATACAAAATGCAATATATCTTAGTGTTAAAGACACGTGTTTAGAAAAAGATATTTCTTTTGTAGAGGTGAGTTTGAATAAGTTGTCCTCATACGAACTTGGTGCTTTTATGCAATTTAAGATGATAGAAACTGCCATTCTTGGTAAACTATTTAATGTCAATGCATTTGATCAACCAGATGTTGAACATTACAAAAGGATAACAAAAAGGATTCTTCAAAAGGATGTTATTACGCAAATTATTTAATAAACAAAATATCTTTTTACTTTTAATCATCTTAATTGGTTTTGTATTTAGAATTAGGCATATTGAATTTGGGTTACCGCATAGTTTTCATGCGGATGAACCGGAAATCGCCGAACTTGCAATTAAATACACTTATGAACTTAAAGCCATACTAAAAAACAATGACACATATAAATTAATTCCAGTATCGTATGTTTATGGAACTGTTCCTGCGTATTTTTTTACTGTTTTCACAATGCTTTACAGCAAAACAAGCAATATACTTCATATTTCGTTTGATAAAGCCTCGATTTATATATTTTTAAGATCTTTAAATTCAGTACTATCGCTTACACTAATCCCCTTAATATACTTTATATTCAAAGAAAGATTTAAGAACACTATAGATACTGAAAGCAAAACAAAATTGTATGCATTATTGTGCGCCTTGTTAGTAGCGTTGAATTGGAAGTTGATTGTGTTTGCTCACTATCTTAATGTCGATATATTTCTTACCATATTTTTAACAACATCCTATTTATTAATTTTAAAATATGTTAATTCTACCAGTGACACTAAATACACCGTGTTGCTTGGTATCTTTGTCGGACTTGCCTTTGGTACAAAAGTTACCGCCCTTTTAGGACTTCCCTTTTATATGTTGGTGTTTTTATATAAAAAAGAACCTAGAAATATGTTTGCGTTTTTTTTTGTAATTATTGCAACCTTTATTATTACTAATCCTTTTTCTATTGCATTTATGCATGATTTTGCTTATAGAGTTTATACTTTAACAACTAAGGAAAACGGTTTAGTATTTGATTCTGTAGATTTAGGATATTTTAAGTCTATTCACGTACTTTCATTTATATCCACTCCAGTAATATTTTTGCTCTCGGTTCTAGGTTTTATAAAGGTGGTATTCACTATGGCACGTACTAAAAGAATTATGATCACCGATATTTTTTTTATAGGCGTATCACTTACTTATATAATATTTTATGCTTTTGGTACGAGAAGGGTAGATAGATGGCTTTTGCCAATAATCCCAATTATATTAGTGTATGCTACATATGGCTTTTATATTATAAAACAATACCTAAATACTTATATATTCATTCCAATAGTTTTAGTTATATTTGGATATTATTCATATTTTGCATATTTAACATATATACAATTTCAAAAAGAAACTCCAAAGTCACAGGCGTATATTTGGGCACAAAAAAATTTATCTAAACAGTCGAATAAAATGGTAATTACTGAAGAAGGGCTAGATCCTATGAACAAGTTACCCGGCACATTGGTATATAAATACAATGTTTATGGCTCGAATAATGCGCAGTTTTTTTTGGCGCCTAGTCCAATAGGTTATGATTATGTAATTATATCCTCAAGGCCAATGCAAAACTATAAAAATGCCGTTATAAGAGAGCTATACCCATTCTATTATGATAGTTGGAAAGCCTTTGAAGATACACTTTCTGACCCTAGTCAGTTTATTTTAATTCAAAGATTTGAACTTCCCAAACCAAATCTTAACGATCTATCAGACGTGTATATTTATGAAGCAACTACCTATTCTAAATAATCTCTAAGTTGTTTGCTTCGTGATGGATGTCGTAACTTTCTTAACGCTTTTGCTTCTATTTGTCTTATTCTTTCTCGTGTAACACCAAATTCTTTGCCCACTTCTTCTAGCGTTCTGGTTTTACCATCAGTTATTCCAAACCTTAATTCAAGAACAGTTCTCTCTCGTGGAGATAGTGTGTGTAATACCTCTGTAATATGCTCTTTTAGCAGTTCGTGACTTGCAGACTCGAATGGTGATTTTACAGAAGTATCCTCTATAAAATCCTTAAGTGTACTGTCTTCTTCTCTTCCAATAGTTTTTTCAAGCGATGTAGTGTCTTGCATTATTTTAACTATTTCTTTTGCTTTGTCTATTTCTATTCCCATTATCTTAGCAACTTCAGATGGTTTTGCCGGTCTTTCAAATTTTTGTTCAAGCTCTCTTTGTATCTTTTTGTACTTATTTATTGTTTCTATCATGTGTACCGGAATTCTAATGGTTCTTCCTTGATCTGCCATTGCTCTTGTTATTGCTTGCCTAATCCACCAAGTTGCATATGTAGAAAACTTGAATCCCCTAGTATGGTCAAATTTTTCGACTGCTCTCATAAGACCAATGTTTCCTTCTTGTATTAAATCTAAAAATGACAAGCTCCTGCCCATATACCTTTTCGCAATTGATACAACGAGTCTGAGGTTTGCTCGGGTAAGTTTTTCTGCCGCCTTTTTATCACCTTTTTTAATTCTTTTTGCTAAATCAACTTCTTCTTCTGCATGAAGTAATTCTACTTTTCCGATTTCTTTTAGATACATTCTTACAGGATCTACTGATGTTGTTTTATCTAGTCTTAATTTTGATAAATCAATCTTTTCTTCTGATAGTTTTTGTGCTTCTTTTTCTGACTCAACATCATAAACATCTACACCTGCGTCAAGCAATCTTCCGTACAAAGTATCTAAAGTATCAATATCATCTTCAGCATTTGGAAAAAATTCCAATACTTCAGACTGTGTTAAATAACCCCTTTTTTTGCCTTTTGCAATTAGTTTTTTAATAAATTTTTCTTGATCGTCTTTAATTATCTTGTTCATACTCCCTTTTTTGTTTTGAAAATTTAAATACTTTTTGAGACAAATCTTCAATTCTCTCAATATTCATCTCAAGTTCAGCTTTTTTTAGTTCTTTTACCAAATCCTCCAGGCTTCTGCTAATAGAGTCTTGCTTTATCCTTTTATATATATTATCAAGTTCTTTACCAAATTGTTTGCTATCTTCAATGTTTATACTAATATCAGCTAGGTAGAGTTTTTGAGCAAAATCACTTTGCTGTGTGTTGAGTTTATTTATAAACTCTTTAATATTAAACCCCGTACCTAGATTTTCAATATACTTCTTAAGCTCTAAAAACAGGTTTTGGGTAAATTTATTACTAAAGTCATTTTCGGCTAGTTTATACAACATATCGCGCAAAATTGCAATATCTGCGCGCAAAAGCAGGCTTAAAAAGTACTCTTCACGTTTTTGAATTTCGTCTTGTGTACTGGTTTTTGTTTGTTTCAAAGCCTTTTTAATTAATTCTTGAGTGGTTTCTGCATTTTTTTCTTTAACTATATCAATTAGTACGGTTGTCTCAATATCTACTTCTTCTGAAATTTTCTTTATATAATGGTCTAACACAACTGTATTTTTAATTTTTGCTAATTTTGGTGCAAGTTCCTCGATAATTTTCTTTTTTCCGTATGGTTTGTCTTTATCGTGTTGGTCCAGTGCATTTACTAAAAAGTAGTCGTATATAGGTATTGCTTCTTTTGATAATTTTTTAGCTTTGTCTATATCTTGCTTAATTAATTCGTCTAAATCTTTGTAAGCTTTTGGAATAATTGCGACCCTTATATTAAAATCTTGAGTTTCGGCAAGTTCAATTGCACGAAGTGTGGCATTTTGTCCTGCAGTATCATTATCAAAGCATAATGTTAGTTCTTTAGTATATCGGGCTAGTATCTGCAGCTGTTGTGCTGTTAAGGCTGTACCGGAGCTTGCAATAACATTTTTAATATCAGCTTGATATGCCGATAAGACATCCATTTGTCCTTCTACAAACATTGCGCCTTGTTTTTTAATTTCTACTTTATTTTGTACTAGTCCATAAATGTACATACTTTTTTTAAAAACCAATGTTTCTTGTGTGTTCAAGTATTTTGGCTCGGTATTGTCGAGGGAACGTGCTGTAAAACCAACTACTTTTTCGTTATTGTCTATTAGTGGAAAAACTATTCTATTTCTAAATTTATCAATATAACCGCTTTCGTTGTTTTTTTGCTTTATTACACCTGCTATAAGTAAATCTTTGTCACTAAAGCCTCTTTTTAACAAAAAACTATAGAGAATATCCCACTCATATGGGGCGTATCCTAACCTAAATACCTTAATTGTATCGTTAGTGAGTTTTCTTTTTGTAATTAAGTAGTCACAAGCCTGTTTTCCAGCTTTGTGGTTTAAAAGCAAATGTTCGTAAAATCTTGTTGTAACTTCATTGATCGTATATATAGTATTTTTTTGCTCAGTATCTTTTGAACCATGACTGGTTTTTACTTCGATTCCTGCCATTTCGCCAAGTTTTTTTAAGGCATCATAAAATTCTATTCCCTCTATTTTTTGAACAAATGCAAATATATCGCCCCCTTCATTACAGCCAAAACATTTATATATCTGAAGGTCAGGTGACACCATAAATGATGGGGTATTTTCGGTATGAAAAGGACATACGCCTTTATAGTTTTTGCCAGATTTTTTTAATTCGACATAGTTGCCAATTATGTCTACAATATTTAATTTTTGCTTTATCTGAGTTATTTCATCCATTTGGTAGGAGCAGGCCTTTCTCAATTACAAGCAGTGAATGCATATCAACGATAACATTCTATACCACTCATTATATATGTAAAAAAAGTGTTGACAATTTTTTTAGCGTAAAAAATTGCAGCATACAAGTAGTGAATAAGTTACGATACATAATGGACGAATGTACATTAGAATGAGCACTGGAAAA
>CAZHJE010000009.1:0-19593 GCA_964532965.1 uncultured Candidatus Saccharibacteria bacterium
TCTTCTAAAATTATGCGGAAAATAGTGGAATACCTGGTTCCTACCATTTTTCCAAGCCCGCCACATCATCATTGCAACATCAGTGCCATTTCCAGCATGCGAACATATTTTATTAAATACATTTTCTTGCTCTGATATAAAATGCGGATTTAATATTCTTCCTATTCTAATGTCATCTCCATAATATTGATCTTCTCGAATTAAATTTAAATCTAAAAATAACTTTTTCAAAAACCCCTCATATGCTTTTGCAAAGGGAAAAACCAAATACGAGTAATCGGATATATCAGACATGTGTTCGTTAGCATGATCAAAAAGTATTTCTCCATCGTTTATCAAACCTTGAATTTCTACAGGCAAATAATTCCAAAGTAATGAATCTCTTTTAATTAGAAACATATAATGAATAATAACATGAGATATACTCCAATTGCCATTGTATAATAAGATGGTGTACAATTTATTTGTTTATGGACACACCGAAAAAAAGAAATATATTTAAAACACTCAGCTTTTTGGGCATACTTCTTGTGATTGTTTATTTATTACTAGTCTCTCCACATGTATTTTTGGTTTTACTAAATGTCTTCTGGTTACTTTTAACCATTATTACTATTACTTTTTTAATACTTGGGACATTAACAATCTTGGGTAAAAAGCAAGAAGCTGGGAAAATTATAGATTTAGTTCTTAAAGGCTCAATCACAGTAATAGATATTACAAGTTTTTTAAAAACCTTAGTTGAAGAATTTAAAAAAATAGTAAAAATGGTTGTGGTCCTTATTATACCTTACCTTAGCCTTGTATTAGCCTTTATTTTGTATTTAGTAATTCTATACGGATATAAATATATTGGAAAAACAAATGACGTATTTATTCCAACGCTTGGCCTTTCGATAGGGCTGACCTTAATAATTGGAATATTAAATAGACCAAAAAAAATATCAGATCAGGTCACCACTTGGATACAAGACGCACTAAAACTCTTTAACAGGAGCTTTATAGACTCACTAGAAATCTTTGTGTTTATACTTTTTTTAACAATAGACAGTACAAAGTTATTTTTTTTACCACAACATTTAAATATACCGCTTCATTCGAAAATTGGGGGGTATGATCTTATGACAAGAAGTATTGTCTTTACAGATCACGCCTCAATTACATTTATGTTAATTGGTGCAGGTATATTGCTTGAATTAACAAGAAATATATTACGACTTTTTGTTACCACAATAATTTACTATAAAAACCCAGACAAATTCATTCCCGAAGCTAAAGGACAAGGACGCGCGGGATTATTTAAAGGTGCACTCAAAAAAACCGTAGCCGATGCAAAAGACGAAATATTATATTTTTCTGCGTTTACAACTTTTATGATGATAGTCTTTTTGCTTTTCCCAAGACTAAAACTTATTGCTCTAATAGGAGTTAGTGCAGGAAACCTAATAATAGACCTTGTCTTTCCACAAAGATTAACAATGAAAAAACCTAAAGGGCAAGAAGATATAATTTCACGTACATTTGATAGAATATTTAGAATTAGAACTTTAGAATAGAACTAAATATGCAGTATCACACGCAAAACATCGATGAATTAGCCAATGAATTTGATACAAATACTGAAATTGGGTTAACTGCAGAACAAGTACAGAAACAACAACAATTGCATGGGTTAAATAACTTACCCGAAACAAAAAAAGAAACTGTTTTGCAAAAAGTATTAAATCAATTTAAAAATATTTTGGTGTGGATACTAATTGGTGCGGCAATAGTTTCGGCAGGAGTAGGAGAATATTTAGATGCGGGTGTCATACTAGTTATTGTCATTATAAATGCATTGATGGGGTTTATTCAAGAACAAAAAGCCGAAAATGCAATAGAAGCATTAAAAAAACTATCTACTGATTATGCAAAAGTAATAAGAAATGGAAATATAGAAAAAATAGAAACAAATCAACTTGTTCCTGGAGATATTATTTTTCTTGAAAGTGGCGATAAAATACCGGCAGACGCCAGAATAATAGAAATAGTCAACCTAGAGGTGTCAGAAGCAATATTAACTGGTGAATCAAAACCAATTAAAAAAATTACCGCCACATTAACAAACGAGAATATAGCCCTTGCAGATAGAAAAAATATGTTGTATCGAAATACCAGCGTCAACTATGGAAAAGCAAAAGCAATTGTCGTTGCTACAGGGTTTAATACAGAAATTGGAAAAATCTCTACATTATTACAAAAAGATGTAACTAACGAAACCCCCCTCACAAAAGAGTTACATTCTGTAGGTAAATCGCTGAGTTACGCTGCCATGATAATTATTGGAGTGGTGTTTTTTGCCGGTGTTTTTTTGGCACACATGGACATAAAAGAGACTTTTTTAACTGCAATAAGCCTAGCAGTCGCATCTATACCAGAAGGTTTACCTGCTGTAATCACCCTATCACTTGCAATTGGCGTGTCTAAGTTGGCAAAACAAAAAGCAATAGTCAGAAGGCTACAAGCAGTAGAAACACTTGGCTCGGTAAATTATATTCTTACGGATAAAACAGGTACATTAACTCAAAATAAAATGGCTGTTACGCATATTGCCACTCTTGATCAAGAAGTATTGGAAAATAGTTTTAGTAAAGAAAAAGGCTTAGATTGGTTAATAGAAGTTAGTATCCTTTGCAACGATGCGGATTATTCTAACAATAAATTTATTGGTGATTCTACAGAAACAGCATTACTTGAGTTTGCAAAACATAAAAACTTTGACATTTCAATGATTAGAAAAAAATATAAAAGGTTATATGAAATACCATTTTCTTCAGAAACAAAAAAATTGCTTGTAGTAGTACAAAACACCGATACTCCTAACGATATTTTTGTTCTTACTAAAGGCGCACCAGATGTAATAAAACACATAGTAAAAGAAGATTCGGTACAAGTATCCCAACTTAATGAGACATATACTAAACAAGGATTAAGAAGCTTGGCATTCTCATATAAAAAAATTACACAAAAAACATTAGAAAAAGCTCTTAATTTAGACAACCCTGAAGATGAATTATCAATATATCACGATTTTCTAGGTATAATTTCGCAATCTGACCCACTAAGAGAAGAGGTGAAAGATGCAATACAACTTGCTAAAAAAGCAGGAATTAAAACAATTATGATAACAGGTGATCACAAATTAACAGCAACAAGCATAGCTTACACGTTAGACTTAATAAAAAGCGAAAATGAAGTAGTTGATGGTACAGAACTTGGGGATATTTCGGAAGATGCACTAAAAGAAATATTAAAACGTAAAAAAGTATTTGCACGTGTATCTCCACAACAAAAGTTAAGTATTGTTAATGCTGTAAAGGATATGGGCTATATTGTTGCAGTAACAGGTGATGGCGTGAATGACGCTCCTGCAATAAAAAGTGCGGACATAGGCATATCTATGGGAATAACAGGCACAGATGTTGCAAAAGAAGTTTCGGATATGGTACTCCAAGACGATAATTACGCAACCATTGTAACTGCAATAAAAGAAGGTAGAATTATATATTCTAATTTAGTTAAATTTATTACATATCTAATATCTTGTAATATATCCGAAATATTAGTTGTATCCGGAGCAATAATTGCAAGATTACCACTTCCGTTACTTCCAATTCAAATATTATGGGTAAATTTAGTTACAGATGGATTTCCGGCACTAGCGCTTGGTATGGAACCATCAGAAAAAGACGTTATGCAAAGACTTCCTAGAAATATGCTAGGAAATGACCAAAGGCTATTATCAAAACATCGATGGAAACAAATGATATTTCATGCAACATTAATAACAACTGCTACACTAGGCATTTTTTATCTTGGTTATCATTTTTATACTGGAGATGACAAACTAAAAGTTATACAAACACTAACTTTAACTACGCTCACTTTTTCTCAACTGTTTCACGCGTTTAATAAAAGATCAGATAGGCATTCGATATTTTCTAAAAATTTAACAAAAAACACTGCTTTAATTTATACATTCTTTTTGTCAGCACTAATTCAAATTGCGGTAGTATACTTACCTTTTTTAAACAAACTGCTTAAAACTACACCTCTGAAAGCAGAGCTGTTTGTATATGGTATATTATTTTCATTAATACCAGTAATAGGTTCAGAAATGCAAAAAGCATATTTAAAACGTGCCCACAACAATACTACTTAACATAGGAATAATTTTTGTGTCTGGAATTGCTCTTATTAGAGGAGTTAATCTGTTTGTTAGGTCCGCAACTAAGCTTGCGCACAATCTTAATATTTCAGAATACACAATTAGTTTTTTTTTAATCGCAATAGGAACCTCACTACCAGAAACTACAGTTGCAATAACCTCAGCAATAGAAAAAAAACCCTTGCTTGCTTTGGGTAATTCTATTGGGTCAAATATTGCGCTATTAACACTAGTGGTAGCATTACCTGCTTTAACATCGGGAATTTTAACAACAAAAAAGATATTAGAATCAAACGACATATATTACACTGCGTTATTTAATTTGCTCCCAATAGGTCTTGTCGTAGACGGTAAACTCACAAGGCTTGATGGGATAATACTTCTTGTGTCGTATAGCATTTATGCTCAAATGGTTTTAAAAAAAGCACACGGTCTTGAAAACATACGAGAACGCACAGAAAATATTAACGGGCTGAAACAAATATTGGTTTTTCTCTTTTCGTTAGCTGTACTTTTAATTTCATCTGAAGTAATTGTTAGATCGGCCATAAATCTTAGTAGTACATTTGCAATCAATTTGGGTTTTATTGGCCTAACAGTAACCGCGCTTGGAACATCTCTTCCTGAAATCGCTTTTTCGATATCTGCATTAAAGAACGGCAGCAAAGACGAAATACTTGGAAATATCATTGGCAGTGTAGTAGCAAACTCAACGCTAGTTCTTGGGCTAGCCGCAATTATTTCACCTATAAACTTGAATGGAACACGGATTGGTATGCCAACACTCTTTTTTTTAGTCCTATCTCAGTTAGTATTTTTGCGATTTGCAAAAACAAAAGAAAAATTTGATAAACCAGAAGGATTAATACTGCTTTTAATATACATCCTCTTTCTACTCACAGAAATATATATTGTCAGCCACTAACTTATAACTTAATTTATGTCAGAAAAACTTGCCGAGGAATAAAAATTTTTGGTTAAAGATGATATCGGGGCTATAACAGCCCCATAATTATTTGTACCATCAGACAATGTATATATGTCAGAACCAGGAACTTCACCTAAATCGATCACTTTAAACATACCACCTTCGGTGTACCATCCTGATCTAACATAGAATTTAATGTACTCATAGTCTTTCCACTCATCACTGTAAGAAATAATAACCTCGTGTAAATCTGTGGTGCCCCCACTAACTGTACCTAACCTACTCCCTGCTGTTACAGAAGAAATACATTCATCTAAACTTTTACACATATACTCAACCAAGTCCCAGGTAGCAGCTTGTGCAGTTATCGAAACGCTAAATCCGGGTTTTGCGTACGCATCACCAACAGTTTGTGCCCCTCGGATATTCTCAGATGATGACGAATTAAAATTATTTGTTTCTATAAAAAAATATGCGGGGATAACAAGAAGCAAAAGAGCAATAACTATAACAATTGGTACTGAATATCCTAAATCCTTCTTGAGCATAAAATAATTAACGCACGGATTTCATTTTTTATCAAGATCATGGGATAATCGAATGAATGAAAAACATTAAAAGTGCCAAGGTAGCAATCATATGTGAATACTTAAATCAGTACGGCGGTGCTGAAAGAACTATGGAAAACATACTTGAACTTTTTCCAAATGCTACTTTATATACAGGTGTTTATGATGCATCAAAAATGCCAGACACAATTAATTCAAAAAAAATAGTTTACCCTAACAACTCTTTGTTGCTTAAATTTCCAAAATACTTCACCTTTTTAATGCCATTAATTTTTGAAAACTTTGATCTAAGAGCATATGATTTAATAATCTCAAGTGGTAACGCGTGGGCAAAAAGTGTTATTACTAAACCAACACAACTTCATATTAGCTATATTCATACGCCACCCAGATTTTTATATAAATATTCGGTAGAAAGTCAAAAAAGAGACGCGTGGTACTTTAAACCTATTGTTTCATTAATAGATTTTATATTACGCATTTGGGACTTTAGCGCAGCACAAAGACCCGATTATCTGCTAACTAACTCGTGTGAAACGCAAAGCAGAATAAAAAAATTTTATCATCGTGAATCTAAAGTAATATATCCCCCACTAGAGAGTATGTATAAAGAAATCGCAAAAACAAAAACGGCTACTAAAAATGAAGAAAAATATTACTTAGTTATTGGTAGGTTATCGGCGTATAAAAACTTTGATTTAGTAATTAAAGCGTTTAATATTTTAAGAATGCCTCTTGTTGTTGCGGGAACAGGTATTGAAGAAAACTATCTAAAAACTATCGCAAATGAAAACATTAAATTTGTGGGTAAAGTTTCTGAAAACGAAAAAGCTGAGTTATTTAATAACTGTTTAGGTGTAATTAATGCAGTACAAGACGAGGACTTTGGGATTGTTCCTGTAGAAGCAATGTCTTATGGAAAACCCGTCTTTGCACATAAATCAGGCGGTCATTTAGAAACAATACAAGATGGGCTATCAGGTACATTTTTCGAAGATTTGACATTAGACGCTTTTATAAATGCATTTAAAAAATTTGACAATGACGTGACACAAAATAAATTTGATAGTAACAAAATACGAAAAAGCGTAAAAAAGTTTGAAAAAGAAATTTTTAAAAAAGAAATGTGGTCATATATTTTAGAAAAATTTAATGCACATTTTAACTAATGCCCGAACTACCAGAAGTCCATACAATTACACAAGATATTAAAAAACATGTTGTCGGGACAAATATAGTAAATGTCACTATTTCTCAAGCATACAACGCATTACCGCAAAATGACTTATTTGTAACAAGTGTTCAAAATACTCATATTATTGACGCTACAAGAATAGGTAAAAATATAATTCTTAAATTAAGTAATAATAGTTATCTTGGATTCCATCTGGCAATGACAGGAAGAATATTGTTAAGAAAAGTTAACTATCCAAAAGATAAGTGGCTTAGAGTTAGCTTTATTTTAAAAAAAAATAATAAGCAGTACGAACTAAGATTTTGCGATATGAGAATGTTTGGGAAAGTGTTTTTAATTCCGCAAAATAGCATCGAAAACTTTAACGATCAATATGGCCCAGATCCGTTAAATGAAACTTTAACGCCTGATGCATTTCATAAAATATTAACTTCTAAAAATACAAACATTAAAAATGTATTACTTGATCAAAGTCTGATATCGGGACTTGGGAATGCTTATGCCACAGATGCATTATGGCTTGCAAAAATACATCCTGAAACAAAAACTAAAGATATTTCGCTAAAACACGCACAAAACTTATTTACTGCGTGTAAAGAACTATTAGCAGAAGGTATAAAACATAGAGGCATTTCTATGAGTGACTATGTAGATTTGTTTGGAAAAAAAGGTGAGCAACAAAAGTATTTTAGAATATATAAAAAGGAGAAATGTACACGCTGTAATCTTAAAATATCTTTTAAAAAGCTAAATGGGCGTGGCACCTATTTTTGTAGCAACTGCCAAGTACTACTTACTAAGAATGGTTTATTTAATGATAATTAATACTTTAACCTTAAAAAATTATAGAAATCATGCAGATTTAAGCATTAAGTTAGATGGTAAAAATACACTTATTAAAGGTCCTAATGGCAGCGGAAAAAGCAACATCTTAGAAGCAATACATATGTTATCTACAACAAAATCATTAAAAGTAGCTTACGATAAAGATGTAATAGCATACGATAAACCACACGCATCAATACTAACTGAAATACAAGACAATGAAGCAACATCAATTTTAGAACTTCATATTATCAAAAGTATAGCTACTGAAAACGGTTCTAAAAAAATGGTAAAAGTAAATAAAGTAAAAAAGACATTGCAAAATTTTATATCTAATATTTATAGTGTTTTATTTACACCAGAAGATATAGATATATTAACAGGCTCCCCTAGTGCTCGAAGGAAATACATGGATATGATATTCTTTCAATTTGATGCTAAATACAAAGAATATATTTCTAACTATTCGCATGCTTTAAAACAAAAGAATAAAATACTAGAAAATTTAGAAACCTTTCCTTTGTATGAGTCTCAAATAGCATTTTGGAATGATAAACTAATTGAATTTGGAACATATATACACAAAAAGCGATTGAATTTAATTACAAATATAAATAACAGTATTAAACATTATAAAGATATTTTAGGGTATGAAAATAATACATTTAACATCGTATACGAATTTAATGAAATAACCAATGAAAACTTAGAAATATACAAACAAAAAGAAAGATGGACAAAAAAAACATTAATTGGACCACATAGAGACGATTTTACTTTTTTACTTAATGATAAAAATATTTCATATTTTGGGTCAAGAGGACAGCAGCGAAGTGCAATACTTGCAATCAAACTTTGTGAGGTGGACTATATATTTAAAAACACAAACATTAAACCTATACTTTTACTCGATGATATATATTCGGAATTAGATGATAAACATAAACAAGCCATAAATAATATTATTAGTAATCAGCAAACCATTATTACAACAGCATATGATTCTTCCAATGGTATTGAGATAAGCTTTATTTAAGTATTCTATGTGTGATTGTGAGATCTATGCTTGAGCAATAACTCTTTTTATTATAATATGTATGCATGACAAAAATTAAGGCCCGCGAGTCAGGTGAAAGTATTCAAATTAGTACAATGGCAGAGCTTGCGCAAAACTCTTCACATGTGCAAGAAGTCTTGGAAAAAAACCACAATGAAATAGGGCTCTCTGAGGATGAAATACCAACCGCTGCAGAATTAATGAATGTCTTTATAGAACGATTTCAAACTGTAATGCAAGAAAAAGGACCTGAAATGAATATTGGTGTAGACAGCATTCCGCAACCAACATTAAGCATTGCAGTCAACAATAGGGCATCTCTTACAGGATTGCCAACATTTCCAATCACATACAATCCGGAAACTAACGCCTTTGAAATAGTTTCTAGGAATTTAGTTACTTCTGTAAGACACAATGGTCGTATTGGAGGATTCTTTCCTGGAAGTACTGCCCGACGTAGTGGACAGGTGTCGCCTGACTATGAAACCACGGTGTCTGAACTTTTTGGTGATATGGGAGTTATGTATGCTGCACAAATTCTTCTTGCTAACAAAATGCAAGGGCAAGAGTACAAAGAAACAGTACTAAGGTGGCAAAATGCATATGGAGCTAAAAACACAGCTGCAGCAGAGGCAAGAACCATTGCTATCAAGGTAAGTGCCATAGCCTCACAAAGAGCTGAATTATAAGTTCAGTTTTTCAAAGAACTTTTACTATTCTAATTTACTACTGCGGTAAATATGCGATAATTATTTGCAAGTTATGTATCTGCCTGAATATACCATTACAAACAATATACTAAGAAACATTGCCTATATCGAATATGCAAAAGCTTTAATAGAAACAACAACAATATTGCCCACTTGGCAAAAACAACTTCAAATAGAAGCAAGGGCTAAAACAATTACCTATTCACTAAGAAAAGATAATATAAATGTAGATTTCGAAGATGTAAAAAGATATCTAAATAATATACCTTCAAATGTACCTGCTATTGTTAAAAACTATGATGCTACACTGAATGAACTTGCAGACATAGCACAAACACAAAATTTTGAAGAAGAAGATATAAAACAACTATATAAAACACTTACTAAAAATACGCAAGAATCACAAATAATTTATAGAAAAAATGCTATCTTAGGAAATGTACGTACAGAAGAAATACTTGCTCAAATTACAAGCTTAATAGACTGGTATAACAGTTTGGATGCAAAACAAACACATCCGCTTATTGTTTCTGCAATTATGAAAGCTCGTATAGAACAAATACACCCGTTTGAAAAGTGGAACTCAGTAATGAGCGATTTAATACACATGTACACACTTAAAGCTAATAAGTACAATATTAAAGATTATTTAAGTGTCGAAGAACAATTTTTTAAAAGCCTTAAGTCATATACAAAAGAGCTAAAAGAGACTTTTGACTCCGAAGACTACACAAGCTGGATAGAATACCTCACAGATAACACTAATAGAGAAGTTTCTACGTTATCTGAAAACATTAAATTACTCGCAAAAGATACAAGACTGGCAAAAGTATCAAAAAGAACAGAATTATCTGAAAGACAAGAAAAAATCATCACGTATCTTCAAGACTTTGTATATTTAAAAAATAAAGATTTTCCAAAACTGTTCCCAAATATTTCAGAAGATACTGTGCTTAGAGAATTAAAAAACTTAACGGATCTTGGTATTATTGCAAAAAGAGGTAAAACTAAATCTTCCCGATATGAGCTAACATAAGTATAATAAACACATGCTATTTTCAACATTTTGTACTTACCTAGAAAAATTAGAAAACACAACTAAAAGACTAGAAATGATGGGTATATTAGCAGAGCTTATATCCAAGCTGAAATTGAAAGAGGCTGATATTGCAATGTATTTATCTCTTGGCTACTTAAAAGCACCATTTGAAAATGAAAAGTTTAATATTGCAGATAAAATGATGCAAAGAGCAATGCAATTTGTCTTTAATATCACGAGTGAAACTATAGATAAACTGTATGCTAAACATGGGGATTTAGGTGATGCTTGTTTAGAATTAACTGGCAAAAAGACTGCTTCTAATATCGAGTTATTAACTATTCATGACTTATTACTTGATATTGCAGTAGTGTCCGGTACAGGTTCGCAAGATATTAAATTAAAAAAAATCGCCAGCCTATTAGCTAAACTTGATGGCATATCTTCGAAATATGTAGTAAAAATAGTACTTGGTACTACTCGCTTAGGTTTTACAGAACTCACAATTATAGAAGCACTAGCTAAAAGTATTAATGGAACCAAAGAGATAAAAGCACAGATAGAATATAAATACAGTATTCATCCTGATATTGGGCTTATTGTTAAAAAAATAAAACAAAAAGGCATACGTGGGATTGAAGAAATTAGTATTCAACCGGGTGTACCAATACTTGCACAAAAAGCCCAAAGATTACCATCTACAAAAGAAATCATTGAAAAAATGGGTACTGTATGGGCGGAATATAAATTTGACGGCACTAGAGTCCAACTTCATTTAGATAAAAATCAAACAGTTAAAACCTCAGAACTTGAAAAAAAGAGTTTGTTTGCTGTAGAAGATAAAAGAGTATTAATTAAAACATTTACTAGGAATCTAGAAGAAACAACACATCAATACCCAGATATAGTAGAAGCAGCAATAAAACAAATAAAAGCCACAAGTATAATTTTAGATGGCGAAGCAATTGGTTATGACGCTGACACAGGAGAGTTTTTACCATTTCAAGAAATAATGCAAAGAAAAAGAAAACATAACATTAAAGAAATGATGGATAAAATACCACTAACATATTATGTGTTTGATATCTTATATTTAAACGGAAAGCCATTAACAAAAGAGCCGTTAAGAAAAAGAAAAGAATATTTAAAAAAAGCAATTGGAGCAGGTACAGTAATCATGTGCGATACCTATACAGAGGCGGGTACTGAAAAAGAACTGCAAGCTGTATTTGATGATGCGCGAGAACATGGTCTTGAGGGTATCGTGGTAAAAAATCCTGACGCAGAATATATGGCTGGGGCAAGATCATTTACATGGGTAAAATTAAAAATTGCTGATGTTGATTTACTTGATGATACAGTAGATGCTGTAGTACTTGGCTATTATTATGGAAAAGGCGTAAGAGCTAAATTTGGTATTGGGGGATTTTTAGTAGGTATATATGATAACGAAAGTGATGAGTATAAAACAATTACAAAAATAGGCACAGGGTTAAAAGACGATGATTGGATAAAACTAAAAGAGCTAGCAGATAAAACAAAAGTAGCAGAAAAACCCAAAAACTATAATATTAGTAAAATGTACGCATGTGATGTATGGACATACCCAAAAATTGTTGTAGAAGTTGGTGCAGACGAAGTAAGCAAATCTGCAGAGCATTCCACAGGATTTGCGCTTAGATTCCCACGACTTATTAGATTTAGAGAAGATAAATCTCCAACAGATACCACAGCACTTTCTGAAATAAAAGATTTACATGCAATGAAAAAAAGAGCATACTATTAATATCCATGGAGATGAAAGAAACTACACAAGCGAATCAAAAGGCATATAACATAGAACCCAATATTGAAGCCGCACTCTGTTATTTAATTACACCAATAACTGCGTTGTTTGTGTTTTTGAATGAAAAACAAAATAAATTTGTCAGATTTCATGCTGTGCAAGCTATGCTATTTGCAGGAACAGTATTTGTAGCGTGGAATATCGCAACAATATCTATAGCGCTCATTATTGGAATAATACTTGTACCGCTTGTATCAATAGGAGCATTCATCTTGTGGCTAGGTCTAATGTGGAAAGCATACAATAACGAAAAATGGGAAATTCCTTATATTGGTAAAATTGCCAATGATTACGTAGAAAAAAATACACATTAAACCTCTTCTAAATGATAATATTTCTTAATAATGAAAAATGTTTCTAACATTGCAGATATATTAAAAAATAAAAAACTTACTAGAAACTATAGAAATACATACGAATTTCAAGCGTACGGCAATATGTTGGCAGAAAAATTTAATGATACAAAACACCGAACACTTTATATTAAATTGGCAAAAACGACAGAAAGAAAATATCTAGAGATCGCAAAAGAGTTTGCACTAGGTACTGGTACAGCAACAAATAAAGCCAAGGCTTTTATGTGGAAATTAAATGAATTGAGAAACACTAAAAAATGAATTATGATTAGTGTAATGATTAAAACATTTTTAAACGCTTATAAGATTCCATTTTTACTATCTTTGACTGTGGGTATCATCTTGATTGCGCTAAGAGTCGAAAAAGATGTACTTAATATTATTTTAATTTTGCTGGGTTCTCTTTTGGGAATGCTTATACTTGAAATAGACTATGTGCTTTATGCATATTTTTTAGAACCAGAAAAAGAATTTTCTAAAACACTTCAGGGTTATATTACCCACAAAGATTTTAAAGGGTCTATAAATTATATATATTTTCATAAAACAGAAGTAAAAGATAAAACTTTAAACAGTGCATTATTTCAAGTTGTTTTGGGGATACTAATGATATTTGTAATGTCTTCGGATACAAGTTTACTAATTAAAAGCTTAATAATTTCAACTTATGTTAATTCTATATATATAATGCTATATGAATATTTTGAAGGTAGAATAAAAGATTGGTTTTGGTCATTAAAAGGCACACCTAATAAAAACACAGTAGTAATATTTACTACAGCACTACTTTTAATACTTGTCTTTAGCTTAAGACTTTATTCGTAAATGATATGTATGGTATTGCTATATCTCTTGGCATATTAGTATCCGCCCTTATTGGAGAAAAAATCACCCGTAAAGAAAACTTAAACATCGAACTATATTGGGGAGCGATTATTGTTGCAATGATCGGTGGCATAATTGGAGCAAGAGCATACCATGTATTAGATTTTTATACATACTATATAACCTACCCTTTAGAAATTTTTAAAATGTGGCACGGTGGCGTTGGAATATATGGTGGGTTAATTGGTGGGTTTACTTTTTTGTATGGATATTTAAAAAGGAAAAATCAGAATGTAGTTAGGTGGCTAACTATATTTGCAATTGTATTACCTCTTGGGCAAGCAATAGGAAGAATAGGAAATATATTTAATACTGAACTACTCCCCTATGCATATTACGAATTACTACTAGATCTTATTCTTTTTACAGTATTATTTTACATATACAAGTTTAAAAATATTGATCTAAAAAGCAATGTATATCTTGGGATATATCTTTTAGGGTATGGGTTAATTAGGTTAATATCAGGTACTAAAAGATTAGATGTATGGAGTTGGGAACTACTAGATGTTACACATGCAGTAAGTACATTATTTGTACTATTAGGCATAATACTTTGTATGCAATATATATTTGGTAAAAGAAAATAAACTATGTCACTTGAAGGAATGGCACAAGACGCTAGTATGTTTAGATTTGCTGACGATGCGCCTACTGGAGGTCCCAAAGGTGATCTACAACTTGACTCAGAGCGTGGTGATAAAAAGGAAACTATTCATACAGGTGAATGGACGATTGTGGGAATAACTACACACAACGAGAGTGGAAGATACACAACAAATAATGATGCGATGGCTTTAGTAGAAGTAGATGGAGGGTTTTGGGTAGTAGTAGCTGATGGTGTGGGAGAAAATGGAGGTGTAGCTGCAGAAACTTTAACACAAAGGTTTACGCGAGAAATTCAAACGCAAGGGGCATATCTTGGACCATATTCAGATGCCTATCAAGCATTAATGCTTATTAAAAAGGCAGTTCTAGCTACAGAAGACGCAATAGTAGAACCGAAGACAGCAACTGTCTTTGCACTTGTTACTGTGATACAAGGAGAGGCGGATTCCGATAGCATATTTGAACCAAAAAATAACAGCCTTTTAGTAGCGTGGGCGGGAGATGCATCTGTAGAAATCGTAAAAAAAAGTCGCGCAGGAGAAATGCTAATTGAAACTGTAACAATATCCGATACAGGTGCAACTGAAAACATTGTAACAAATGCTGTCGGTAGAAATAGTGACGGTAATAAAGTTAGTGGTAGAAAAAATCAAGACACACTACCAGGACAACCTTTATCAAATGTGCATCATGTTGTTATTGAAAATACTCCAGACATAGTTGCTATACATGTCCACTCAGATGGTGCAAATAAAGTATCGCAAGCAGAGGTTGTAAAACTTATTTCTATACACGGGGCAGAAGCACCAGAACACATTATAAAAGCGGCACAAGCCCGTGGCGAACGTGATAACATTACATCTGTAGTTATTATCCCTAAACCAAAGAACATCGAACAACTAACCTAGTATCTGATATCATATACTCATGATATACATTGCAGCTGATCATAGAGGATATCATCTTAAACAAAAATTAATCTCCTATTTTAAACAACATGCACTACCATTTGAAGATTGTGGCCCATTTGAAGAAAATAAAACAGATGACTATCCAGATTACGTAATTCCAGCAATGCAAAAACTTCAAAATGATTTAAAACATGGTAAAGGCATTGTTATTTGCAAAAACGGGGTGGGGGTATGCGTACTTGCCAATAAGTTTAAAGGTATTAGATGTAGCATAAGCTGGAATGTAGAACATGCTAAATCTTCACGTGAAGACGATGATACAAATGTACTTGCAATACCAGCCAATTATGTTTCGGAAGAACAAACACTAGCTATTGTTAGAGAATGGTTATTAACACCATTTAGCATGGCAGAAAGACATATTAGAAGATTAAAAAAAATAGAAGATATAATTTAGTATATGAAAATATTTCCAACAATCTTAGAGACAACTGTAGATAAAGCTCAACAAAGAATTGCAAGTGTAAAAGATATTGTAGATACAATTCAGTTGGATATTGTAGATAATGTTTTATTTAGCGGGATAACTTATCAAAATGTTGACTGGATCGATGAGCTAGATACTAAGCTACAAATAGAACTTCATTTATTAGTAGCAAATCCACTAGAAATTGTTGATAAAAAACTAAAAAATGTACAGACAGTGTATTTTCAAATAGAAACACCACAAGATAAGCTGCAAATAATACAACGATATAAAGATTTAGGCTATAAAGTTGGCATATCTATTGCACCCGAAACATCCTTAAAAGACGTAAAAGAATATATAAACGAAATAGATCTAGTTCAATTTGTTACTGTTAGCCCAGGAGGGCAAGGCAGACCATTTGACTTTAGTGTGTTAGAAAAAATTAAAGAGTTTAAACACCTTTATCCTAACAAATATATTCAAGTAGATGGTAGTGTAAATGAAACTACGATCCCCTATTTATTATCAATTGGTATTGACAGCGCCGTTGTAGGTAGTGCACTATTGCAAAGCAAAGATATTAAACAAACATATACTAAATTAACTAACTTAGCAAAAGAAAGAATAGATACAATTATGCATAATATTGATGAAAAAAAGAAAATTAAAAGAATAGGGTTTTTAGGTGGCGCTGATTTAGATGAAAATACACAAGAATATAAAAATGCCTATGAGACTGCAAGATTGTTGTCGCAAAACGGATATGAAATAATGAATGGTGGGGGGCCCGGTATTATGAAAGCGGCAACGCTAGGAGCAAAAGCGGGCATTGAGAAAGAAGTTATTGCAGTAACCTACCATACAGCATATAAACATAAAAATTATGAAGGCACTGACCCCGAAAACATATTCGATGACGAAATACTAACAGTTGATTACTTTGATAGAACTAAAGTGATGCTTCAAAATACCGATGTTCATATAGTATTTAAAGGAGGCACAGGTACAATAAGCGAGTTTGGTATGACCTGGGCAAGTTCACGAATACATGAGGGACATAATAAACCAATAATTTTATTTGGCGACTTTTGGAACAATATAATTGAATGTTTTAAACAAAATATGGCGATGAGGCCTGGTGAGATAGAGTTGTTGCATATATGCACTACCCCGCAAGAGGTACTAGGATATGTTTTATCAATCGACAGATAACGTCCTTTTTTTGCCTAAGCTGTAGATAGTGGACAAGTTCTTAAAAAAAATACTATACTTTACATATGCCTGCACAATCAATAACACTTGCTGAACTTAATACCCTTTTAGAAGAGTACGTGTTAATTATCCAGAGACAAAGAGATTTAACAACAAATAAATTAAATGAATTGAAAGATAAGTTAAAGCAAAATCCACAAGATGAAGAAAATATTAAAGAAGAGGTAAATTTTGAACTTGCAAAGTTTGGAAGGTTAAATGAAGAGATAGTGGAGAACATTAAGTTGATACAGCAAGAGGTTGAAAGGATAAAGAATGCCCCCTAAAGTCATGGGAGAAGATACAACACATGAATCTGACGCAGTCGAAGCATTAAATGTAATAGAGCAAGCAGCTATAGGTGTACAGGTTACAGCGGCAGCTACAGTGCAAAGTGCAAAAAGGGTGCAACACACTATTGAAGATGTTTCAACAAGGATGTATGAAGAAAGAGACATAAAGGAATTGTCAAAAGGTGAGGCATTTGCCATTTTAGGCCTAGGTGCAAAAGGTGATTATGCTGCAATACTAAGGGTAGCAGGAGAAATAGACAAAGATGCCGTAGAAAGCACTGCGCTTGGAGATACTGAGGATGGTACTGAGGTACGAAGAAGAAACAGAGACAGAGCAATAGCACTTTTAAATCATGAAAATGCAGATATAAGAAAAGAAACAAGACGGGTTCTTGCAGAAAGAATTGCACAACGCCAAAGGTTATATGGAAAAAATGAGCATTTTAAGAGATTAACGAATAGTTATCTACTAGAGCTATCTAGTCATTTGGATAAATCCTTAATTGGCTTAGTGGAAACTGCCTCAATCAAACAAGAGGCTGCTGAAACAAGACTGCGCGTTGAAGAATTAAGGCAAAAGTTAGATGAACAGTTACGTGAACTACTTGACACAGAAATACAAACAAACAGCACCGCTGAAAGTTTACGTAGACAAATGGTTCTTGGAGAGGCATTAAGAAGAATACATGAGCTTACTAGTAGTGCAGACTTCTTTGGTAAATCAGGAAAGTCAGCCAGAGAGTATCTGACCTTTATTGTTAATGCTACAGCAAACATGGGTGCATTTGAAACCGTATGGGAAAAAGAACTAGCAAGTTCTAGGGGTGGTAATATAACCGAAATGTTGGCAACGGTAATGGTTGCTAAGCGCTACTTAAACGGTGAGTCGGTACTACAAGAAGACCAACTTAAAGAGGCGAGAGACAATAACCACTCCCTATATTGGCTACGAGATGGACTAGAAAATAATGGAAGATTTTATAAAGCCTTAGTATTCAGAACATTGGAAGTGGCATACAGGCAAAGACCCAAAACCATCGATCATCCGGATGAAATAAGACAATACCTAGTAGCATTATTTGAAAAATTTAAAGATATGTGGCCTGAAATATCTGACCAACAGGCGATTGAAATAACAAACTGTATAAAAGACCCAGCTTTTGTAACTATAGATAACGATTCTACAAGTCATCCCTTTAGGATGGTAGATATAATGAAGAGAGCTATGGATAAAGTAATTGGGAAAGAGGCAACAAATAATATCGTTGGTAGTGATTATGGTGGACGTAATTCTTATAACGAAGCTAACATCCTGATAGAAAAAAATAGTGGGTTAGTAAGCGAATTAAATGCACAAATTTTACAGGACATGCAAGCACCACTAGAACAAAGCAGAGCTGCGCTTGCGGAAGAACAAAATAGATTAGAAGAAAATTTACCAAGACATATGAGAAATAAAGAAATAGTTGAAAGGCTTTTGAATCTAAGTACAAATGTAAAAAATTCCTATCGTACGCTTATGAAAAATGCTGCCGAAATAACATTAGATGACATAAGTAAAATTATCGCAGTAGGACCAAGACTTGGCATGAGTGAGACTGACATTGCCTATTTAACTAGATACGGCAAGGAGCAACAGGAAACAAATACGATATACAAAGAGATGCATGATGCCCAAGCGGCGTTGCAGCGTGCCTTAAATGCAACACAGTTGCCAAGAAAGAAGAAAAAACTCGTGGCATCTGCTCGCGGTGATGTGGGTGCAAAGCTAATCTCAATGAATCCTACAGTTGAGCAACAAAAAAAAATAACGGAAACACTAAATGAAATTGAGCAATTAGGATCTAGCTTTATTGCTAGAGATAAAACTAATAGACTAGCTGCGTTGCTAGCGAGCCTAAACGAACAGATAGGCACAATAGAAAAAACTCAAGAACAAAACAGACAAAAACAATTAGAGGAGCAGTTAACTGCAATTAGACAAAAAGCCGCTGAAACTTCTGTTCCTGCCAAAAAGGCTCCTTCTAATGATGTATACAAAGAGGATATAGCAATGGGAGATATTTTTCAAAATACAACATTTGAAGTGCCAGTTGTTAAACAAGGCAGTTCTTATCCGTTTAAAAAAATTATAGAAATATATCAAGTTTCTATTGCAAACGGAGAAATAACAGGGGTAACACAAAATGGACAGCCAATTACCGATACATCAATCGTCAACCTCGGATGGGAATATTTGTTTGCTAATAGAAGAGATGCTCCCGAAGATGTGAGAATATACAAAACAATAACTGAACAAAAAATTGCTGAAATTAAAACACACCTTAACACTATTGACGCTGCGCTTAGAGGTCTTAATCCATATGAAAGCTTAACTTTAATACCTTAAATTGATATAATAAACACACATGCCCAAGGAAAACACCAACCAAACCTGCACTAA
>CAZHJE010000010.1:0-6529 GCA_964532965.1 uncultured Candidatus Saccharibacteria bacterium
GCTCTTAGTTTACCGTTAATTTGTATAGGTAAATTTATTGTTTCTTCTTTTGCTAAGGTTGCATCATACTTTGGCCACATCTGCATATGAACACTATTGTCTACTTGCCATCCCTGGTAGTTATTTATCTCTTGCCATAGCTCTTCTGCTAAAAATGGAGCTATAGGTGCAATCATTAATATAAACTGTTTCCAAATAGTTTCTGGTATTTTTTTTTCCTTTTTAAGTACATTTGTAAGCTTCATGATTTCGCTAACATATGTATTCATCTTCAAATTTTCTATCATTTCCGTGACATTTTTTAGTGTTTTATGAAATTCTTTTTCTAACAAGCTGTTTGATATGTTTTTCTTAACATTTGGTTTTAATGCAAATAGTGTAGCTAATAATCTATAGCATGCTTTTATACCATTATTATTCCATGGATATGTTTCATCATATGGTCCAATAAACGCTAAATATATTCTTGCAGCATCCGCCCCATAGTTTCTTAATACTTCTTCTGGACTAACAACATATTCTGGTCTCGATTTAGACATCTTTTTGTTATCAGCACCCAAAAGCATGCCACCGCTCATTCGCCATTGATATGGTTCTGATTGTGGCACTAACCCTTGATCGTACAAAAATTTATACCAAAATCTTGAATATATTAAGTGCGCTGTAGTATGCCCAGCATCCCCAAAATATTTATCTACAGGCATCCAATATTTTAATTTATCCATATTTGCAAATTCTTGGGCATTTTTTGGATCTATGTATCTTATGTAATACCAATTTGACCCTGCCCAAGTGGGCATAGTATCTGTTTCTCTTTTAGCGGGGTTACCGTCGCTATCAAGTGTTTGGTTCCATTCTGTATTTTTTTCTAGTGGTGATATGCCGTCTTCGCCCGCAAAGAAGTCTTCCATCACAGGAAGTGTTAACGGCAATTCATCTTCTTTTACTTTTTCTATACTGCCGTCTTGTTTATATATTAATGGTATGGGCTCTCCCCAATACCTTTGCCTAGAAAATATTTGTTCACGGATTTTATATGTCTTTGCTTTTTTTCCAATATTTTTTTCTTCTAGGATTTTAACTATTTGTTCTTTTGCTTGTTCTACCCCTAATCCATTTAGTTCGTTTGAATTAATTAGAGATTCGTTTTCAGAGTTTTCATTTTGTATAACTCGAAGTATTTTAATGCCATATTTTGTTGCAAATTCCATATCTCTTTCATCGTGTCCAGGAACACCCATTACCGCACCAGTTCCGTAGTCCGTTAAAATATAGTCAGCAACATATACGGGTATATTTTCTTGTGTTAAAGGGTGTATTGCATTGATATTCGCTAGTTTTATGCCAGTCTTTTCTTTAGTTTGTTTTTCAAGCTCAGTTAGTTTTTCTGCATTTTCAAGATATTCTTGTATTTCTTCAAAGTTTGAGATGTTATCTTTTATTTCTCTTAATATTGGATGTTGTGGTGCTAAGGCTAGATATGTAACGCCAAAAATTGTATCTGGCCTTGTTGTAAAGACAGTAACTGTCTTATTCATGATTTTAAAATCAATGTTTGCACCTTCTTTTTTACCTATCCAATTTATTTGTCCATGTTTTACAGAATCTAAATAATCTACCTTATCTAAATCTTCTAATAATCTATCTGCATATGCTGGAATATCTAATACCCATTGTTTAAACATCTTTCTTTCAACTGGATAGCCTCCTCGTTCAGACTTTTTACCTGTTGGACTAGTATCATCTGGTAGTACTTCTTCATCTGCAAGTACACCTAATTCTTTACACCACCATACCGGCATCTCTTTAATAACCGCTAACCCTTTTTCATATAATTTTAAAAACATCCATTGTGTCCATTTATAATAGTTTGGGTCGCATGTGTTTATTTCTCTGTCCCAATCTATTGCATAGCCCATGTCTTGCATTGCTTTTTTATAATCTTTTGCCGCCCCTTTAATTGCTTCTTGTGGAGTTATGCCCTCTTTTATTGCATATGTTTCTGCAGGTAAGCCAAATGAATCCCACCCCATAGGAAATAGTACATTGTAGCCCTTCATTCTAAGGTATCTCGAATATATTTCAGGTACGGTGTATCGCATCATATGTCCAAGATGAAGTGTTTTGCCAGAAGGGTAGGGGAGTTCGGCTAATATGTACTTTTTTGGCTTTATATCAAAGTCTATGGCTTTATAAATATTGTTATCAAACCATTTACTTTTCCATGTATCTTCGATTTTCTTATGATTATAAGGGTCCATAATGTTGGTATTATAAACTTTTATCTTGAGTTTTCAAAGACTTTGTATTATAGTACTAGCTATGGCAAGTAAAAAGAAAAAGAATAGAATAATTATAGCTTTAGAATGTACCGAAACTGGTATGAGAACATATGTTACTAAAAAGAACAGAATGAACACTCCAGATAAACTAGAGCTCAAAAAATATAATCCTAAACTACGCAAATACACGCTTCATAAAGAAGTTCAAAAGTTAAAGTAAATTGCAAGAAGTGTAGTTAATGATTTATAACATAGATCCTAAGAACAATAAAAGTATATTACTTATAGGTGGTGTTTTGGTTGGCGTGTTAGCTCTTCTTTTATTGTGCGGGTATATTGTATATAATCTTACTTTATCTACATCGCTTTCTCAAAAACAAGGGTTAAAAAATTGGATTTATGAAACATTTCTCATATCTGCTAAGCCATCTGCTACCACTACTAATTCCATTACTAATACTAATCAAAATAGGCTTTCTGATACAAATAATAACGCCTCAACATCATCAACATCTAATGTGGCTATATATAATAATGGTGAAAAAGTTTATGAAGAGACAAAAACAGACACTAACACTAATAAAAATAATGTAACAAAGTCTTGTACACAATACGAAATCACGATTCCAGAGTTTAAGAGTAATGGGTGTTATGATTCTAGTACATACTTTGAACTTGCTACCTTAGTAGGTTCATACGAATTTAATGAGCTAGTACTATCTACTATCGATAAATCAATAGAAACAGCATGTGATATTAATGAAAACGGTAAAAATTGTGAGTATTTGCAGGAATACAAAGAAGAATTAATAGATAAACAAAAAGAGAATACTATTAAAATTAATAATTTAATAGAAAAAGGGGAGTAGACAAAAGTTACTTTTTAGTCTTAAATAAAAATATGTACAATCAAACAACAAATTCAGTTCAAACGTTCGTAAGAGGGTTAGTATTTGTTATTTCGGCAATTATTCTTAGTGTAATAATAATTTTACCGCTTTCATCCTTATCAAAAAGCTTGTTTGGTAGCGCCAGCCCATTTTCTTTACCAGCAGCAATGTTTGTATTTTGGGTATCTTCAATTATTTCAAAAATGTTTTACATTTTGCCCGAATGGCAATCGATGGTTGTATTAAGACTAGGTAAATTTGATGGTGTTCGTGGAGCTGGCTTTTTTATAATTCCACCTTTTATTTATTCTGTAGCCTCAATTGTCGACATTAGAATAGAAACTTATCAAGTGGAAGCAACTGCTACTCTAACCAAAGATAATGTTCCAACAAAAGTTACTGCAGCAGTAGAATTTAGAGTAGAGGATGCTAGAAAAGCTACAATAGATGTGCAAAATTATAGATCTTCTGTTATTTGGCTTTCTACAGAGGCTCTTAAAAACACTATTGGTAGTTTAGATCTTAAAGAATTGTTAAGTGAGAGAGACCAAATTGCATTATCTTTAAAAGAGCAAATAGACCAAGGTGCTCAAATTTATGGAGTCGACATTAGAGCGGTAAGAATCACAGATATTGATACACCACAATCTTTAGTTGAAGAACTAGCAGTAATTGCACGCGCAAGAAGATCCGCAGAAGCAAAGAAAATACAAGCAGATGCAGAAATACTTGTAGCAGAAAAAATTGCAGAAGCAGGTGCAAAACTAGATGAAAGTAAACATGGTATGAGGCTTAGAGAACTCCAAATCCTTTCTGATATGAGTAAAGAAGAAGGCTCAATGGTGATTATATACCCTTATGGCGATCAAACCGGCAAAGATATTGCAACCGCATCTGCAAATATTAGTAAACCTCGAATTTAAGCTATTTTTACTTTGAGGAACATAGGCTAGATAAAACCTTGTTTTTGTGGTGTTTGTCTGATAAAATCTACCAGTGTCAACTCCCACTTTATACATTGTAGCTACTCCTATAGGTAATTTAGATGACATATCCATTAGAGCGATAGAAACACTAAAAAACGTTGATTACATACTTTCTGAGGATACAAGAGAAACAGTTAAAATATTAAACAAGTACAATATAAAAAACCCTCAAATATCATATAGAGATCAAAATCATAATAGAGTGATTCCAAGAATCTTGGAGATGTTGTCTGCTGGAATGAATTTAGCACTAACTACAGATGGAGGCACGCCTCTTATATCTGATCCAGGGTTTAAACTTGTAAACGAAGTAACAAAAAAAGGCTATTCTGTAGTGCCTATTCCAGGACCCTCTGCTTTGACTACTGCTTTAAGTATATCGCCCGTACCTACTGATAAATTTTGTTTTTTAGGTTTTTTACCAAGAAAGCAAAAACAAAAAGAAGACATGCTAAGAACTTACGGAAGTTTAGATGCTACCCTAATTATTTTTGAATCTCCATACAGAGTCATTGATACACTTGGGGACATTTTAAAAATATTAGGTGATAGAGCAGGATTTATATGCAGAGAACTCACTAAAATACATGAAACTACCTATACGGGTTACATCTCAAGTTTGCTTGAGCAACTAGGCACTCAAAAACAAAGAGGAGAATTTATTATTTTAGTTGCGAAAGAGGATTTTTCGTATTAAAGTTCAATAATCTATGCAAGAAGAAATATTAAAACAAGAAAATACGCATCTTGCAAATATAGTTTCAAGAATTAAAGTGGGTAAAACCAAGTTAGAAGATGCTATGAAGTCGTTAGGAATAAAAAACCTTGATAGTTTAAAAGAGTTAAGAGAGGATCCTGTTGCATCACAAGCTGACCTGTTAATGTATATGCAACGTCTTCAAGAGCAGAATGAGGCATTTAATGTTTCGGATAAGTTATTAAGACTTAATGAAATGGATTATTTAATTAATGAACCATTTTTTGCGAGAATAGATTTAGAACAAGGTAGCGAAAAGGAACACATTTACATTGGCAAGTTTGGCTATACAGAAGAAAAGCCAATAATTACTGATTGGAGAGCAAAGATTGCTTCAGTATATTATAGATACAGATATCCACAAAAAGATGTATCTTATGTAACACCTTTGGGTAAAATTACTAAAGACCTAATACTAAAAAGAACATTCGAAATAGATGAGGGTAAAATTACTAAATACTATAATAACGACTTGCAATTAGATGAATCTCAAATAATTAGCGATAAAATACAAAAGAGAACGGGCGGTGTACTAGAAGATATTGTTGAAACTATTCAAGAAGCACAACTTGACATAATAGAATCAGATCCAAGAAAAATATGTATTGTTCAGGGTTGCGTAGGTAGCGGAAAAAGTACTGTAGCAATTCATAAATTATCGCATATATTTTTTAACTATCACACTTTGATTACACCACAAAGATCAATACTTGTTGCAAAAAGTGGCATCTTAGTAAGTTACTTATCAACCCTTTTTCCGAAACTTGGTATTTTTGATATTAACTACAAAACCTTAAGAGAATTAATTATTAACATAATCTTTAGAGAAGAATTAAAAATAACTTTCGATTTCGATTTAGAATGTGATATTTCAACATTTGATTTAAATAAAATAAAAGAACTAGAAAATAAAATACATAATATTGCAAAGGAGTATGAGCAAAAAATACTAAACATACTTTCTAAAAAAGAGTTCGAAAGTTTTAGTAGTTTCATTTATGCACCGCAGCAATCGATACAAGAGAATATTACAGAACTTATTAAGGATTTAGAAGAAGAGCTTCATTTTCAGACCGAAAAATTAAAAGATAATCCAAATTCGGTGAAGGCATGGATATACAAAGATAATGTTACATCTCTTAAAAAATTGATTAACAGAATAAAGAAAATAAGAATAGATCTAGAAACCACATCACTAAAAGAATTATGCACTGCCTACGGCATAAATATAAATCAACCATTGGATTATCTACAAAGTATTTTATATGTTTATTTTTATAACCAGCTTGTTGGCTTTAATATCATTGAAAAATTCCAATATTGTGTTATCGATGAAGGGCAAGACCTAAGCCCGCTTGAATACTTGATACTTGGAAAGTTAGTAATGAATGGTAGATTTTGTATCTTAGGTGATTTAAACCAAAGTTATTTAGATGAAGGATTAAGTACATGGGATACTATAAAAGAAGTAATAAGTGATGCACGAAATGCAGAAACATTTGAATTATCTATAAATTATCGAAGTACACAACAAATAATAAATTTTGCAAATAATATATTGTCAAAGTATACAGACTCTTATTTACCAAAACCTATAAGTCGTGTCGGAGAAAC
>CAZHJE010000010.1:6629-11527 GCA_964532965.1 uncultured Candidatus Saccharibacteria bacterium
TGTCAAAGTATACAGACTCTTATTTACCAAAACCTATAAGTCGTGTCGGAGAAACTCCAGTAATTAAACGTATTAGACAGTTTAACGACGTCCTGTCGGATTTAGAACTAAACTTGAAAGAAGACTTACTAAGCCTAGATAAAAGTATCGGAATAATATGTTTCAATAATGAATATTACGATGGAGTGAATAATATTTTTTCCAGATTTATTGACCAACACGCTATTCCCGCAGAAAGATTTATTAAGTTAGACGATAAGTCTCGTATTTCATATTTACCTACAGGAGTGTATTTAACTGAATTTAAAAATTGTAAGGGGTTAGAGTTTTCGCGAGTGTATGTGCTTGGTTTGTCACTTGATGATATATCCAACTTTAATGATGCAAAAAAAGCATTTGTAGCAGTAACAAGAGCAATGAACAGTGTCGTTATTTATAGTTAAATTTAACCGCCTACAGCACCGTTTCCAGTTGCTAACAAACGACTACCGCCACCTATAGCACCATTTCTGTATATAAGTGATTTGCACATTTCCATAAGTTAATTATACATGATAAATTCGCTTACACCAGTTATTTTTTCTATGTTTGCTACTAGTTCAATAAGTTGTTTTGGGCCACTTTGATCTCCAAGATAATAGTATACGTGTTTAACTACAACCTCATCTTCTAAAAAAGTCGCTTTTGCGGTTATATCTATACTTGCCATATCTGTTGCATCAAAATTTACATAATTTTCTTTTGGGATATTAAAAAAATTAGCTTTCTCAAGTTCAGTATATATTTGAGCTAGTTGTGTGGCATTTAGTTTGAGTTTATGCTTACCCATTTTTGTGACAAATTGTTTACCATCATATTCTACATTGCCATTTTTATAAATATTAAGATTATATACTGGGCAATAACCAAAACAACCTCCTCTAGAAAGATTGATAATTACATCTTCAGCGTTAACATTAGGTACTTCATACTCAACCTCGAATTTTGCATATCTTTGTCTAAGTGTATATATGCGAAAGGCACCGTATCCAATTAACACTAGCAATGTAACAGTAGGTATTTTAAGTATAGGTAGTTTTATAGTTTTCATGCTTATTTTATATCGTATATATTTTACAATTTACCATGTCTTAATTACAATATACTAAATAAATGAACATTGCAAAACAAGAAAAACTACATTTGGTAATATTAGGTGTTATTGGATTTTTATTAAGATTTATTAATCTTGGCTATTCTAATTACCAAGGGGATGAAATTAAAGCATTTTTAATTCCTGACTCTGGACAATCTACATGGGATTTTTTACTAACACAACGAAAGGGACCGGTACAATTTGTCATAACGTATTTTTTGCAGGTACTTGATCCAGAACTATTGCATAGATTTATTGTTAGATTACCATTTGCATTAGCTGGCTTTATAGCTATATTTGTATTTTATAAACTAATAAAAACTCACTTTGGCAGTAAGGTAGCATTTTATTCTACATTCTTTTTTACAACTAATGGATTTATTGTTGCTTTTTCAAGACTTATTCAGTATCAGTCATTTGTAATTATATTTATGCTTTTATCTTTATATTTTTTCTCACTTGCAGCAGAAAATATAAAATATAAAGTAACAGGAATATATTTTGGATTTATCTTTTGGGCAATATCAGTTCTTTCGCATTACGATGGTGTTTTCATTTTTCCATTTGTAGCTTATTTGTTACTTAGATATATTAAGGCTAATTTTATTCGTACCCTTTCAATAAAAGCCATATTAGATGTAAAACATATCCTCATAGGATTTGCAATTTTTTTGTTAATGCTTTTGCTATTTTATATTCCATTTATTTTACATATTGATCCAGGTACTAAGAATTATTGGTTAGGTAGAATAACTAGTAGTGGCAGCAAAATATCAAGTTCTAAGTATCTATTTACAGTTTATCAACCAATATATGTAATACATATTTATTTAATCTTATTCTTTTTTGGTCTTATAGAAATATATAAACAATTACTCTCAAATATAACGTTAAAAGATTACGGAAAGACAAAATCAAAAATACTAAGAACATTTAAGTTACTTACATTAATCTTGCAAGATAAATTTCAACTATATAGCTCACTAACCCTTTGGTTTTTTATATCCTTTTTGTTTTTAGAATACATAGTTTCTATTCCTGGCACTCATATATACATATATTTAATCCCAGCATTTGTATTTGTAGGATTAGGCGTAGACTGTGTTGTTACGCTCGTATCAAAAATATATAATTACACATTTTCTAAAGGGGTTGATATAAGAATACCTAATATTCTAAGTTATACAGCAATTACTTTTATCTTTTCTTTTATATTTCTGCAAAGCTACTTTATATTTGTAGATAACGCAAAAGAATACCCTTGGGAGAATGAAAAGTTTCTTGTGTGGGAATTTCATAAACCCAGTGTGATATTTCATTTAAGTATGTTTGGGTTTCCATACTTTAGAGACTGGGACACTATCGAAAGGCTAGTGTTGAGTGATACTGCAGCAGTGCTTTGCCCTAAATATAAGCCTGAGTCAGAATTATGCAATAAAACCATGCCTAAAGTTATGTATTATTCAACTAACGAAAGAGAATCTATTTCTAGATATCATATTCCTTATCAAAAAGATACTGATAGTGCAGGGTATTTTGTTCATATTAAAAATCCTCAAAGTTTCACTAATGAGATATTAAGTAATAAAGCTAACTATTGGTCGCAAAATTATTTACCAATATATACAATTAAGCGGTGTACATATGATACCGCAGTTAGAAAAGTTGCAGGTTTGTTTAATCTTGATATAAAAGAGTGTGCTAGTAGGTACTTAGATGTTGCTGATGTTTATTATATGTATCCTGGAAGTTTAGACGAAATACGTGATATACATGGATTTTAATATTGCGTATAAATGCTAAATTTTCCACATGCACTTCTGATCAACACAGTCACACTGATAACCTAGATCTTGCGGTAATGGTTTATCGGGAAATACACACAAGCTTTGAACCTCATCATTAATAGAACCACAAATTTCATTGTTACATCCAAGTACGGTACAATCTTTTGATGAGGTACAATAAGAATTTAGTGATTCTCCATAATATATAATATCGTTTACAGGCGCAGGTTTCTTTTCGTTTGGTTTAAATGTTGGTACTGTTAAATTAGAGTTTGGTTGTTGAATAATTTTTTCTGAAACTTTTGTATATGCTTTTTGTTCAAGAGTAAGTAAAGATGGCATTCTATGTCCAAAAACTAAAATAAAAATAACGCCTGACGTAATAGCTGTAATAAGAACGAAACCTGCTGATAAATCTTTAATTATTTTAACGATATCGCTATAACCCTGAATCAAATGATCGATAAAAACTTCTACTACGGTATTTAATAGTTCTGCTGCTAAAAGCGACCCCATTGATATAATTAAAAGCCCCCACTCTACATTGGATATTTTAAAATGCATTCCCAGTGCTAACGATATTGAAACTATAACTACTTGAACTCTAAAATTAGCCTCGTTTAAAAGGGCATGAACTATGCCAGAAAACGCATATTTTACGCTTTTAACATGCCTTACTGGGTGATGATTTTTAATGATGTCGTTCATAGTATTTTAATTAACATATTCATTATAGTATAATGGCTGGGATGTTCAAGAGATTACTAACAAAAAAACGTATTATCCTTATGATAGTCCTTTTGCTTGTTGCCGTGGCATATGTTAATTATGGCAAAAATAAAGGCATTGTCGAAGTTACTAAAGTAAAAATAGAAAATATTAAAGTTAGAAAAACCATTTCAGGTAGTGGTGTTGTAACTTCGAAGAATGACGCAAGTTTATCGTTTACAAGTGTCGGGAGACTACAAAAGATATACGTTTCTAAAGGAGATGAAGTTACAAAGGGGCAACTTTTAGCGCAACTTGATAACAGATCAGTTTATGCTGCACTCCAAGCAACAAAAGATGCGAGAGATATTGCTTTAAGAGATTTAGATTTATACATCGAAAATTATTCTGATGATGTTGACGCTGTAGGTGGCGAAGAGGCATATAATATAAATATTAGAAGGCTTAATGAGCTAGTAAGTAAAGCCGAGGCAACGTATCAAGCACAAATTTCATCTAGCAATGATACATATTTATATGCACCTTTTTCTGGAACAATAATTGATATTCCATTAAGTGAAGGTGAAACAGTAGGTGTTGGGAGTACGGTGATAAAAATAGCAGATTTAAATATGTTAACTTTTGAGGTTAATATTGACCAGGAAGATTACGGGTATATTAAACCAGATTTACCCGTAGAAATAACTTTAGATGCATACGAAGGCGATACATTTGTTGGTAAAATAACTGGTTTACCAAGTTATGTTAACGATTCAGCAAATGAGGAATTTTTAATTAACATCACTATAGCTGCTGATCAGGAGCAAAAACCGATATTGCTTGGGATGAAAGGTGATGCAAGTATTATTGTTGATGAGACACAAGATGCTGTACAAGCATTAACCTTTGATTCTTTGTATTCGGATGATAATGGTAACTTTGTTTGGGTAGATGAAAAATCAATAGTAAATAAAAAGTATATTGAACTCGGCATAGAGGGGGATGTATATACTGAAATAAAAACTGATCTAACAAAAGATATTGTTATATCGCCTATTAATGCGGAGAAAACTTTGGAAACTGGTCAAAAGATAAATTATGCACAACAGAACTAGGTGATTTATGACTAAGCTTTTAGAAACTAAAAATATCACTAAGATATATAAAATTGGCGATACAGAAATACGTGCTATTAATGGGGTATCCATTCAAATTGACCAGGGAGATTTTGTAGCAATACTTGGCAAATCTGGCTCAGGAAAATCAAC
>CAZHJE010000010.1:11627-15649 GCA_964532965.1 uncultured Candidatus Saccharibacteria bacterium
CAAAGAGTGGCAATAGCAAGAGCATTAGTAACCAATCCTTCAATAATACTTGCAGACGAGCCAACTGGTAATTTAGACTCAAAAACAGGGGACGAAATCATCAAATTATTTCAAAAATTAAACGCACAAGGAAAAACAATAATTATTGTTACACATGACGAAGATGTAGCAAAAGTTGCCAAAAGACAAATAGTTATTAAAGATGGCAAAGTAATATGAATGTATTTGAAGTTCTTAAGTATGCGTTGTCTTCTCTTGGAATAAATAAGACGCGAACAATATTAACTATGCTTGGTGTAATTATTGGTGTGTTTTCTGTTGTACTTTTAATTGCACTTGGGCAAGGAATTCAAAATTACATTTCTGACGAATTCGAAGCGCTTGGATCGAATCTTGTATTTATATCTCCGGGAAAAGCAGATTTTACAGATGATCCTGCAAAATCTCTTACAGCAAATAAGCTAGAAGAAAAACACGAAAAATTAATAATTACTTACGCAAGAGATGCAGTGATTGATACAACACCATATATTCTACTTGGTGAGAATGCTGAGTATAAAACAAAAAGATACTATGCAGAGATTATTGCAGTAAACGAAAAATCACTTGATATTGTAAACTATAAACTCGATTTGGGCAGAAATTTCACCAGCTCTGAAGTCAGAGCAAATGCGAAGGTTGCAATACTAGGACCAATAATTGTTGAGGAGTTTTTTTCGAATATAAAAGATCCTATTGGTGAGCGTATATCATTAGGAGATGAAACATTCGATGTAATTGGTACATTTATAGAAAAAGGGAGCAATTACGATGATCAAATAATTATTCCGTATACCACTGCAACTGACATTTTTGCTGTTAAGAATTTTTCGAGTATTGTTGCAAAACTTAGTACTTCCCAACCAACTGATTTATCCATAAAACAAATAGAACTTGCTCTTCTTAGAGATTTGAAAGAAGATGATTTTACTGTTTTATCTCAAGAAGACTTACTTAGTTCTATACAAAGTATACTAAATGTATTAACACTGGGGCTCGGTGCTATTGCAGGGATATCGCTCCTTGTTGGAGGTATAGGTATTATGAATATTATGCTTGTGTCTGTCACAGAACGGACAAGAGAAATCGGATTAAGAAAAGCAGTTGGTGCATCACCATCAAATATAGCTATTCAGTTTTTATCAGAGGCTTTAGTGTTAAGTACACTGGGAGGAACGGTGGGATTACTTTTAGGTTTTATTGGTTCACTTATTGCTCAAAACTTTATTAGAACAGAAATACCCCTATATGCGATTATATTAGCATTTGGTTTTTCAGTATCTGTTGGTATTGTTTTTGGTACATATCCTGCTATAAAAGCATCAAAAAAAGATCCAATAGAAGCATTAAGATATGAATAAATTTATAGAATTACTAAATACTGCTTTTATAGCGATAATCACAAATAAAGTAAGGTCAATACTGACGATGTTAGGTGTAATAATCGGTGTTTTTGCTGTTGTTTCGATGTTATCACTTGGTAACGGCATTCAAAGTTATGTAGCTGACCAGTTTGCAGCTCTTGGTTCAGATTTAGTACTTATTGCTCCCGGTAAAGTTGATTTTGGGGATGATCCTGCAAAAGCATTTAGCAAAAATCAGTTAGACGATATACATGTTGATTTAATTAAAAGGTATGCGGGCGAGCATATCGAATATATTTCACCTTCAATCAGGACTGCATCTACGGTTGAGTATAAGACAAATAAGTATTATGCTTCATTAACTGGTTCTAATGAAGAAGCAAATAAAATATTTAATATTTCTCTCCTTGATACAGGAAGGTTCTTTACTAAGGCTGAAGTTAAAGCTAAAAAAAGAGTTGCAGTTATTGGACCTCTTGTAAAAGATAGTTTATTTCCTAATCAGAACCCGATTGGAAAAAAAGTAAAAATTAATGGCGATACATACACCGTTATTGGAGAATTTAGTAAATTGAATGAAAGATTTGATGATAGAGTATTAGTACCCTATACCGCTTTAAGAAATACTTTGGATATTGATAATTTTTCAGGTATTTCGATAAAAATTAAAAATATTAATGATTTAGATAATTCAATGCGCCAAATAGAACTTGCGTTACTTAGAGACTTAGATGCAAATGAATTTACAGTTTTATCACAAGAAGAAATTCTTGGTTCTATTCAAAATATATTGGGTGTTTTAACATTAGGTCTTGGCGCGATTGCAGGGATCTCTCTTCTTGTTGGAGGTATAGGCATTATGAACATTATGCTTGTATCTGTTACAGAACGAACAAGAGAAATAGGATTAAGAAAGGCGGTTGGGGCAAGTTCAATAAATATTGGTTTTCAATTTATGTTTGAGTCTATAATACTTAGTTTATCAGGAGGGCTGATCGGCTTATTATTTGGCTATTTGTTGACAGTTGCTATAAAAAACTTTATTAGTACAAGTTTATCTTTAGGAGCAGTGCTTTTGGCACTTGGTTTCTCGGTATTTGTAGGAATAATGTTTGGTACTTATCCTGCGCTTAAAGCTGCAAAAAAAGACCCGATTGAAGCATTACGATTTGAATAATTATATTTCGTTTGCCGTTTTAACAAGCTCTATTGAATAAATTGTTTCGTCTTCAATATGTAAGCTTTTAAATGTATCTGATATATCTGTTTTAAGCTCATCCTTTTCTGCAAATACTCTCCAGTCATACATATCTGGTTTCTTTTGATGGTTGTATTCATCTATTTTAGTACCGTCGATATAATCTGTTTTTTCAAATGCAAAAAGTTGTGGAAATTCATCTTGAGTTTGTTGAAATAAATCTAAAACTGTGTTCGTATTTTCAAGCCTTTTTCTTATTTCTGGTTCTTTTGAATTCGGGCTCAGCTTGATATATACAACATATTCTTTAATTTCTAGTACATCTTTCTTTGTTTCTTCAGGCGATACTTTTATATCACCTTCTTTTAGTGTTTTTTGTACAAAGATATAACCAAATACAAAAAGTAATATCCATATACTGTATGCAATAGGCTTAATATTTTTTAAAATTAAATCTTTATATTTCATAAAATATGTTTTATGCACTCTAGAGTATAGAGTTTTGTAAATAATATCATAAATATGATGTATAATACTGCTTAGTTGTTTGCCTCCGTAGCTCAGCGGATCAGAGCACTCGGCTTCGGACCGAGGGGTCGGGAGTTCGAATCTCTCCGGGGGCACCAATTTCTCATTAAAACAAAATGACAATGTTTGGGGGCGTAGCTCAGTGGTAGAGCAGCTGGCTCTTAACCAGTTTGTCGGGAGTTCAAATCTCCCCGCCCTCACCATTTGTTATAATACTTTAATGTCAATACATACCTGTACACATAATGGCGTAACATACGATGTTGCTATACTTATTGAACTGTCAAAAGATTTACCTATTCAAAAACTAAAAGTTGAAGACTTGCGCCATAACCTAGAACAAAAAACTTGGAGTGACAGTACAAAAAACAAAGAAGTGAATATTTCTGCACTGGAGACGTATAACAGAAGATATGAAAATGAAAACTTTATGGCACATGTTAACAGAGCAATGAACGCAGAGTTAAAATACCCTATCATTATGAGTAATGATACAAATGCTATTTCTGATGGTATGCACAGGTTACTTAAAGCATATATTTTAAACAAGAAATATATAAACGCAGTAGTTTTTGAAACTTTACCAGTTGAAGCAATTGTGAAATAAGACTTTTATACAAACCTCATAAATCTGCTAGAATGTAGTTATGAACATGGAAAATAATCATATATGTCCAAAATGTAATTCTACAATGGCAAAAGGTACTCTAAGGTCGTACAAATCGTACTATCCTATACAATGGAAAGAAAGCCTACCAACATCAATAGTAAATTTAGTTTCTGGTCTATTTACAAAACATCCAACTGTCTTTGCATATAAATGCGTAAGGTGTGGATATATTGAACAGTATGTAGAAGTAAAAGACGATACTACAACACCACCAATATTATAA
>CAZHJE010000010.1:15749-19313 GCA_964532965.1 uncultured Candidatus Saccharibacteria bacterium
CTGCTACTATCTCTGTGTGTAAATAAACTAAGTGTCCAGTTAACTGCTATTCTTACTTTTTTACTAAACATTGGTGTTTTAAACAAGTATACTGTTCGCCATAAAAACCATACCCACATACCATATAAACTAAAATTAAAAATCTGACCCACGGCATTTTTTTGCCCCAATGATAACAGCGTTCCTACTATTTTTACATTTTCTTTCATTAATGCTTTATTTTGTATTTGATTTGCTATATTTTGTGCAATAACTTTTGCATGTTTAGTAGCAGTTTGTGCAAGCATTGGATAGCCATCTACAATATCTCCACCAGCATACACATTTTCATAGTTATGTAATCTTAAATACTTATCACATATTAAACATCCAGCATCACCTCTTGCAACATCAGAAGAAATATTTGGAATATTAGGTATAACGCCAGCAGTCCAAAGTATTAGATCCGATTCGATATTTTTGTCATTATATGTAATTGTGTTTTCGCCAACTTTCTTTACCTCACTATTTAAAAAGACACTTATACCAAGTCCCCTGACAAAGTTAAGCGTCTTTTTTTGAATTTTTTTAGGATATCTTTTGACTAGTACATCATCTTGAGTAATTAAATTTATAGAAACATTTTTTATCCGTTTGTTATAAATTCTTTCTAACTCATCAACATACTGCTTTATTTCAACTGCAAGCTCGACCCCTGTAGGACCTCCACCAACTATAGCAATAGCAAACTTTTCTTTATATTCAAATAAATCAAGTATTTTATTTTTAACTTTTTCACCATCTTTAAGCTCCTTTAGTCCAATGCTATTTTCTTTTGCACCAGAGACATTATAGTAATTTGTTTTGGAACCAGTAGCTAGTACTAGGTAATCATAATTATAAGAGTTGGTAGTGGAGGTGATACTGTTTTTAGTTAAATCAATATTAGTTATTTCATCAATGTGTATTCTTATGTTTTTAGCCTTAAGTATTTCTCTAATAGGTGTGGTGATAAGATTTTTATTTAATCCTCCTGTTGCTACCTCATGTAACAGTGGTGTAAACAAAAAATAATTGTGTTTGCTAATTAGATTTATAGTAATACTATCTTTTATATCACTTTGTAATAGGTATAGACAGGTATATATTCCTGCAAAGCCACCGCCAACTACAAATACTTCTTTTTTTTCTTCCATTTTGCTATTTTATCAGATATAATTACAATATGAATATAAAAAATTTAATCTTTATACTTTTAGTAATTTTGATTTTAGGTGGTGCTTACTATTATAATTCTCAAAAACAAGTAACTTCTGAGGTGGCACAAACAGAAACACAAGAAAATGTAGCACAGGAAACCAATCTGACACCTGAAGAAGGCACTGATATGAATACAGAAATGCCAGTTATTGATGACTTAAATAACATGATTGCTGAGCTTGGCATGAACTCGGCCACAGTAAAATCGTATCTCATTTCTGCTCCAAGCACAGTAAGTTATAATGCCGAAAAAACATATTTTGGAAAAGCCCCTTCTACCATAGTTGGTGTTTCTGATAAGGTTGTGGGATATGGTTTACTAGATACTGAAACTAACCTGGTATATTTAACAGCAGTCGCAGACTTATCGGCTTTAAAATCCGATAGTGCCCAAAGAGATTCTGATATACAAGATTTGTTTATTCCAGCAACTGCCATTATTGAAGTAAGAGATTACACTTTAGAGGGATTTGATTTTGCTACAGGTATGGGGCAGAATTTATCATTAACAGTGCCTGTTAGTGTCACTATTAATTCGGTGACAAAAGAAGTTCCATTTACTGTAGAGGCAGTAATTACAGAAGATGAGTTTAAAGCAACGGGTACTGCAAATGTTAAAATGTCTGATTTTGGAATAACCGCGCCATCTTTACTTAATGTATTTGCAGTAGCAGATGATGCTGTATTTAAGTTTGAAGTTCTTGGAACAAAAGTTACACTATAAGCATATTTAGAAGACAAGCCAGAGTGGAGAAATTGGTAGACTCGCAGTCTTCAGAAGGCTGTTTTCTTTGAAAGTGTGGGTTCGACTCCCACCTCTGGCACCATTGTTTTAATTTACAATTTCTAATATAATAGCAAGGTATTTATGGGCAAGTGGCGGAATGGTATACGCGCAACGTTGAGGACGTTGTGGGAGCTTTCCTGTGCAGGTTCGACTCCTGTCTTGCCCACCAAATAGGACACACGTTATGGTAACAACTGTTAATAGCATTACTCACTTGCACCAAGAACATAAAAATAAAATTGAACAAAGACTGCCTGCGTTAAGTTCAGCAGAGGGTCTAGTTTTCTCTGTTCAAGAAAAACCAGAACGCACACAAAGATTAACAACAGATGAGGAGGTGGCATTAGAGAATTATGGTATTGGAGTTAGATATATGTTATCGCTAACGTGTGAGGGTAATAAATCGTCTTTTTTTACAGTCCCTGTAACCTCTGAAACTAAAGAGCTAGAGAACCATGCGAGAATGTGCGGGTACGTTTATTGCAGACCGACACAAGGACGAGTTTCTTCTATTAACTCAACAGGTCCATTTTTTAGTGAGCTTAAGGGGAATGGGATGAGCACTGCCACTCGCAGTAGGGCCAAAAGATTTGTATATTGGTATACAGGGGGCCCTTATACCTTTGACGGGAATAATGGCTTTTTGGGGTTACTTAACGAGTCGGAGGCCACTGCTAGCAAAAATTTTATAGAATTAAATCCAGGCATTCAGTCTGGAAGTATTGCTGACATTTTATATCCATTAGAGTTACCAGATACAAATTATACCTTTCGGCCTATAAACGCGCTTTTCCTAAATAAAGATTGTTTAGGAGCGAACTCGACTTTTGGTACACCAGTGATACTAGAGAGGAGGCTATTCTCGCCAGCAACCCTTGCAGACTGTTTAGTATTACCATTTGGAACAACAGACACGCAAAATGCCAGTTGGACAAACTTTTTAGGTTTTGGGGATGATCATAGAATTGGAAGAATACCATTTTTATCAGACACTTATATTTTAAAAAAATTACAGTTAATAAGGAAAAATGCAAAACCTTATATATATTCCTTTTTGCGCAAGCATCCTGACACCGCATATTCGGATATAGCTGAGGTTGGTGTAGCTACATTATTATCTAACTACACATACATTCTTAAAAAAGATTTATCTCACAATTCGTTGCATGTGCAAAATGTTAGGCTTTTAGGAGAGTTTTCTGATGTTTCAGATTTTGTTGATAGTGAAAGATTGCCGCCATTATTGAAAGAAAAAAGAAAACGTAAAGATTTTATTTCAATGTATAATGCATACTTGCTTCAAAATATTATATTTGCTAATGCGGACATCATGACACCACAAGAATTTCAGCTACAAATGTGTGATTTGTCAGGTAATGAAGCTTTTTTTGATTTTGACCACAATGTAGGTGAGCATACAGCTACTTCCTATTGGTTAAAAAATGTCACATGCGTTAAAGGATTAGTAAGTGAGTTATAATGCTATGATATAATCTGTTATACGTGCGAGAGTGGCTCAGTGGTAGAGTGTCTCCTTG
>CAZHJE010000011.1:0-19092 GCA_964532965.1 uncultured Candidatus Saccharibacteria bacterium
ACTTCACCAAAAGACCAATCAAGTATGTCTGCTTCAGAAGCAAGATAAATTTTTAATGCGTCAAATTCTTTTAGATCACTTAAATTTTTCATAATTATTCCTCACTTGTGGCAACATCATTGCCTAAAACCTGGTTATTATCTTCGTTACCGGTATCAAGAAATCCTTCCTCCTCACCACCGATCGCTTCTATTCCAAGTGCAAGACCATTAAGTTCACGTACAAGAAGTTTAAATGATTCAGGTACGTGCGTTTCTGTAATTGGCTGTCCTTGAAGAATAGATTTATAAGCTTGTGTTCTACCTAGGTAATCGTCTGACTTAATTGTTAGCATTTCTCTTAAAATATGCGCCGCTCCATGCGTTTCTAGTGCCCAAACTTCCATCTCTCCAAATCTTTGACCTCCCATTTGAGATTTTCCTCCCAATGGTTGTTGGGTTATCAATGAATAAGGTCCAGTTGATCTTGCATGCATTTTATCCTCACTCATGTGAACAAGTTTAAGTATATAAGTTTGCCCTACTAAAACTTCGGCGTCAAAGTAATCTCCTGTTCTACCGTCTATTAACTTCATTTTTCCACTCGTTGGTAGATTTGCTTTTGTAAGTTCTTCTTCTATTTCTTTTTCTGGAACTTCTTCAAAGTTTGGCACAATATAATTTTTACCTAATTTTGCGCCCGCCATTCCAAGAGGAGATTCCCAAAATTGGCCTACAATCATTCTTTTTAGGACCGCTTCTGAAGATGTAATTAAATCAATCGGGGTACCGTCTTCGAGGTGCGGCATATCTACCTCGGGTATAATTGCAGAAATTACACCTTTATTTGCATGTCTCGATGACAGCTTATCACCTACTTGTATTTTCTTTTGAGTTGCAACATAAACTGTAATTTCTTCTAATGTTCCTGTTGGCAAATTGCTGTTATCTTTTCTTGTAACGCGCTTAATATCAATAACATAACCGCTCTTTCCGTGGGGCATAACAAGAGAGTTATCTCTAACATCTTTTGCTTTTTCACCAAATATTGCCCTCAGTAGTCTTTCTTCTGCAGAAAGCTCTACTTCACCCTTTGGTGCAACTTTACCTACAAGTATATCTCCGCCTTTTACTTTTGAGCCAATTACTACAATTCCATCGGGACCTAGATTTCTAAGGGTTTCCTCTGATACATTTGGAATATCGTTTGTAATTTCTTCTGGGCCAAGTTTGGTTTCTAAGACTGCCACTTTAAAGTTTGTGATTTGAATAGATGTTAGTAAATCTTCTTTAACAACTCTATCAGAAAGAATAATGCCGTCTTCAAATTCATACCCATGATAAATCATGTATGCTACACGTAAATTTGTACCAAGAGCTAATTCCCCATTAACACTACAAGGACCTTCAAAAAGTACGTTCCCTTTTTTAACTTTTTGACCAGTAGAAACAACGACTTTTTGATTAAGTGCTGTATATTGATTGGATCTAACAAATTTCTTTACTTTATATTCAGTTGGTTTTTTATCGCCTTTGTATAAAACTACTACTTTTTCAGCATCTGAATATACTATTTCACCATCTTTTTCTGCTTTTGCTAGGATGTCAGCATTTTGAGCAATATCATCTTCTATGCCAGTAGCAACAATAGGAGCTTCTGGTTTTATTAAAGGTACGGCTTGAGATGCTTGTTGAGATCCCATCAACGCTCTTGTAATGTCATCATTTGATAAAAATGGGATAAGACCGGCAACAATACCAACTGCCTGTCTTGGTACAAGCTCCATATACTGTGCGCTTTTTATGTCACCCAGCTTAAAAGAATCACCTTGTCGCAAAGGTGCTTGATTTTGAGTAATATATCCATTCTCATCTCTCGAAATTGAACTATCAGTTATTACAGCATTATCCTCATCGTATGCAGCTAGGTAAACAACCTCATCAGAAATTTTTACACGCCCGTCTTTTGTATGCTCTAATTTAATGTATGGTGTCTCTAAAAAACCATACTCATTGACTCTAGCATAAGATGCGAGATAGTTTATTAATCCAACATTTGGTCCTTCTGGGGTTCTAATAGGGCATATCTTACCAAACGAAGAATAGTGTACATCTCTAACAGACATGCTAGCTCTTTCGCGTGAAAGACCGCCAGGGCCAAGTACTGATAACCTTCTTAAGTGGTCAAGTGCGGTTAAAGGATTTTGTTGATCGTGATGTTGTGATAATTGACCTGTTGCAAAAAAACTATGTATTGACGATGCTACCGTTCGTGTTGAAATTAATATAGAAGGCTCCGGTAACGCCTCTCTAGGCTGTAAGCTCATTCGTTCTTTAATGTTTCTTTCCATGCGTAAAAACCCTATCCTGATTTCATCTTGAAGTAGTTCTCCGACGCTACGTACTCTTCTATTAGCTAAATGGTCAGTATCACTTGGTTCAATAACATTATTATTTATATTAATTATTCTCTCAACTATCTTAATTAAATCTTCTAGCTGAAGCAGCTTGCTCTTGCTCTCTATATCAAAATTAACTCCAAGCACTTGATTTAGTTTAAACCTACCAACTTTACCAAGACTATATCTTCTTTCATTAAAAAAATAAGTGCTTATTAATGAGTGTGCGTTTTCCAAAATTAATGGTTCGCCTGGGCGCATTCTTTTGTATATTTCGAGTGCAGCCTCATTAAATGATGACGTAGGGTCTTTTGCCAATGTGTTTTCAATAAAACTGAACTCTGGATTATTATCAACTTCTTTAAAAATCGCTCTTATTTGATCGTCTGAGTCAAGCCCATAAATTCTAAGAAGAACCGTGACTGGCATCTTTCTTCTTCTGTCTATTTTTACCGACATAACACCTGTTTTAGAAGTTTCTATTTCTAACCAAACACCATTTTTTGGAAGAATTTTAGCCCCACCTAATGATATTCCTGTTGCAGGATGTACATCGCGCGTAAACAATACTCCTTCGGATCTTCTTAATTGGTTAATTATTACTCTTTCAATACCATTTATAATAAAAGTACCGCTTGGGGTCATAAGAGGAATATCACCCATGTATATTTTTTGCTTTTTTTGTTTTTTTGTTATAGGGTCTTTTATTGTAGCATCGACATACCAAGGCGCATCATATGTTCTACCTTTATATATTGCATCATCTATAGACATATTCTCAACATCAAATGTCGGATTTGTAAGCTCTAACACCCAACCTCTTCCAGTGTTATCTTCAACAATGCCTAGCTCATCTAGTATTTCGGGTATGCCTTCGGTTTTTAATTTTTCATATGATTCATGCTGTACTGCCACAAGATCTGGAAGTGGCGCCTTTATTTTTCGTTTTGAGAAATCATGCCTCATTATTTATATATATTTCTTTAATTTTTTAAATTATTATCAACTACTACCAGCTCACGCAGGTAGTGTGCTGCAATTTCTTTGCTTTGCAAAGCCCAACAAGCTGAAGTAACCCTACCTACTAGCATACGCGAGTAGTGTTAAGTTAAGAAATTATAAAATGCTGGACGAAGCGAAAAATATCATATCACAAAGAACATGTCAACAGCAATATATAATTTTAGAAAATTGTAAGTTTGTTTAATGGCCAAAACCTTAAAACAACTCTACCTACAATTCTATCAGATGTTATCTGCCCAATTAATCTAGAATCTACTGATCTAGTGCGATTATCGCCTAATACAACATAGCTATCGTCCTCGATCTTTTGGGACTTGCCTTCTACAATTGAGATATCTCCATATGTACAAACGTTATCATACAAGTAATCTTCGACAACCTCAAACTGCTTACCATCTTTTGATATATAGACTTTGCACCCAAAAACTTTAATGATTTCACCTGGCAACCCAATTATTCTTTTTACGTAATCAATATTATCATTATACGGGGGGTTAAGTACAATAATATCTCCACGGGCATATGGTTTAAACTTGGGAGTAATTTTTTCTACAAGAATACGTTCGTTAGAGTATAGTGTAGGCTCCATACTTGCTCCCGAAACTATTTCTGGAATAGCTACAAAATAATAAATCAGCATTAATACAAAATATGAGATTGCTACTGCCTCAAGCAACTCTAAGACCAAACTGTATTTTTCGTCAGTTTCGTCTTTTTTAATAGCTTGACTAATATCATTCATATTAATCATTAAAATGCCTCCCCACAACATTTAAAATATCTTGTGGAACTGAAACCATATACATTGGGTTAAATTTTTCTAATAATTCAGTTGAGTTAAACCCCCAAGTAACGGAAATGATTGGTATTTGCACCTTATGACAAGCTTCTATGTCCCTCACCTCATCTCCAATATATATAGTATTTTTTTTGTCTAACTTATACCTCTTTATTAACTTATTCAAAGAATCGCCCTTACCAAAGAGTGCACTTTCTGAAGAAATAAAACTAAACATATGTTCTACTCTTTCTTTTTTTAAAAAGTCTACCACATTATTTTTAGAATTATTTGTTAATATACCCAAAAAATACCCCTGTGCATGCAACTCAATAACAATATCTAATATATTGCTAAAAGGTTTAAGCTCGTTTATATGCTTTTGTAGGTCTTTTCTAAATTTAGCTAATATAAGCGGAAGCTTTAGTAAGTTAATGTTAAATTCACGAAGTAAATAAGGTATCGATAAGCTTCTTAAACGTGGGATTTCGTTCTTGTCGATACCATCTATACCATATCGAGTAGGATTTGAATTAATTATGTGTATAGCAACAGCAAATGTATCAGCAATAGTCCCGTCAAAATCAAAGATTATGCACTTTTTTTCTTTTCTATTTTTATTATTTTTTATGTTCAGGAGCATTTATTAAACCACAATGTTTATACTTTTTGCCACTCCCACAAGGACATGGATCGTTTCTCCCAATTTTATCTTGTGATGATACAACATGTTGAACCTTTAGAGTTCTCCCAAGTTCATCTTTAACTATCTTTTTATCGTTTTTAATTTGATTAATCTCATCTGAAACGCCGCTTTCTAAATTTCCATGTATATAATTCACGTCTTGCAAAAGTGATCTATCGCTACTTTGGTCTAGAGTTGTTGGAGAAATGTCTTTGATATGTGTAAATCTATCATATATATTTGAATATATTTGTTCTACAAGTAACTCAAACCTAGTATGCCCTTCTTTTTTATACTCTACCATAGGATCTTTTTGCGCGTATCCTCTTAACCCAATACCATCCCTTACTTGATCCATTTCAACAAGGTGTTCCATCCATAACATATCAATCACAGGCAAACTTAGTTGACCAATTACATTTAGCCACATGTTTTCACCAAGTTTAGCTTCAAATTTTTCCCATAGTGAAACATATGTAATATTATCGACATCAAACTTAGATAGCTTTTCTATAAACCAGTCTTTATATTCTTTATTGCCTGCACTCAACTCAAGCACTCTTCTTCTTAATTTATATACAACGTCTCTATGAACATTTATCACATCGTCCATTTCAACAAGTTGCTTACGCCGATCAAAATTAAAGCCTTCTACTTTTTTTTGTGCATTTTCAATTGCTTTTGTAACAAGAGATGCTTCCATGGGAGTTGAGTCATCTATTCCAAATCTATTCATTAGCTTTTCTACAGAAGAACCTCCAAATATTCGCATTAAGTCATCATGCAACGAGATATAAAAACGAGATGAACCTGGGTCACCTTGACGCCCAGCTCTTCCTCGTAATTGATTATCTATTCTTCTCGAATCATGCCTTTCGGTACCAATGACATGCAAGCCACCAAGAGATTTTACTTCAGTCTGTTCTTCTACTGTCGAGGGATCTCCACCAAGTATAATATCTACCCCTCTTCCAGCCATATTGGTTGATATAGTTACCGAACCTTTTTTACCTGCTTGTGCAATTATTAATGCTTCTTGTTCATGATTTTTTGCATTTAGAATTTCGTGCGACACTCCTCTTCTTTTTAGTAAGTCGTGTAAAAGCTCGCTTTTTTCGACCGATGTAGTACCAACAAGTACAGGTTGGCCTTTATTGTGCCTTTCGACGATATCATCAGCAACTGCTCTAAACTTTCCTGCTTCTGATTTATAAACCACATCATTATGGTCAACTCTTATACATGCTCTATTCGTAGGTAAAACTACTACATCTAATTTATATATTTTATAAAACTCTTCTGCCTCTGTAATTGCTGTACCAGTCATACCAGCAAGCTTAGAATACATTCTAAAGTAATTTTGATACGAGATTTCGGCAACTGTTTTAGATTCTTGTTGTATTTCGACTTTTTCTTTGGCTTCTAAAGCTTGATGAAGTCCGTGTGAAAATCTATTTGAAGGAAGTAGCCTGCCAGTAAACTGGTCTACTATAACGACTTTGCTATCTTTAACTACATAGTCCTTGTCTTTTTCGTAAAGAGCATGTGCACTTAATGCTTGTTCGAGAAGATGGACCATTTCAAAATCTTGTTCGTATAAGTTTGATATACCTAGCATATTCTCTACTTTTCTAATCCCAAGGTCTGTTAGTGATGCGTTTCTAAATTTTTCATCGACATCATAATCTGTAGTTTTTATTAGCTGCTTAACAATGGCATCGGCTTTTGCGTAACGTTCAGTGGGTTGTGCAGATGACGAAGATATAATTAATGGTGTTCTGGCAACATCAATTAAAATTGAGTCTACTTCGTCAACTATTGCAAAATGGTGTATTCCAAATTCGCCAAGTGGATTTGTTTGAACAATATGGTCTAATCTCATTGCCATATTATCTCTTAAATAATCAAAGCCAAATTCATGATTTGTTCCATAAACAATGTCACATTTATAGGCTTCTTGTTTTGGTACTTCTTTTAAGTGTTTTGAATAGTCATCTTTAAATTCTTGTGTTTCATAATTTGGATCATATACAAACGCTCTTTGATCCATAATCACACCTACTGACAACCCAAGCTTAATATATAAACTACCCATCCACCCTGCACCATGTCTTGATAAATAATCGTTTGGAGTTACAAGATGAACTCCTTTTTGCGTTAAAGCATTTAAATACAATGGTAATGTTGCTGTAAGTGTTTTTCCCTCACCTGTTTTTTGTTCTGCAATTTTGCCTTGATGAAGAACTATACCTGCCATTAGTTGTACATCGTAGTGTCTCATACCCAATGCACGTTTAGAGGCCTCTCTTACAATTGCATAAGCATAGGGTAAGGTGTCATCCAAATACTTCGCATGTTCTTTTTCGGGGATTTTAATTACTTCTTGTTTCCAATTATTTGTTTTTTCAATTATTTGAGCATCTGTTAATTGGGAGTATTCTTGTTCTAAAGAATTAATTTTTTCAACAAGTGGTTTTAGTTTATTTAGTTGTTTTTCGTTAGGATTAAACAATGCTTTAAACATAACTGTATGATTATATCATTGCACACAAATAAGTATGTGTGTACCATTGGTTATACATGACAAGTAATACACTTAGATCTCCTTTTGGTATTGAAAATTTATACAGTCCTACAAACGCAGTTAATCAGTTGAAAGAGAAAGGAGAAACATTAGATACATTGGAAGAAACCTTTGAAAGTGATATCCGCAGGTACAAAACAGCACTGGGGAAACAAAACAAGGCACTAGCTGTATTGTATACTGGAATACAAAACGGAGCAATTACAGACAAAGAAATGCAAGAATTAGAGAGTATGGTAGCAGAACAAGCAACTGAACTTACAACGACACGATTCAGGGCGGAAGTTGCAATTTTTGCAGCAGTACCCAGAACGGGTCTTCCAGAAAATCCCCCACTAAACCACGTTAGATTATATAGAGGTGTCTCGGGGGGCTTTGATTCAAAAAAACAAGCTGGAAATGCTTTTTGGAGCCCCTCACCAGCAATTGCGTTAGACTATACTACAAAAAATGGTGAGGTGGTCGTGTGTGATGTGCCATATGAGGAGATACACACCATACCAAATGCAATGCTGGGTAGTAATCTTGAAGTACAAATCCCAAATCCCGAAGCAACAACTACTCAAAAAGTGATAGTTCGCTATGGCAAATTAATAGCTGAAAACGGACAGCTTCCGAAACAGCGAAGCAGAGTAGAAACAGCGATAAGAACATTTTTAGATAGAACAAGCAGGGCACAAAGACAATATGTAAAAATCGAAAACCCCTATGATGATTTAGCTGTATAATTTACCTCGATCCAAAATACACAATGGCAAGCAATACAGATAAAATTAATCTATAAAAAATAAAAAGATAGATTGAGTGGGTTTTTAAATAGCTTAACAAAAGTTTAATGCACAAAATACCAGTTATAAAACTAGCCAAAACCCCACCAAAAACCACCAAACTTCCAAGAGACATAAGTTGTGAAAATGAACTATACACTTTAAAACTGCCTGCAATAACCACTATTGGAACTGATAAAAGAAAAGAAAATCTTGCAGACTTTTCTCTTGATAATCCAAAAATCAAACCTCCCGATATTGTAGCTCCCGACCTAGAGACGCCAGGAAAAAGCGCCAATGCTTGAAACAAACCGATTAAAAGACTTTTTGAATATGCCAATTTATTTGACTCTTTGTCACTATTTTTACCAGCAAAATATCTTTCAGAAATAAACATTAGAATACTTCCAAATAATAAAAATGTTGCGACATATAATAGGTCCTTTGCTGTACCCGCATGAAATGTATTTTCAATAATGTCTTGTGTTAAAAAGCCTATTACCCCTGCAGGTATTGAACCAAGTAAAATATATAATCCTAATCTAGATTCTTCAGAATATTTTGAGACTATTAAATTATTAGATACCAAATCTTTAATAAACGATAAGACTATGCTTTTTAAATCATTAAAAAAATAGATTATTAGCGCAAGTGAGGTGCCTATATGAAGTACTACATCAAATACCAGCGGTGATGATTGCCACTTTAAAATTATGGGTAAAATTAACAAATGTCCTGATGACGAAATTGGCAAAAATTCTGAAAGACCTTGCACTATACCCAAGATTATTGATTGATATACAAACATAATTAATAACTAAGTTTAAATTCTTGCATAAATTAAAATATTATCTGCATTGGTCTTCCCAGGTATAGTAATTGAATCCGCGTCACCAAAAAATTCTGATATATTTTCAATAAATGCGTCTACTTCTTCTTGTTGGTGCTCTCTATAAAATCTATTAAATATAACAAGACCTTGCGGCATAGCTAATCTTTTGAGATGAGCAAAAAAATTGCCGGAATTACCAAGTTCAGGATATTTATCGCCACAAAATATATCAACTATTATCACTCTAAAAGAATATGGCGAAAGACCATACATTGGGGGGTCTAAAATAACACGACAAGCATCATCAATAATTATTTCATGATTAGGTATTGCATCCAATTCAAAATATCTTTTTGCAACGTCTACTATTACGGGATCTATTTCAACACTAACAATATTAGTATTTGGAAATTCGTTTGCTATCAAATGCTGCATAGTCGCTCCGCCAAGCCCAAGTATTAAGACACGGTCAAGTACATTCCCTTCTAGCTCTCTTAACAAATCGACAAGCCGTCCCCAAACACGCGCAGATATATGCTCTGATGAAAAATTTAATGATTGGGTAATACCGTCAGCTTTTAGATAAGTGTTAGCTCCAAGTTTAGTAACTTCGACTTTACCATTAAATTTTGAGGTTGTTTCGTAAAGAATTTCTGGTTTTTTAATATTAGTAAATATATTCATTAGTTTTTAATACTAATTTTTTTAATGCCGTTCATGTATTTGTGTAATACATCGGGTATTAATATACTACCATCCTCTTGCTGATATGTTTCGATTAAGTTTGCTAAAAATCTTGGTGTTGGTACTACAGTATTGTTCAAGGTATACACATACTTTGTAGAACCGTCTTTTGTTTTGTATTTCATATTTAATCTTCTTGCTTGAAAGTCATTAAAATATGACGCCGAACCAATTTCTCTATACATAGCTTGTCCTGGAAACCAAATGTTAATATCATATTTTTTTCTTTGCCCTGCTCCCATATCGCCAGTACACATCAGAAGTACTTGATAGTGTATTTTTAAATTCTGAAGTAATTGTTCAGTGTACGAGAGCATTTGCTCATGCCACTTAATACTTTCATTTTCATCGGCCAAAGCTAAAACAACTTGCTCTACTTTATTAAATGTATGCACTCTGAATACACCTTTAGTATCTTTGCCATGGCTGCCAATTTCTCTTCTAAAACACGGCGATAACCCTACAAGTTTAACTGGGAGCATGTCTTCGTCTAATAGTTCATTTGCATAATATGAAGTTAACGAAACTTCTGCAGTACCAATCAATGCTTGATCATCTTGCGTATAATAATGATCTTCTAGCCCCCACGGAAAGTAACCAGTACCAAGCAAATACTCTTTATTAACCATGATTGGAACACTCATTGGCGTGAATCCCTGTTCTACCATGAAGTCTAACGCATATTTTAATATTGCTTGTTCAAGTAGCATGCCTTCATTTATTAAAAAATAACCTCTAAAGCCTGCAATTTTTGTTCCTCGCTGCGTATCAATAATGTTTAATGCAGTACCAAGCTCAAGATGGTCTTTTGGTTTAAAATTAAATTCAGGTTTTTCTCCAACAGTTCTTATAACAACGTTATCATTCTCGCCTTTCCCAAATGGAACATCCGCAGCCGGAACATTTGGTACCCAAAGCATAATATTTTCTATTTCATCTGAGAGCGTTTTTAATTCAGTCTCATGCTTAGTTAACTCCTCTTTTACTCTGGTTGCTTCAAGGATTAAGTTTTGTTTTTCAGTGTCTGGCACTTTGGCTATGTTTTCAGAAAGTGTATTTCTTAAAGCTCTATGTTCTTCGACTAATCTTAATAAATTTCTATGTTTTTCATCAAGTAATAAGAGTTTATCTATATCGACAGTTCCAGTCAGTTGCTTATTATCAACTGCTTTTTTAACATCATCTTTATTTTCTCTAATATATTTGATGTCCAACATAATACAGGATAATTATATCATATGGTGTTTAAAGACTATAGTGTATTTGCTTTAAGTACAACGTTCTTCTCAATCGTAGTGTCATCATTCCAACGATAAATTTTTAAATTAACTTTATCACCTACTTTTTTCTTACTAACAAGGTCAGGCAAATCACTGCCCGCTAATTTTACATTATCAAATTCTACAATTATATCGCCAACCCTAATATCTGCGTCATCGGCACTAGAGTTTTCCACTACTTCAACAACATACACTCCAACAGGAATCTCATTTCTTAGCGCTGCTTGTTCAGAAATTACATTATATTTAATACCCAAAAAAGGACGTTCAAATTTTCCGGTATCGTTAAAAATATCAAGTGAACTTTTAATAGTATTTATTGGAATTGCAAAACCTATGTTCTCAGCACCTTTAGAGGTCGCAACATTAACTCCAATTACCTGACCACATCTATTTATAAGAGGCCCACCTGAATTTCCTGGATTAATCGCAGCGTCAGTCTGAATGACATTAGTAAGTTCTTCGGAAGATTCTCCAAAAGCATCGCTTGCAGTAATTCCCCGACCTAAACCAGAAACGACACCAGTAGTAACAGTATGTCTAAACTCACCAAGAGCTGTTCCAATAGCAATAACATCTTCGCCAACTCTTAATTTGTCAGAGTCACCAAGTTCAATACTCTCAAGTGTTAATCCGTCTACGTTCAAAATCGCAATATCGTTAACAGGGTCACGATAAATATTTAAAACTTTATATTCTTTGCCGTTTTCGTCAATTATTTTGTACGCTGCTTCAATGTCTGAGACTACATGTTTATTAGTAATCACAAATTTATCAACTCCAACAATAAATCCGGTACCAATATCTTGCTCTACCTCTTTATAAGAAAGGGGTTTACTGGGAACAAATCCAAAATAGTCAAATAAATCAACGCCACCACCAAAGTCTAATTCCACCGTTTTTACAGATACTGTAACAACTGAATCAGAAACTTTTTCTGCAATGTCTGCAGTACTCCAATTACAAAGTTCACTTGAACTGTCAGGATATAAAGTATCATCACCAGCATAAAGTTGTTCGGAGGTATTCTTTTTAAGAAAATTAAACAAATATTTAGAAAGTAAACTATTCTGGGACATGCTTCCAATATAGATACCACTTAATAAAGTCAATAATAATATAAATAGCAAAAAAACGCTTTTCTTATGTAGTATAGACTTAAAAGTATTCCTCATATAAAAAGTTTTAAATTTGTGCGTGTAACTCTTTTATCAGAGTAACAAACGGAGTGATAAGATGTCAAGAACCAGACCCTGTTTAAACCATGTTTTTAAATATATCAATCATAAAGGTCACATGTTCATTAAAATCAACTCCAAACTTCTCTATACCATAAGATATATCACCTCTATTGATCTTTGCAGCAAATGCTTTGTCTTTAAATTTTTTCTTTACTCCAGCAGCATCCATACCATTAAAACCACCTTCTCGCATAAGACTATATGCATATAGTAATCCTGATAGCTCGTCTACCGCTATTAATGCACTGTCTAAGTTATTTTGAGGATGTATCCCAGTCCTATCGAATGCGTGAGCTTGAACTGCTTGAATCAAGCTCTGAGGTAATTTCCATTCTTTAAACCATTCTATTGATTTAGTTGGATGCTCATTGGGATATTCATAATAGTCTAAATCATGGAATAACCCGGTTAAATACCACAAATCCTCATCTTCGCCATATTTTTTTGCATATTCTTTTAGTACTTCGGCCACCATTCTTGAATGCAATTTTTGATAATCATCTTGTATATATTTTTCTAGCAACTTATTTGCTTCTTCTTTACTTAGTAACACCTCAGTCTCTAAAACACTAGCTTTGTTTTCTTTATGTGCAGCAGATAATGTATCTTTTTTGTCCCGTACCGATTCAAAATTAATTTCGGGATAAATTTGCGTTGTAACTGAATCTACATCATATTTAAGTTGGGGAAATGGCACACCTTCTCTTGCAGCTACATCCTCAAGAAACCAAAATACTCTTTCGGCGTGTCCCCAACCAAATGTTGGCGGCATCCCATATTCAAGCATTTCAACATAATCAATATCTAACCACTGTGCTTCTTTATCACCAGCATCTCTTAATTCTTGCTGCTCCAAAAATCTTCTTAACTGATCTTGCGGGTCATTTAACTCTGACCACCCATTACCAAGTTCACTACCTGCGATGATAGGTTGCATCCTTTGTACTACCAGCGGATTATTTGAGTGTGATTTTGACAATGGGGACAAATACTTTGGATGATTTATTAAATACACCGGCCCCGCAATGGTTTTTCTAATATCTTTCCAAAGCAAATCAATGCCACGACTAATGTTAATACCCGGAGCAAATTTTATATTGTGCTTTTCTAATTGCTTAGTTATCTCTTTTATCGAAGTATCGTGTATATTTACGTCATACTTATCTTTGAGTACAGTGCCAAAATCTACAACTTCCCAATCACCAGAAAAATCAACTTCAAATCCTCGAATGTTAAACTTTCTTCTACCTTCATACACTGTATCTAAAATATGTAAAAACATATCTGTCACAAGGTGCATACCTTCTTGCCAATCTGCATAAGCCCAATAAAATTCTATACCGATATGTTCTGGTAAATGCTCGTCAGATAATCCTTCATTTCTAAATCTTGGTCCTATTTCATATACTTTTTCATAACCTGCCCCAATTAGCCTTTTTAAATACAATTCTTGCGAAACTCTAAGATAAAAATCTTCATCTATCGAATCCATATGAGTAACAAATGGATTTGCGTCCGCACCTCCAGGAATTGCCTCTAATACTGGAATATTCATTTCTAAAAAGCCTCTTGAATCTAAAAAATTTCTGGTTTCTTTCCAAAATTTTGCTCGCCGCACAAATCTATTTTTAACGTCTTCATTTATTTTTATATCAAGATATCGCCTTCGCATTTTAGTTTCGCGATCTTTTAATTCTTCTGGCAGTGGGCGTAAAGATTTAGATAATATTTTTATGCTTTTTGCAAGAATAGATATTTCACCAGATTGTGTTTTTGTAATTATCCCAAGCACTTGAATGTAATCACCTGAATCTAATAAGCTAAGGTCATCAAAGCCAATATTTTGAGTCTTGATATTAGTCTTTTCTAAAGTATCTTCTCTGATATATACTTGAATTGCGCCCGATTGATCTTGTAAATCAAAAAAAATTAATTTCCCGTGCGATCTAATAGATTTAATGTACCCCGTTAATGAAATTTCTTTATTTTCGTACTTTGTGAAATTTGTAACAACAGCATTGTTTGTTTCATCTTTTTGAGAATCTGCAGGATAAGAGTTAAAACCCATTTTTTCAAGGGTATGTAATTTATTTAATCTAATGTCTCTTAATTCTTTTAATGTAGCCATAAACTAGTTATTCATTGTAAGTGGCAACAAACTAAATTGCAACACCTTTATACTAAAACGCAAAAAACATGTAAAATTAGGCTATATGATTAAGTCTGTAAAAGAAGCACAAATAAATTCTGGTACAAGAGTGCTCGTTAGATGTGATATTGATGTACCAGTAAAAAGCGGCAAGGTCGAAGATTATTTTAGGCTAGAACATAATCTTGAAACACTAAAATATTTAAAAGAAAAAAATGCAAAAATAATTTTGGCGGGACATATAGGGCAACCAAACTTAAATAACACTAACGATATAAAAAGTTTAAGCACTAAGGTTTTAAAGCCATTTTTTGATAAGCATCTAGGTAATGGTTCATATGAATTATTAGAAAACTTAAGATTTGATATAGGTGAAATTAAAAATGACATGCAGTTTGCAAAAAGTTTAGCAACTAAAACTGATGTTTATGTTAACGATTGTTTTGCTACGTCCCATAGAAAGCACGCCTCAATTGTTTCTCTTCCAACACTACTGCCTGCATATGCTGGTTTGCAACTACTTAAAGAAATACAGTACATGAAAATGATACTAGATTCTCCAAAAAAGCCACTAATAATAATAATCGGTGGTGCAAAAATCGAAAGTAAAAAACCAACAATTGATAAATTTCTTTCAACTGCAGATTATGTCTTACTTGGTGGTAAAATGGGACAAGACTGGAAAAAACAAATCCCACACAATCTACTTTTACCAATAGATTATGTGAATAACAATAGAGATATCGGGCCAAAAACTATACAAAATTACATAAAAATAATATCGTATGCTAAAACACTTGTTTGGGCTGGTCCTATGGGCGCTATAGAAGAAAAAGAGAATCAACGTGGTACAAAAGAAATTATAAAAGCAATAGATATGGCAACAACAAATAAATGTTTGAGTGTTGTTGGGGGTGGTAACACTATCGCTGCAATAAACGACTTTAATTCAGACGCGAATATTAGTTTTAAATCGACAGGGGGCGGAGCAATGTTAGAATTTTTAACAAAAGAAACACTCGTTGGAATAGAGGCATTAAAATAATATGGTAAAAATTTTAAAAGTAACATTTCTGCAAAAATGTATCGGCTGTGAGTTATGTATTTTTGAAATACAACGGCAATTAAACAAAGTAGGACTAGAAGGATCTCCTATTAGAATTTTTAAAAGTGCTGATCCAAATGACTTGTTAGGAGAAATAGTATTTAAAGTAGAGCTCGATCCAATGATTAACGAACATAACATAAAAAAACTTGTAGAGATATGTCCAACACAGGTCTTTACCATACAAGAAATAGATAGTAAAGAAGAAGGGACGTTATTAGAATAACATGACCAGAAAAATATTATTTGTAGATTTAGAAAAACAAACATATGAAACAAAAGCGCTTGATAATTTGGGTATATATATTGGTGGTGTGGGACTTGGCATAAAGCTAATTTACGATAATTATCAAGAAGATATTGTAGTTATTGCAACAGGACCTCTTAATGGGTTTTTCCCATTTGCATCAAAAACTGCGATCATTTTTGAAAATAAGGGAGTAATTGAAGATTTATACATTGGAGGTACCCTATCTACCAGGCTCAGGTTTGCAGGAATAGACGCCATAGTACTAACTGGAAAAAACCCAACAGGGGTAATTTTAGATATACAAAATGAGAACGTAATTTTTAGACCAAAAGACTCGGATATTCTTTCTTTTGGGCTGCCGGGTAAAAAAAGTTCACTTAGTATATTAAATGGGAAATTTTTTTTAGATGAATATTTTATAGCTGATGATACGTTTTTTGATGAAAAACTAATAGAAATGGGTATTGGCGGCATGGTCATAACTGGAACTAAAACATTTGCGATTGAAAATAAAGAAAAATACGAAGAAATGTATAAAAAAATATTGTCAAAAAGTAATGAATTACTGGTAGAAAAAAATTCATATCCGTCATGCTCGGGATGCCCAATGGGGTGTGCAAAATCTAGAATAGGTGAAATAGGCGGTAATGTACTGATTCATAGCTTGATTGCGTGTAAATACGCAGAACCAATATACTCTGACGTTGGCATAATATTCTCTTGTCTAAACGTTTTAGGGTATGCACAAACTCATGAAGATATAGAAGCAGTACCAAACATGATTCAACAAATTTTAAAGGAGATGTACCAATGATACAAAGATATGTTATAGCAAATTGGAAATTAAATATGGGAGTTAATGATATAAAAAATTGGCTAGATGAATGGCAAGGACTTGCTACCCAAAATGTAAATATATTAATAGCGCCAAGTAGTATACATCTATATCCAACAAGAGAATATCTTAATGAATTAAACATAAAAAATGTGACGCTTTGCGCACAAGATACGTCTATATACGAAGCTGGAGCGCACACAGGTGAAATAGCAATAGGACACATAGCTGAAGTTTGCAAATATTGCATCGTGGGACATAGCGAAAGTAGGGCAACAAAGGAGGAAACCCTTAAAAAAGCAGCTCTATGTAAACAACAAAACATAACTCCAATAATATGTTTTCAAGATCCGATTAAATGTACTGAATACTACATAGACGACTGCATCCTTGCTTGGGAAGATTCAAATAATATCTCTAAAAATGGTGAGTATTTCGCGAAAGATCCTAAAATCATTGAACAAGGTATTTCCCATATGAAAACACTTTTACCTACTAATACACCAGTTTTATATGGAGGTTCTGTAAATGAAAATAATGTTGTACAATTGTCTAGCATAGTCGCACTTGATGGGGTATTAATAGGTAACGCAAGTTTGAAAGTAACTACATTTTATGAAATATGTAAACATTTGCAAAAATAGTAAATTAAAAGAAAAAACTAGTAAATCAAATAATAAAGCTGGTTTTAAATATAAATACATTATACTAACCTTTATAGGTATAGTTGCAAGTTTAGCAATTGCCGGACTTCTATTTGAAAACGACGTAAAAGCACTATTTAATCCTGTAACAATTGTGGCAACAATAAATAGTGCTGAACTAAAAGAAACAGACGGTAGAACTAATATTTTAATTTTAGGATCAGACAAAAGAAACGTAGGTGAAATCACATCAGTTTTAACAGATACTCTGCTTGTTGCTTCTATTAGCAATGTAGACGGTGAAGTAACACTGATTTCACTACCCAGAGATTTATGGGTAAGTTTACCAAACCCAAATAGTGGATATTCGAAAATAAATGCTGTATATGCGACTGGTGGAGTAAAAGATACAACTAAAGTTGTTGAAAATGTGCTTGGAATACCACTCCACTATTATGCTGTTATAGATTTTAATATATTTAGACAGGTTATAGACATAATGGGTGGGGTTCTAGTAACAGTTGATAATAGCTTTACAGATTATTACTACCCAGTAGAGGGCAAAGAAGATGCCCCGCTTAGTGAACGGTACGAAACTGTACATTTTGATCAAGGCACACAAGTTATGAACGGAGACACTGCACTTAAATTTGTAAGATCTAGAAAAGGGGACAATAATGAGGGAACTGATTTTGCACGGTCCGCAAGACAACAAAAGGTTATTATGGCCGTAAAAGATAAAGCATTGACTTTAGATACGATAATAAATCCAACAAAGCTAAAAGAACTATATGATACCTACAAAGATAATGTTGAAACAAATATTGGATTTACTGAAATTCAAAACTTTTATCTTTTGTCTCAACAAATAGATTTTAATAAAATCAAATCAATAGTACTTGACGACAGAAGTGCAGCCGATCAAGGTGGGCTTTTATACGCGCCAGAAGATACTAGTTTATATGGAGGTGCTTATGTGTTGCTTCCAAAAGCAGGAAACTTTTCACAACTGCATGCATACGTACAGAAATATATTTTTGGAGACTAATGATTTTTCTTATTCATGGAAATAATCTAGAAAAAACAAGAGATCAAATTCTTAAAATTAAGCAAAAATTACAAAACGGCAACACATTAGAATTTAATATCGAAAATTTATCTCAAACCACACTAATAACAACGCTAGGTTCGCAAGATATATTTTCATCGAAACCACTTGTAATAGTTGACATAACAAAATCTACTGCCGGGGAAAAAAATTTATTGAATATATTAGTACAACACGAATCGCAAAATCAAATTATTTTATGGGCGACAAAAGAATTACCAAAAAACAATATATTTCTCAAAGAGTTAAATCTAAAAACAAAAAAAAGTATTTTTCTAAATAAGGAAGAAATAAAGAGTAATGTTTTTAAATTTGTAGACTATGTTATCGAAAAAGACGAAAAAAAAGCCTTTGAAGAACTAAAAGCATTAGAAGAAACTGAAGACCCAATATATCTTTTAGCAATGCTAGTCTATGGCTATAGAAACTTATTAATATACATAACTGATAGTAAGCTGATGGAAACTACACCACCATTTGTTAGATCTAAATTAAAAAAACAAGCTGCCATGTATACACTAGACATGTTACTTAAGATATATGAACTTTTATACAATTTAGATTTAAAGGTGAAGACTGGAAAAGTAAAAGCTGAATTTGTTCTACCTTACACTATAAAAAAGATAATGTTAATATAGTTTTAATGTCCAAATTTAAGCCCAAAGTATATACAAAAGATTACAGTTATGA
>CAZHJE010000012.1:0-4792 GCA_964532965.1 uncultured Candidatus Saccharibacteria bacterium
TTTACAGAGTAATCTAGTTCTTTTTCTAGACTAAACCCCTGTTTAATAATCTTATCTTTTACAGTACTATATTCTTCAAAGGCGTCTACCATCATGCCTTTTCCTACTAACTCCCACGCTTTTTTTGAATACTTATTTAATGAATTTATTTTAACGCCAAGATAGCCGTCAAATATAATAAATAAGCCATTAGTGTTCAATATTTTAGCAACTTCTCGTGCAACACTAGCTTTATCATTAGAATGACACAAAGCCTCAATAACAAAAACAACATCAAATTTTTTATCATTTAATTGCGCTAGGTTGTGGTAATCGCCATACTCTACATACATGTTTTTAACTTTATTTGCCTTATTTATAGCTATATCTGTTTGCCCACCAACTAAGTCTAAGCCGTAAAAGTCAATACCAGAATTTCTTTTCGCTAAATATTCAAGATTTCTACCCTTTCCACAGCCTATCTCTAGCACTTTTGTTGTTGCGTTAGTGAAATATGATTCAATAATTTCAGCCTGTTTGAATAAATCTTTTTCAGAATATGTTTGCTCTTCACTTATACCCGCATGTATAAAATCTGTTTTACTATGAAAAAATTTATAAGCTAGTTTATTAGTTTTGTAATAAGAGGCTATGTTGCTAGGTGATTTGGCATTAAGTGTTAATACGCTGTTTATATCAAACACTTCAGCTAATTTATCCAGTTTCTTTTGTAGATTTAGGTCGTCCACTAGTCAATTATAGCGTACAAAAGAAATAACACTTATTCTTTCATCTAATAACAATTAAATAGTTTTCAATCTTAAAAATAGTTGGTGGCAATGTTGAACTGGTATAATTTTCTTAATGAAACAATTATTAGTCATTTTTTTGCTGTTTATAGATAGACATATAATTCACTTTATTGAGGATAAAGAAATAGCACCAGACGAGAATACAAATAAAAGTCTCAATTTTTTAACTCAATTAGTAACTGAAGCAGATAAAAGAGGAGTAAAGTTTTGGATTACCGGTTCTTGGGGATTAACAATACTAGCAGGGCGATACTTTAAACAGCTAAATGATATTGATTTAACTACTAAAAACAGTGAAGTGTCTAAGTTATCAACTTTACTATTAGAATTAGGGTATAGAAAGGGACAACCAAAGTGGCCGGATATGCATTTCTTTAAAAAAGACAATATAGAGGTCGAGTTTTTTAGTGTTGAGGATAAAAACCACTTGTTTTCAAGTGTGCATCTTGCGGATAAGAAAGTAAATTTTATGAATTATTCGTATCGTGTGTTGTCTACAGATACTTTATATGAAAAATACCTATTAGTCTTTTTACACAAGAAACGAAATGCAAAAGCAGACTTAATTAAGTTAAAGATATTGAGTGCTCTAATTGAAAAAAGTTTGAAACATCGTTAATAATACTTTGCCAAAGAACACAAATTGTCGTAACAATATTCTTTATAAGTTACAGCTTAATGACATGTAAAAATTCTAACTTTCTGTTAAAATTTAACCATGAAAAAGATTGTTGCAGTCATTATTTCGATCTCAGTTATTACTTATTCAGCAGCGTTTTTTTTAATTACTAGACCTCGGCTTATTCAGTTTCATATAAACTTTGGGGGAATTGCCCCAGATACTATGGCTATGGATGCTTTCTTTTTTGCCCTAATACTTATAGGGTGTGCAATTTTGTATTTTACTTTTAAGCACAACAAAAAAGTGCACAACAACCAGTAGTACGATCGTAACTGATATAATAGTCATATGAATAATTTCCAAACAATTTACACAAAATTACAAGATAATCCAACAAAGTCTACTAAGTTAATAATAAATGGAAATGAAAAAACCATTAAGGCAATGGTTAGATTAATTAGTAAAAATTATTTAAAAGAGGGCGGAGAGTATATAAAAATATTATTTAGTGATAATTCCTTTCTGTTAGCAATTAAGAATGATGAGGAATTTTATTTTGCAGAGGAGAATGTTAAACATATAAAAGAAATTCTTGATGAAGATATTGGCAGAAAAGAAATAATTACATACAGAGGTAAAGAATATGAGTTAGTGAATAAAAATGACTATCAATATGTATTAAACTTGTTAGTTGGAAGCCCATCAGAAATTGAAGGAGAATGTAGGTTTTCTGATTATTCTCCTAAGGATGGCACTAAAGAGTCTTTAAGTCTTGGATGGATTTCAGAGACAGGTAAAAGAGCAGATATAAATCTATTGTTTATTGACTCAGACAAAGTGGTTTTAGTATAAAAGAGTTTTCACCTTAGTTAATAATAGCTTATAAAAATTGGTTTCAAGTATTATTTCAGTTATGGTACGATTTATCTGATGAACAAAAAAGATATATACAAAGTACTAACTGTGGTGTCGATTTTAATTACTCTTGTTATCGCACTTCTTAAAATCAGCCCTTTTACGTGCTGTGGTTGTCCACCAAGTGGATATGCGTTAGGTTCAATTAGTTGGACATTGTATTTAAATAATTACTTGGCACCAGGTATGGACTGTGTTGATTGTAGAGGTGTAGGTTGCACTTTAACTAGCTTTGTTATACCCATTGAAACACTTTTAACGACTGTTTTATTTGGAATTCTTTGGTTTAAACATAGCAGGAAAAAAGGTTTGTAAAATTGTTAATAATACCTTATCAAAAAGATTAACGCTTGTTTTTTACTCTTATAATAACGAAATGATTTTCTATCTTGGTGTAGTTGGTGGAGAATAACTCGACTGATATAATGACGCTATGATTAAAAGAATTCTTTACCTTATACAACAATCAGGTGTTTTAATGTTGATGCCACGTGCACACAATAGACATTTAGGCACTACATTTGATACTGTGGCATCTCACAGTCATCATGTTTCTATAATTGCTTATTGTATATCACGCATGGAGGGTCTATCACACGAACACGCAGTAAAATCAATTGCTATGGCAGTATTTCATGACTTGGCAGAAGCCAGAACTGGTGACTTTGATCTCGTTGCAAAGCACTATGGCCGCAACGATGAAAAACAGGCAATTAAAGATCAGTTTAGTGGTTTTGACTTTGGAAAAGACTTGTTAGAGCTTCTTAATGAATATGACGAAAGAGAAACAATCGAGTCTAAGTGTGCTAAAGATGCCGATAGCGTAGAACAATTATATCAGGAGTGGGTATTAATGTGGCAAGGTAATAAACTTGCTCAAAAATGGTTTGAATCTGATTTTAAAGATAGAGTACCAGGCATGCGTACCAAATCGGCAAAGAAGTTAGCCTATGAAATGAAAAAGAGTAGCCCTCAAGATTGGTGGTGGTCACAGTTTTTAAGAGGTGATGCGGTAATTGAAACAGATAAGTTATTGGGTAAGAAATAAATTTTAAGCAATAAAATAATTACTTTTATCACAATCAAAAACAAGCATTAATCTTTGCTAGTGGGATATGCCGTTGAAGTGATATAATCACCATATGCAATATACATTTATACTTGTTGACTTACAAAATGATTTTGCATCCGAGGGAGGAAAATACTATTCTCCAAAACCTTCAGTAAATTTTTTAAAGAATACATTATTTCCATTTCTAACCAAAAATAATTTAAAGGTTAATGAGATTATATCTGACTATAGACAACCAAGACCAGGAGATAGGGGAGATTGTTGTCACCCTGGCACTTGGGGATATGAATCTTTACTTCCTGAAGAACTAAGAAAATCTCTTTGGGTAAAATGTATGAATTCGCCTATTTGGATAAGGGAAAATATTGGCGATGCTAATAATACGCCAGGGGTACCCTACCAAAATTCACAAGGATTTACACATTGGCTAGAAAAGAACATAGGAAATCCAAAAGATGCTACCCCAGTGTTATTGGGCTTAACTATCGATTGTTGCGTTCTCTCTGCAGCACAAGAGTTATCTTGGCGGGGATATTATCCATTAATTTTGGCCGAAGGTGTTGATCACGCAACAGGAAAGACAGAGGATAAAAATAAAATCTTTGACACTCCACTTTCGAATTGGGCAAAAGTTATTAATTGGTCAGACTTAAAAGAGAGGCTTTAATGAATTTAATTTTTATTTATGGGACTCCTGCAGTAGGAAAGTTAACTGTTGCAAAAGCTCTTGCACAAAAAATTGACTATAAAGTTTTTCACATTCATTTAACCGTTGATTTGGTGTACTCTGTATTCGCATGGGGATCAAAAATTGGAGAGTCCCTCAATGAAAAATACAGGCTTGATATTGTTGAGAATGCGGCAAAAGAAAATATTGATTTAATCATGACTTTTGTGTATGGACACCCAATAGATGAACCCTTTGTTAAAAAAATGAAAGAAAAGGTTGAAAATAATAATGGGAAAGTTTTGTTTGTAAAGCTGTTTGCTGAAAAGCACGCTTTGGAGAAAAGAATCCAGGATGAATCAAGAAAAGGTACTATGAAAATGAAAGAATATTCTGCATTAGAGGGATTGATGAATAAATACGATTTAGTTACAGAAATACAGCTGGCTGAAAGTTTAATAATAGATAACACAAATAAATCTGCCAATCAGGTTGCAAATGAAATAGTCAAACACTACAAACTAAAAAAAAGTTCATGATATTCCACCAAATGTTTGGTTTCGTCTAGTTAGGTATACTATTACTATGTTAGAAAAATATTATCCAATACACTCAGTAGATGAATTGGAAGAATTTTTGCTATCATATATGCCCCTAATTAGGAATCAACTATCCATTTTTGATATAAGTTTAAGTAAATTTGGCATCTCAATTGACCATTTAGG